>JAJFUP010000006.1 GCA_021372395.1 Deltaproteobacteria bacterium
TGCGACGTGCTGCTCGTGAACAAGGTCGACTACCTGGGGGCGCTGACCGACTTCAACATGCAGGCCCTCACCGACCGTGTCCGCGCCCTGAACCCTTCGATTGCCATCATCGAGACCTCGTGCCGGACAGGGGCGGGAATCGATGCGTGGGCGGCATGGCTCACCGGCGAGGTGGAAGGCTTCATCCAGGCTTCATGATGGAGCCCCCGCCGGCCTGATCCTTTTAGCGTCCGGTCGCAGGGGGGCGCCAGCGAAGCATCTTCATTCCATCCCCCTTGACACTTCCCGAATCGTCCATACATCTACTATGTGCACGGAACTTCCGCAGGAGGTGTGGCATGAAGGTTCAAGAGATCATGACCAGTGAGGTGATCACGCTGCATCCGGATATGGGAATCGTGGATGCCGCGAAAGTCCTCATGGAAAATCACATCAACGGGGCCCCGGTGGTGGATCGCCAGGGAAATCTCGTGGGCATCCTCTGCAGGGACGACCTCATCTCGCAGCAGAAGAAGCTTCCCCTGCCGTCGTACTTCGTCGTGCTCGACGGGATCATACCGCTCATCTCCTCCAAGCACATAGAAAAGGAGATGGACAAGATCGCCGCCGCCACCGTGTCCCAGGCCATGACTCCGAAACCCGTCACCGTGACCCCTCAGACCGATATCGAGGATGTGGCATCCCTCATGGTGGACAAGAAGATCCACACGCTTCCCGTGATCGGCACGGACGGCTCCCTCGTAGGGGTCGTGGGCAAGGAGGACGTTCTGAAGATCCTGATCCCGCCGGAGAAACGTTAGGAACAGGACTTTGAGCGATGGGGCTGATTGAATCTTGTCCCGGCTCGATCGTACCCGGGTGTGACTGTTTGCGCATACAAGCCTGCCTGATGTCTCCGTGCGTGGCCAGAACGACGAGGCTTGATTTCAGCCTGGAGTAAAGCTGCAAGCGCTGAAACACTCAGACCGGCAAGGAACGTCACTTTCGTTCTTCAATGTGTCTGTACTTTCCGGCCGCATACCACAGAAACCGCACTTCCCCGCTTCCGTTTTCTCATGCCCCTTCCGCATAGTCCTGGTACGGGCTTACTCCCTGTCTTGCGCGCGCTTCCACGGAAGGTCTCACCCGGAGATCCTCCTTGCGCAACCGGTAGAGGTACTGCTGGTAAGATACCGACAACGCCCGCACGGCCTCTTCAGGCGACTCGAACAGGGGCACCTGGTGCGTGTCGCGGTAGGATATGGTCTTGGCAGCGGCATTGGGAGTATAGATGGCAGCCGGCTTTCCGTACTGGTGGCACTTCTTCACGAGCTCCATGATCGCCTCGATCACCATGGGGTGCCACAGGCTCGGTACCGGCAGCAGACCGTCCACCTCGCCGGAGGACAGCAGGATGTCGAAGATCTCGAGGAACGTCTGCATGGACAGGGCCGGTCCCAAGTCGATGGGATTGCTGACGTTAAAGATCTGGCCTGTCTTGGCAAGCTTCTCCTGGGTTTCGGGTGAGAGTTTCGCCATCTCGAGCCCTGCCTCGATCAGCAGGTCGGCCGTGATGCCGCCGAATGCCCCGGAGTTGGTGAATACGGCAATCCTCTTGCCCGTGAGCGGGGGCATGTGGGTGAACATCTTCGGCAGCGAGTGCAGCTCGGAGATGGATCGGACCCTGATGATCCCCGCCTGTTTGCAGGCGGAATCGAAGATGAGGTCGTTGTTCGCCATGCCGGCAGTGTGCGACTGGGCGGCACGAACCCCCTCCGTGGTCCTGCCTACCTTGAAGACGAGCATGGGCTTCTTCACTTTCTTTGCCGCGTCCAGAAACTTTCGCCCGTGCTTGATGTTCTCGAGGTACATGCAGATCACATCGGTTTTGGGGTCACCATCGTAATATTCGATCATGTCGGCTTCGTCGATGTCGCTCTTGTTGCCGATGCTCACGATCTTGGCTGCCTTGACCACGTCGGTCCGGAAAGACTCCAGGACGATCACCACGATGCCGCCGCTCTGTATGATATAGGATATGGAGCCAGACTCCTGGAGAAAGGTGTCGAAATCTTCTTTCTGGATTCCGTAGAAGCAGCAGAACTTGTTCTCGGTGTTCATCACCCCGAGGCAGTTCGGGCCCATGATGCGCATGCCGTAGGCCCGTGAGATCTCGTCGATCTCATGCTGCATGGCCGTGCCCTGCTCTCCTCCCTCGGAGAAGCCCGAGCTCTCGATGACGATGCGCCTGATGCCCTTTTCCCCGCACTGCTTGACAAAACCGGGCACAACCTTGGCAGGGGTGATGATGACCGCAAGGTCCACCGGGTCGGGGATGTCGTTGACCGCGGCATAACCCTGGCAGCCGTACACGGTCTCGGCCTTCCGGTTTACGGCGTAGACCTTGCCCTTGAACGGCAGGAACTCACCTAGAGCCCTGCAGATCGTGGAGCCGAGATTGAACGGCGAATTGGAAGCCCCGATCACCACTACGGATGAGGGGTTGAAAAATGTATCCATGGATGCACCTCCCCGGTTGCTCGATTTTTCATCACGCTTCGGACTCTCCCCTGACAGGATCAGCTGCCTGGTCCCGGAGACCTCCTCTTTTGATCCAGTTCGCCGGCATATCTGTCCCGGAGCATCTGTATCAGCTCTACGATGGTGGAATAGATGAACATCCCGTTCTCATCGCTCCTGATCTTCACCTCCGGCTTGATCAGTTCCAGATCCTGGAGCTGCTCCTCCAGGGAGCTGATCTCCTTTTCGAACTGCAGGATCACCTCCTCTTTCGTGAGGAAGCGGAAAAAAAACGCCCTGGTCAGGAAGTCGAGCTGATAGTCTATGGGCACGGGCGGGGCGGTGAGAGACTGGTGGAACACTTCCCTTCCCGTATCCGTGAGGGTGTACACGTGCTTGTTCGGTTTCCCGGTCTGGTAGACCACTTCCTTCTTCACGAATCCGGATGCCTCGAGCTTTCGCAGGGCCGG
>JAJFUP010000011.1 GCA_021372395.1 Deltaproteobacteria bacterium
TACACCTATTTTGCCGGCCAGGCACGGAAAGACGGGTACATGCAGATAGCAGACATCTTCGAGGAAACCGCCAACCAGGAGAAAGAGCATGCCAAGCGGTTCTTCAAGTTCCTCGAGGGCGGAGAGGTCGAGATCCAGGCAAGTTTCCCGGCAGGCGTCATCGGCACGACCCTGGAGAACCTCAAGGCGGCTGCTGCGGGAGAACACTTCGAGCGTGCGGAGCTGTACCCCGGTTTTGCCAAGGTGGCCCGGGAGGAAGGGTTCGAGGCCATTGCCATGGTCTGGGAGGCGATAAGCGTGGCCGAAACCCAGCACGAGAAGCGCTACGCGGACCTGGCTGCGAACATAGAGGCAGGGAGGGTCTTCAAGAGAGCCAAGCCCGTGGTGTGGAGATGCCGGAACTGCGGATACCTCTTCGAAGGCGCAGAGGCCCCTGCAACATGCCCTGCATGTGCTCATCCCAGGGATTACTTCGAACTCCTCGGGGAGAACTGGTAAGAGCGAATCAGCGTATCGGCGCCCGGCACCCCTCCCACAGGGATGTCGGGCGCCCGTATACCAAGGAGCGGGTTGCCATGAAGAGGGGAAAATATCTTGTCATAGGGGTGATCTTCTGCATGCTCCCCTTTACCGGTGCAGGTGCGGCAGATAGTCAGGAGATCGATTACAGCGGGGGCCTTGCAAAGATCAAGCTCCTCGTGCCTGCCGAGGCGAAGGTCAGGGAATCCCTGGGGCTGAAGCAGGCGAGCGGTCTCTTCAGCCTCTCGGAGGTGAAGGCGGACATACTCATCGTGGAAATTTTCAGCATGTACTGCCCCTACTGCCAGCGGCACGCGCCCATGGCCAACAAACTCTACCAGGCGATCCAGGGCAGGAAAGACCTGAAGGACAGGGTCAAGCTCATCGGCATCGGCATCGGCAACTCGGCCTATGAGGTGAATATCTTCAGGCAGAAATACGCCGTCGGGTTCCCGCTCTTCGAAGACAAGGGAGGGACGGCCATCAATTCGCTGCCCGGCATTCGAACCCCGCACTATTTCGGGATCAAAAAAGGTGCAGGCTCCTCCTTCGATGTCTTCTTCTCGAGGCAGGGCCCGTACGATGATGAGAAGGTTTTCCTGGACGGCCTGCTGAAGAAGTCGGGGATCCGGTTTTGAGGTGCACCGTGAAAACGAAGATCACCACCATGCTCGTTTTCGTTTCGTGCGTGGCCCTCTGGGCCGTACCGGTCGTTTCTGCAGAGGATGTCCTCCACGAGAGCGTGTATCAGGTGGGGACGCTCAAGCCTCGAGACAGCGTGCTCAAGGTCAGGGTGGGTGATATGGCCCCGGAGTTCACCCTGAAGGCCGTGTCCGGAGGAACCGTGTCCCTGAAGGATTTCCTGGGCAGGAAGAACATCGTGATCTCCTTCGTCCCTGCGGCCTGGACGCCGGTGTGTTCCGATCAATGGCCGGGCTACAACATCGCCCGGGAAGAGTTCGAGGGCAACGATGCCATGCTCATCGGCATCAGCGTGGACAACACGCCGACACAGTTTGCCTGGACCAGGGCCATGGGCGCCCTGTGGTTCCCCGTGCTGTCCGACTTCTGGCCGCACGGCAAGGTTGCCGACACCTACGGCGTCCTGCGTACCGACGGCACTGCCGAAAGGGCCATCTTCATCGTGGATAAGAAAGGCAGGATCAGATACATCGATGTCCACGACATCAACTCACGGCCCCCCCTGGATGGCATCATCGACGAGCTCAGGAAGCTCCGGTAAAGATTCCGGGGCTTTCTGAAGCGGCGGACGCGGCTCCGGGCAGGGGGCGCGCCCCCCAGCGAACCGCCTGCACCCCTGTTCGATCAGACTCCCTTATTAGAAACGCTCGCCCTCGCGGATTCTTACCCGGCTATATCCAGCCCAGGATGCCTGCAAAGATGACGAGAGATACGGCATTGACGGCAAAGAGGGACCCGATGAAGATCTTCTGCGCCCTGGGTTCCCAGTCATAGACATAGAAGGCCGCGAGGAAGAACGGGATGTAGACCGTTATGAAGACAGGGAAGGCGCCCCACCAGGGGTAGACCCACACGAAGCAGGGGGTCTTCACGAGGAAGATCTCGAAGATCGAGTAGAAGGCTGCATTTCCGATGGCAAACAGGAGACGGTTGTTGATGCCGAAGATCGTCATCTTCGGGTCTTCGGGCAGCAGCTTGCTCAAGATGAGCCCGGCTATGGAGAACATGAGGCTGATCTCCACGCCGACCCCCACGAGGATCAAAAAGGCGGTCCCTGTTGGCACGGTCCAGAGGGCATGGCCCGAGAAGTGCTGGATCAGGGCATTGACGATCTCCACGAACCAGTGGACCATGTACAGGGAGAGGCCTGCCGCAATGCCGCGCCAGTTCTTCTGAGATATTTCATTCAGATAGACGGACAGGGTCAAGGCCAGCAACGTGATCACGTACCACTGGAACGGGTTGCCGGACCTCAGGATGGAAAGGGCCATGGCCGTGGCTTCGGGGTGGTTCATGGGTACCTCCTCATAAGAACAAATGATATGACAATGATATCCGGCTTATGCGTTCAACGCAAGATCCGGAGAAAACTCTTGCACCTTTCTCTGGACGTGTTGGCTCCGGCAAGATGCCCGGGCCCTGTTCCCCGGGTCGGACACCCTCAGGGGCCATCGATTCTCCTCAACCCCGTGCAGTACTGATCGACGAGATTCACGTACATCTGCTTGCCCAGGATCATGATCTCCCTGTACCGTTCATCGATGTCGCCCTTTTCCACGGCTGGCGAGCCTGCGTACAGCTTGTAATCCGGTACGACCTGGTTCTTCTTCACCAGGGAGTGTTCCGCCACGATTGACCAGCAGCCCACCCGGGCGTTGTCACCGAGGGTGGAGTTCATGCCGATCACCGCGTTGTCTCCTATGACGCTGCCGTGGACCATGGCCATGTGGCCGATGGTGACCCGGGTGCCGATGGTGACCACCGATGGCGTGTGGAGGACGGCACCGTCTTCAACAGCAGTTTCATCACCGATGACGATCCTTCCGAAATCGCCGCGGATCACGGCATTCGGCCCTATCCAGCAGCTCTTTCCGACGGTCACGTCACCGATGATGCACGCGCTTGTGGCTATCCAGGAGCCCTCTCCGATGGAGGGAACCCTCCCGTTGAACTCGTAGACCGGCATGTCACCTCCCTGGGTCGAGATCTTTTTTGTGCATAGGAGCGCAGTTTTCCTTTCAAGGCCACCCGGGTTGAGGCGGCCGATGTCCGGCAGGGGGAAGATCACCGGATTCCTCGATGAGGAGGGGGATGAACGTGGCGAGGTCCTCCACGACGCAGTAGTGCGCGACACGGAAGATGCTTGCAGAAGGGTCGGTGTTGATCGCAACGATGGTCTGCGAGCCCTTCATGCCCGAGACGTGCTGGATGGCCCCCGAGATCCCGCATGCGATGTAGAGCTTCGGGGACACGGTCTGTCCCGTGGTGCCGATCTGGTGACGGTAATCGAGCCAGCCCAGGTCGCACACCGAACGCGATGCCCCCACGGCTGACCGGGGAAAGAGTGTCGCGAGTCGTTTCAGCAGATCGACATTTTCCTTTTTGCCGATACCCCTTCCGGCAGAGACGATCACCTCTGCATCCTTGAGGGCACTGTCTCTGTGGGGCGATTCCTTTATCTCCAGGGTCCAGGACCGGGGAGATGAACCGGAACGCTCGACCGTGGTTACCCGACCAACGGGGCCCCGGAAGTCCCTGCAGGGGCGAAATGAGCCGGGCAGCACGGTGAGTACCGCGGATGTACTTGTCGGTGAGATGTCCACCAGGAATTTTCCCGCGTATGCGCTTCGGGTGAAGGTCCTGCCCTGAATGGCCTCCACCCCGGTGATGCACGCGGCCTTCAGCCCCACGGAAAGACCGGGCGCCAGGTCGTAGCCCATGGCGGTGTGGGGCAGGCAGACCCAGGTCGGCGCCAGGGGCAGGAGGATATCGAGGAGGGCCCGGCGGTAGGTGTCGGCGTTGTAGAGCTCCAGGTTCTCGCCCATGACGGCGATGATGTCGCACCCGGTCTTTTCTGCAAGACCCTGGGCCGGCCCGGCAATGTCCCTGCCGAGGAGCACGATGGTGGGGCGCTTTTTGGGGCTGAGCTCTCCTGCAAAGGTCACCATCTCCAGCGTCTCGCCCGGGATGCTTCCCTTGATGTATTCTGCAATGATGTACGTGTCCTTCTCCATAACCCTACCGCTGTAAGAGGAGCGCCTTTTCGTGGAGTATCCCAACCAGGGCGCGAGCCTTTTCCCGCGAAGACCCCTCGAGGAAGATCCCCTGCGAGGTGAGATCCGGGGCCCTCAGGCGCCCCGCGATCTCCTGCTGTTCCGGGATCCCAAGGTCCCGGGATTCGATGATCTCCTGCGGCTGCGACCGTGCCCTCAACACATGCGAGAGGGACGGGTACCGGGGGGCGTTGATGCCGGGCTGGATGGTGAGTACCGCAGGGGTCTTGAGCAGGATCTCCTGCCTGCACCCGCCCTCGATCTCACGCTCTACGAGAATTTCCGAGCCGCCAGGGCGGAAATCCTCGCGGATCACCGAGGTGGCGCAGGGCAGGTCGAGCAGTGCAGCGACAAGCTGCCCCACCTGGCAGGCCATGTCGTCTTCGGCCATGACCCCTGCGAGGATGAGGTCGTAGCCCCTGGTCCGCGCACAGGAGGCGATGAGGGAGGCCACCGAGAACGGGCTCACATAGCTCTCGCGCCCATCCCGGATGTGAATGCCGTGATCCGCCCCCATTTCCAGCGCCCTCCTGATGGTGGATCCCACCCGATCAAGGCCCACGGAAAGGGCATGGACAACGGTGCCCGGCAGGCTCTCCCGGATGAGGAGGGCCTCTTCCAGGGCGAACTCATCGTAACGGTTCATCCTGAAGACCGTGGACCTCCCGTAGTCGATCCACCCGGAGGAGGCATCGATGCTCAGGGTTTCTCCGGAATCTGGCACCTGCTTGACGCACACCAGGATCTTCACGCGCAATCTCCCTGTTTCGTGCGGAGCGCTCCGGCCCCTGCACCATGAAAACGATAGACGAGCGAGCGGACATTTGCAAGATAAAAACGAGCGTTCGCTCACAATTAACTTGACAGCCTATCCGTATCCCCGGTAACAGAGGTGAGGTGAGCATGATATATCTGATCCGCCATGGGCAGGCGTCATTCGGGCACGAAAACTACGACAGGCTTTCCCCGCTCGGCATCCGCCAGGCAAAGATCGTGGCCGCATACCTGTACGATACCGGGTTTCAACCCGATGCCCTCTATTCCGGCTCCATGGATCGTCAGACGGCCACGGCAGAAGAGACCATCGCCTGGTACCGGAGAGGAGGCAAGGTTCTCCCTGCCCTCGACATCATGGAGGGATTCAACGAGTACGACACCACTGCCATCGTAACCGCCCTGTTCCCGGCCATGGCCCGGCAGGACCCATCACTGAACGACGACCTTCCCCGGATGTATGAGAGCAAGGCCGCATTCAAGAGGGTATTCGAGGGAGCCATGCTCAGGTGGGTCGCAGGAGGACTCGACACCCCGGGGGTGGAAACCTGGGAAGAGCTCGTTGCGCGGGTGTCGGGGGCACTCATGACGGTCATGCGCAAACATGGCGGCGGCAAGACCATTGCGGTTTTCACCTCCGGAGGTGCGATAGCCGCTTCTCTGGCCAGTGTCCTTTGCATCCCCGGAGAGGGAGCCATGAGGCTGAACTGGCAGATCGTGAACACCTCCATCACGCGGTTCATGTACAACGAGGAGCGGATAACGCTCGCCGGGTTCAATTCCCTGGCGCACCTCGAGCTTGCGGGCGATCCCTCTCTGATCACGTACCGGTAACATTCTCACATCAAAAGGAGGGCACCAATGGACTTTGAAGTCCCGGACAAGATCAAGGCCATCACAGGGATGATGGACGAGTTCGTAGACAGGGAACTCATCCCCCTCGAACCGGAATTCCTCCACAAGACCTTCAGGGAGATGCTTCCCGTTATCGAGGAAAAGCGCGCCATGGTCAGGAAGATGGAGCTCTGGGCTCCGAACCACCCCCAGGAGTACGGCGGCATGGGCCTCGATCTCGTGGAGCACGCGTTTGTCTCGGAGTCTCTGGGCAGGAGCCCGCTCGGCCACTTCGTGTTCGGGTGCCATGCCCCTGATGCGGGCAACATCGAGATCCTCCATCTCCACGGCACGCCGGAGCAGAAAGATACGTACCTGAGGCCGCTCGTGGAGGGAAAGATCCGGAGCTGCTTTTCCATGACCGAGGTGGAGATGCCCGGGTCCAACCCGGTCATGATGGACACCACCGCGGTCAAGGACGGGGACGACTATGTCATCAACGGCCAGAAGTGGTACTCCACCGCAGCCGACGGCGCCACCTTCTCCATCGTCATGGCCGTGACCAACCCCGAGGCCCCGCCGTACATGCAGGCGAGCATGATCATCGTGCCCACCGACACCCCGGGGTTCAACCTCGTACGGAACATCCCGGTCATGGGTCACAGCGGGGACGATTACGCATCGCACGGAGAGATCCTGTTCCAGTCGTGCAGGGTCCCGCAGAAAAACCTCCTGGGACCCGAGGGCTACGGCTTCATGATCGCCCAGGAGCGTCTCGGTCCCGGCCGCATCCACCACTGCATGCGCTGGATAGGCATCTGCAACCGGGCCTTCGACCTCATGTGCTCCCGGGCATCCAAGAGGCTGATCTCGCCCGACGGCAGGACGCTGGCCACCAAGCAGATCATCCAGTCGTGGATCGCCGAGTGCGCGGCAAACATCCAGGCTGCCCGTCTCATGACCTTGAACGCCGCCTGGAAGATCGAGAAGCTCGGGGCCAAGGCCGCGCGGTACGACATCTCGTTCATCAAGTTCTTCGTGGCAGGGGTCATGCAGAACGTCATCGACAAGGCGCTCCAGGTGCACGGCGGCATGGGCATGACGGACGACACCATCATCGCCTACTTCTACCGGCACGAGAGGGCGGCCCGCATCTACGACGGGGCGGACGAGGTCCACAAGATGTCCGTGGCGAAAAGGATCCTCAGGGACTACGAAGGAAAGACGGTGAGGTAGCCCCCTTTCATGAGCGACGACCTGAAATTCAAGACCTTCAAGAAGCTCGTGCGCGTGTCCATGGAGGACATGTGCCGGGAGTACTTTCTCGGCAACAGGGAGAACATCAGGATCAAGAAGGAAGGAGTCGCGGTAAAAAACCTGGTGAAGATATTCAACGCTGCGCTCACCATCAGCAATGCCAAGGGGTTTTCCGCCATGAGCCTGAGGGAGCTCTCGGCCGAGGCCGGCCTGAGCATGGGCGCCCTCTATACCTACTTCACGAGCAAGGATGAGCTCCTGGACATGATCCAGCGGCAGGGCTGGATGATCGCCATGCGGGTGCTGCTCGACCAGATAACGGAGATCGAGGATCTCCGGCTGAAGCTGAAGCGCGCGATCCATGCTCACCTCTACCTGAGCGAGGTCATGCAGCCGTGGTTCTATTTCTCCTACATGGAGACCAAGAACCTGGCAAAGGAAGAGCGGCGCAACGCCATCGAGGCGGAGCTCTTCACGGAGAGAATCTTTGTCGAGATCCTTACGCAGGGACAGGAGAAAGGCGTCTTCCGGGCCGTGGATGTGGAGCTGGCGGGCGCCGTGCTCAAGGCGATGCTCCAGGAATGGTACCTCAAGAGGTGGAAATATGCCAGTAGGGGAATCAACGTCGAGAAATATGCCGACTTTCTCATCGATCTCGTCGAATCGTACGTGTTGCCGCGATAAGGCGGCGGCTCAGGAGGGAACAGAATGGATGTGACGGACAAGCCCACGCAGATACGGCAGGGGGAAGAGCTCGACCTGAAGACCGTGGAGGCGTTCCTCAAGGACAGTATCCCCGGTTTGGCCGGGGAGCTCGTGGTGGAACAGTTCCCGAGCGGGTTTTCGAACCTCACGTACCTCATCAGGGTGGGGAGCACGGACCTGGTCCTGAGGCGGCCTCCCTTCGGCCGAAAGGCGAAGACGGCCCATGACATGGGCCGTGAGTACCGGATCCTCTCCGCCTTGAACCCGGTTTTTCCCTACTGCCCCAAGCCGCTCGTGTACACCGAGGATGCCGCCGTCATGGGCTGCCCCTTCTACGTGATGGAGCGCATCCCCGGGATCATCCTGAGGAAGAAGCTCCCAAAGGGGCTCGAATACACACCCGACCAGATGCGAACTTTGTGCGGGAATCTCCTGGACGTGCATGTGCAGCTCCACTCCATCGACTACAAGGCCATAGGGCTCGACGGTTTCGGGAAACCCGAGGGGTATGTGAAGCGGCAGGTTGAGGGGTGGACCGAGCGCTACCGCGCAGCCCGCACGCCGGATGCGCCCACGTGCGAAGGGATCATGCAGTGGCTCCATGATCACATGCCCCCGGATTTCGCACGGCCCGCCGTCATCCACAACGACTACAAGTTCGACAACGTGGTCCTGAACCCCGACAACCCGCTGGAGATCATCGGCGTGCTCGACTGGGAGATGGCCACCATCGGCGACCCGCTCATGGACCTGGGCAGTTCGCTCGGGTACTGGGTGCAGGCAGACGACCCGCCTGAAGTCCAGCTGGCCGGGATGCTGCCCACCAACCTGCCGGGTGCCCTCACCCGCGCAGAGATGGTCGAGCGGTACGCAGACAAGGCCGGCATCACCATCGACAACTTCGATTTTTACTACTACTTCGGTATCTTCCGCATCGCGGTGATCATGCAGCAGATCTACTACCGCTCCTATCATGGGCAGACGTCGGACCCGCGATTCAAGGTGCTCATCTTTGCCGTGCACATCATCAATGACGAGGTCACCAAGCGACTCAAAAGCAATGCCTGAGGGGGAGGTGCCCGAGGCCCCTAGAGTGGAGGCGAGAAGATTTGACCTGTGCATTCCGGTCATCTCGCCTGCATTTGACTACACCGCCAGCGAGAAGACCGGAATGAACAGGCACGGGAAAAGCTTCCGATTATTACCCCCTGTGCCGGGAAGCTCAGGGCCGGTACATGTCTCCCGTGCTTTCCCGTATCAGGCCGCGCACAGGGTCTCAGAGCCGTGCAGAAGTCTTTGTTCCGGGAAAAGGAGGGGCGTGATACCCCTCCTTTTTATTGACTGCAGGTGTTTTATTCCGGTGGATACAGGGATTCGATCAGCGATGCATACTTCTTGTCGATGACCTTCCTCTTGACCTTCAATGTCGGGGTAAGCTCTCCTGTCTCCTGGGACCACTCGGCGGGCAGGAGCGCGAACTGCCTGATCTGCTCGACCTGCCCCAGTTCCCTGGTGCACGCGGCGATTTCCGCCTCAAAGAACTTTTTCACCGCCTCGTTTCTGACCAGAGCCTCACGATCCGAGCTGTCGATATTGTTGTTTTTCGCCCAGACCGCGAGCTCTCCGAAGGACGGCACGATGAGGGCGGACAGGTACTTCCGCTTTTCCCCTATGATGGCGACCTGCTCGATGTAGCGCGAAGAGGTGAGGCTTGTTTCGATATTGAGGGGCGCGATATTTTTTCCCCCAGCCGTGACGATGATCTCCTTTTTCCGGCCCGTGATCCTGAGGAACCCGTCGGCATCGAACTCGGCGATATCGCCGGTCTTCAGGAACCCGTCTTCGGTGAAGGCGTCTTTTGTGGCCTTGTCGTCCTTGTAGTACCCGATCATCACCTGCGGTCCCCTGATGAGCAGCTCGCCGTCCTCGGCGATCTTTTCTTCGGTATACAGGTCCGCAGGACCGCACGTCCCGGGCTTGATACGGTCGGGCCTGTTGCAGTTGGTACAGGGGCTGCACTCGGTAATGCCGAACCCCTCGAGGATCCGGATGTCCATTCCGAGGAAGAACTCGATATCGGACACGCCAAGGGCACCGCCCCCGGAGATGGCGATTTTCAGCCTGTCGAGGCCCAGGGCCTTTTTGAGCTTTGAGAGCACGAGCCTGTCCGCCAGGAGATACTCGAGGGCAAAGAGGCCCTGGCGGGGCCTGTCGTGGCAGATATAGGGGAGGTTCTTCCTGGCAACTCTCAACGCCCAGTTGAAGAGCTTCTGCTTCTTGGGGGGTGCCTCCGCAACCTTGGACAGGATGCCGGCGTGAAGCTTTTCGAACAGCCGGGGAACGCTGACGATGAAACCGGGCCGCACCTCGCGGAAGTTTTCCGTGATCTTTGCGAAGCTCTCGGCAAAGTAGACCGTACGCCCCTGATGGATTGCCAGGTAGTAGCCGGCGATGCGCTCATACCCGTGTGACAGCGGCAGAAAGGAGAGAAACTCGAAGTCCAGGTGCCAGTAGCGTCCGCCGATGTCGCTGGACTGGAGGGTGTTCACCAGGAGGTTGCTGTGGGAGAGCAGGACCCCCTTGGGGTTCCCCGTGGTGCCGGAGGTGTAGATGATCGTGGCGGGGTCCGAGGGGTGGATGCCCGCGATCCGCTCCTCCAGCAGTGCCTCTTCCCGAGCGCTCTTGTCCAGGGCAAGGATTTCGGCAAAGGGGGTGACGCCGTGAACCCCTTCGGCAAGCTCGTCAAAGACAATGACTTCGGTCAGGTTCGGCAGGTCTTTCTTCACGTCGAGAACCTTTTGCATCTGTTCAGTCGTTCCCACGAAGCACAGGGATGCACCGGAGTTGTCGAGAATGTACCGGGCCTCTTTTGCCGAGTTTGTCGGATAAACCGGCACATCAACGGCATTCACGGAAAGAATGGCCAGGTCCGTAACCCACCACTCGTACCTGTTGGCCGAAAAGATCGCGATGGTATCGCCCTTTTTTATGCCCTTTGAGAGGAGAAACCGACCGACTCTCCGGACCATCTCGTTCATCTGCTTCCACGAGATACCCGTATAGTGCCCTTTTTTCTTGTACGCCACGCAGGCATTGTCCTGGAATTTCTGTACGCGGTTCTGAAAAACAGCTGCCATGGAAGTTTCAGGGAAAAATGACATGGTTCGAGTTCCTCCTCGTTGTTGTATTCCGGTCAAGGAACGCATGCCTGTAGCAACGGCCGCCTGACCGGGGCTCATCGTTCGTGCAGGAGAGAGGGCTGCCTTCACGGGCGTGATGAATGTCGGTATGCGCACTCTCATCAACCGGCCCTGATAACAGAGCGGGTACGCCCATGCAGGCGTACCCGCTCGCGGAGGCTTAAATCTTGGTGAGGGTGCCCGGTTTCAGCTCTTCAACCCCGGCGAGATAGTTCACCAGGTGTTCCCGTGTCTTGATGTCGTACTGGGACGTGATGGCGATCTGCTCCATGATCGGCGATCCCCCGCCATGATAGTTCCCGTAGTTCATGGGTCCGGTAAAACCGGAACAGGAGTAGTCGATATAGAGCAGCCAGAACTTGATCTGCTCCTCGACCGAGGCGTTGGGGTTGCGGTTGAGATACTTTTCCAGGAGCGGTTTCAGCTCGGGATTTTCGATGTCGGCCTCGTTGGGGAAGGTTGCGGGCAGACCCCCCGCTATGCTGCAGAGCATCTCCTGTTCCTTGAACACCGCTTCGCCGGTGAGGCACCTGCCCACATTGGCATAGATCGAATGGGGGATGCAGCTGCCGGGTCCATACGGTACCGGGCCCAGGCCCGGTATGTACACCTCGGGCTTGCCCATGGCCGAGGCGGTGTATCCCGCCGCATAGCCCAGTTCGGTGATCGAGATGAACTCGGCGAGCATCTCCCTGACATGGGAGGTCTTTCTGATGCCGTTATGCCGTGCAGCCAGGGAGGCCATCCCGGTGAGGACATCTCCGATGGCGGGCTTGCACCCCGAGTAGCTGTGGCGGTGGAACAGTGCGAACAGCAGCGCGCAGAGCCCGCCATGGTCATTCTCTCCACAGAGGAACACCCTGTCCCAGGGGACAAACACGTTGTCGAAGATGAGGTACGAGTCCGTGTAGCCGCCGGCGAATCCCTTGTGGTAGTGCTTGCGTTTGCGGAAATTGTGGATGGAGAGGACCTGCTTGACGCCCTCGTGATCTGCAGGCACGGCGAAGGCGACTGCGTAGTCCTTCTCGTCGGGGCCCAGCGCCCTGGTGGGAATGACCATGATCTCGTCCGCAATCGATGCCTCGGAGATATGGAGCTTGCACCCGTTGACGACGATGCCGTCGCTCTTTTTCTCCACCACGTGCAGGTACATGTCGGGATCGGTCTGCTCGATGGGCCGTTTGAGCCGCTCACCCTTTATGTCGGTCTGGGCGCAGCACCCGACCAGGTCATTGTTCTGGAAATTTACGAGCCATTTCAAAAAGTTCTTGTGGTACTCCGTGTTCCCGCCATTGAGTTTGTCCGCTTCGAAGGAAGCCGCATTGACGGCATTGATGGAATCGATGCCCATGCATCGCTGGATGCAGAAGCCTACCTTCCTGCACAGGGCACGTGTCATGTCCTGCTTTTTGTGCAGATCCTCCGTATTCTGATGGATGTGGCAGAAACGGTTGATGGTGTTGCCGGTGAGGTGCGACGTCGCGGTGCATAAATCCTTGAGCTCCGGGTCCTGGGTAGCGTCGAAGGTGACGCCCATGACCTCGAGGGTGGGTTTTTGCAGCTCGTCATCCCGGTCAATGAGTGTCCCGTTGTAGTAGAGATTTCTGCGCAGCTTTCTCAGGCCTTCAATGTACTGCTCCTTGGTTCTCATGCAAACCTCCGTTCGTGGTACTCGTTTTTCATCACGAGATATGTTTCATGACTCCAGTGTATCCTTGAGGCTGGCCGGTTTTGCCAGTGATGCGGTATCGCCGCCGAAATTCAGGTTGAGCGAGATATTCTTCGAGTTCTCCTGAACCCGCAGCCCATCGAGGAGCAGGTCAACGAGGGGATCGACCTGTTCCACCAGATTGGATGGGGTGCCCAGGAGATGCCACCTGGTGCAGAGGTGTTCAATGGTGCCCAGGATCATGGAGCGTACCAGGTAGGGGTCGATGTCCTTTTTGAAGGTGCCGTCTTCGATGCCTTCCTGGATGCAGGACAGCAGCATGCGTGCCGCAGTACGGATGACTTCGTACGCCTTGGTCTTCAGGAAGTTTCTGTTGGTCTTGAGGTGGAGCATGATCAGGGCGGAGTATTGCGGATTCTTCTCATAGAGGGTCATGTAGATCTGCACAAGGGCCCTCAGCTTGGAATCAACGCCCCGGAGAAACGGCAGGATCCTTTCTGCGCCCCTAAGCGCGTCTTCCGTTATCTCCTCCGGGATCGCAAAAAGCAATTCCTCCTTGCTGTTGAAATACTCGTAGACGGTCGCGTCGGATACCCCCGCAGCCTTGCTGATTTCCGATATGGTCGCATCCTGAAAGCCCTTCTCGGCAAAGATTTTCAGGGCGGAAGTGATGATCCGGTCTCTCCTGGCGGTTTTCGGGCTAATCTTGGTCATGGCGTCCTCCCGAAAGGCATGCGTGCGGGCAGGGTATCCGCGGGCGAAAGGTCCAGGCAACGCGCTGTCAGGGAAGAGGCTCTCTCTGCACCACCCATATTCATGCCTAAGATTATCTATAGTAAGCCTATAATATTGTCAAGATAAAATTGACATAAACTGTTTAATAATGTAAGTTAATCATAGTGGTACTCTGATTTTGAATGTATATGCGTAATGTAAATCGCTTCTTTGGATGTAAAACAAAGAGAGAGCATGAATACGCCACGATGATGGGGGAACCCCGGGGCAATCTTCAGGAGACCCCGCCGGCAAGGCCCGCAGGGGCAAGCGCATGAAAGAGGGCGGGAAAGAAGAGAAAAGCTTGAATATGTACAGGCATCTCGGTTATCACTGGAGAACAGACAGGAGAGAATGCATGGACAAGGCGGATTTCCGTCCGGCCGGATCGCACCCCGTGGCGGACGGCTGGTCCCAGGCCCGGGGGAGGCGGTACATCGAATGGTGAAGCTCCTCATTGCCAACAGGGGGGAGATAGCTGTCCGCATCGCCCGTGCCGCTGCGGAACTCGGCATTCGGACCGTGGCCGTGCACGCGGGAGACGATGCGGCCTCGCTGCACACACGCACAGCTGACGAGGTCTTCGCCCTCCCCGGAAGGGGTGCTGCCGCCTACCTCGACATCGAGCAGATCGTTGCAGCCGCCCGCACGGCTGCCTGTGACGCCATCCATCCGGGCTACGGCTTCCTCAGCGAAAGCTCCGCATTCGCCAGGCGCTGCGCGGTGGAGGGCCTCATGTTCGTCGGCCCCCGGCCCGAGGTGCTCGATCTGTTCGGTGACAAGGCCGGTGCGCGTGCGTTTGCCGCACGGTCCGGCGTGCCGGTGCTCCCCGGAACCCCGGGAGCGGCGAGCCTGGAGGAGGCGAGGGACTTCTTTTCATCTCTTCCGGAAGGTGCTGCAGTCATGATCAAGGCCCTGGCGGGCGGGGGCGGCCGTGGCATACGAACGGTCAATAGCCTTTCCGCGCTCGACGAGGCCTATGCCCGCTGCGTCTCGGAGGCGCTTGCGGCCTTCGGTCAAGGCGAGGTCTATGTCGAGCAGCTCGTCCGGAAGCCCCGGCATATCGAGGTCCAGATCGTGGGCGACGGCACGAACGTGATCCATCTCGGCGAACGCGACTGCACCCTGCAGCGGCGAAACCAGAAGATCGTCGAAGTTGCGCCCTGCCCGAACCTCTCTTCCCGGCTCCGGGACGAGCTCACCGGGGCCGCGGCGCGTCTGGCCCGGGAGGCCGGCTACGACAGCCTCGGCACCTTCGAATTCCTCGTCGGTCGAGGCGTACCGGGAGAGCAGGGCTTTGTCTTCATGGAAGCCAATCCCCGACTCCAGGTGGAGCACACGGTGACCGAGGAGGTCACCGGAGTAGACCTGGTCCGTACACAGCTTGAGATCGCTTCGGGCAGGTCGCTTCGGGATCTCGGGCTCACAGAGGGCGTGTCGGACAACTGCGGCTACGCGATAGAGATGCGTATCAACACCGAGACGATGGATGCAGGCGGCGGTGCCGGTCCCGAGGCCGGCACGCTGAGCGTCTACGAGGTGGCGTCCGGCCCGGGCGTCCGGGTCGACGGCTGCGGGTACACCGGATACACTACCAATCCGGCCTTTGACTCGCTGCTCGCAAAGCTGATCGTCACCTCGCGCTCCGGGCGGTACGAGGACGCGGTCGCAAAGGCCTGCCGGGCACTGTCCGAGTTCCGGATCGAGGGCGTCGCGACGAACCTCCCCTTCCTCCGAGGTCTTTTGCGCAGGCCCGAGGTCGCTCTGAACGATGTCCACACACGCTTCATAGAAGACAACGCTGCCGAGCTGGCAGAGCCCCTGGACGAGCACAAAGCAGCTTTCTCCGGAAGGCTGCTCTCAGGAAAGGCCTCTCCCCGGGACGATGGCGTCCGGAATGTACCCACGGGCACTGTCCCGGTTGGCTCGCCCGTGCAGGGCCGTGTCGTGAGCCTCGAGGTGGCTGCAGGCGACGCCGTTGCAGCAGGGCAGACCGTTGCCGTGATCGAGGCGATGAAGATGGAGCACATCGTCACTGCGGAGAGGAGCGGCTACGTGCGGCTCGTGTGCGCCAAACCCGATGCCGTGATCTTGAAAGGAGCCCCGCTGTTCTTCCTTGAGGAGGCGGAGATAGACAGGGGATCATCAGACCTCGAGGAGGAGCCGGACCTCGACCTGATCCGGCCCGATCTCGCCGAGGTGAGGGAGCGCCACGCATTCTGCCTCGACGAGCAGCGGCCCGAGGCGGTAGCCCGGCGGCGCAGGAAGAACCAGCGCACCGCGCGGGAGAACGTTTCGGATCTCTGCGACCCCGGAAGTTTCATCGAGTACGGCGCTCTCCTGCTGGCGGCACAACGCAGGAGGCGTTCTCTGGACGATCTGATCCGGAAGGCCCCGGCCGACGGCCTGATCACCGGCGTCGGATCGATCAACGGGTCGATGTTCGGAGACGAGAAGGCCCGCTGCATGGTCATGGCCTATGATTATACCGTGATGGCCGGGACACAGGGCCTGATGAACCACAAAAAAATGGACCGCATGCTGTCGCTGGCGCACGATTGGCAATTGCCCGTGGCCCTGTTTGCCGAAGGAGGCGGAGGAAGGCCCAGCGACACCGATGCAAATGTGGTGGCTGCCCTCGACATCACCACGTTCAGCCGGTTCGCGGGGCTCAGCGGCAAGGTCCCCCTGGTCGGCATCGTTTCAGGGCCGTGCTTTGCCGGCAATGCCGCGCTGCTCGGCTGTTGCGACGTGATCATCGCGACAAAAGATTCCAACATCGGCATGGGCGGCCCTGCCATGATCGAAGGAGGCGGGCTCGGCACGACCAGGCCCGAGGAGATCGGACCCATTGACGTGCAGACGCGAAACGGCGTCGTCGACATTGCCGTGGCAGACGAGGCCGAGGCGGTCTCGATCGCGAAGAAGTACCTCTCCTATTACCAGGGAGCGACAACGGGGTGGGAGGCTGCGGACCAGCGTCTGCTCCGGCGGCTCATCCCGGAGAATCGGTTGCGCGTCTATGAGATGCGGAAGGTGATCGAGAAGCTCGCGGACGCCGGATCGGTTCTGGAGCTGCGCCGCCATTTCGGAGCGGGCATGATCACGGTGCTCATCCGCATCGAAGGCAGGCCCATGGGCGTGATCGCGAACAATCCCATGCACATGGGTGGGGCCATAGAAGCGGAAGCGGCAGACAAGGCCGCGCGTTTCATGCAGCTCTGCAATGCCTATGGCCTGCCGATTCTCTCCCTGTGCGACACCCCGGGATTCATGGTCGGCCCCGAGACAGAGGCGCGTGCGCAGGTTCGTCACGTGTGCCGGATGTTCGTTGGAGGGGCAGCCGTACACGTACCGTTCTTCACCATCGTTCTGCGCAAGGGGTATGGCCTGGGTGCCATGGCCATGGCTGGAGGCGGCTTCCACGGCTCCTTCTTCACCTCCTCCTGGCCCTCGGGGGAATTCGGCGCCATGGGCCTCGAAGGGGCGGTCAAGCACGGGTTCAGAAAAGAACTCGAGGCTATCGAGAACCCGGCGGACCGTGAAGCGACCATTCAATCGCTCGTAGACCAGGCCTATGAGATGGGGAAAGCCATCAACACGGCTTCCTACCTGGAGATCGACGCCGTGATCGACCCTGCGGACACGCGCGGATGGATCATGCGGGGCTTGAGGTCGCTTCCGGCAGTCTTTGCACCGAAGGCGGACCGATCCTTTATCGACACGTGGTGATCGAGGGAAGAGGGTGCGATTCCGGAACAGGGATGGCCCGGGGCACCCAGGACATGACCATACCGGGGGCCGAAGCCCTCACAAGGAGCATAGGGAGGAGATGAGCATGGACAAGGTGGATTTCAGTCTGAACGGGAAGATCGCACTCGTGACAGGGGCCAGCCGGGGCATCGGGGAGGCCATAGCCATCACGCTCAGTGATTACGGGGCCCGCTGCATCCTCGTGAGCCGCAAGGCGGATGCCCTTGCCGGGGTTGCCGACAAGATCGCATCCCGGGGGGGGAAGGCCGAGGTCATGGCCTGCCACGTAGGCGATCTCAAGCAGATCGAGGGGCTTTTCAACGGGATCAAAGAGCGGTTCGGCAAGCTCGACATCCTCATCAACAACGCGGCCACCAACCCCTATTTCGGCGAGATGCTGGGCGCCGACGAGGGGGTGTGGAACAAGACCTTTGACGTGAACCTCAAGGGACCGTTCTTCATGGTCCAGCACGCGGCCAGGCTCATGGTGGAATCGGGCGGCGGCTCCATCGTGAACGTGTCCTCCATCAACGGCATCAAGCCCGCACCGTTCCAGGGCATCTACTCGGTCACCAAGGCAGGGCTCATCTCCATGACGCTCGCCTATGCCAAGGAGCTCGCCGCCAAGAATATCCGCGTGAATGCATTGCTGCCCGGTCTGGTGGAGACGAAGTTTTCCCAGGCCATCATAGAGAACGACATGTTCAGGGAGTACGCGGTCAAGATGATCCCCCTGGGGAGGCCCGGACAGCCCATGGAGATAGCCGGTGCCGTGCTGTACCTGGTGTCTGACGCGGCCCCTTTCACGACCGGGGCGTGCTTCGTTGTGGACGGCGGAGCCCTCGCATAGGGGGCATATGAAGGACAACACCGCCTTTTTTGTGAACAGAGGCGAGAATATCATTCTGAAGGGGAGGGGATTCATATGAAGGTTGAAGATATCAGGCGTGTTCTCATCCTGGGAGCGGGCACCATGGGGCAGCAGATCGGGCTCCAGTGCGCCATGCACGGATACGAGGTGGTGTATTATGACATCTCCCAGGAGATCCTCGACAAGGCGCTGGCCCGCATCGCCAAGCTCGGCACGTGGTATGCGTCCATCGGCAAGCTCACCGAGGAGCAGCTCCAGCAGACGCTCCTGAGGATCACCGGGACCCCGGATCCCGCCAAGGCGGCCCAAGAAGTGGACCTGGTGAGCGAGTCGGTGCCCGAGGACCCGGACCTGAAGGCCAGGGTGTTCGCACAGTTCAATGAGCTCTGCCCCGAGCGCACCATCTTCACCACCAACACCTCCTACCTCATCCCCTCCATGTTTGCCGAGGCGACCGGCAGGCCCGGCAAGCTCTGCGCGCTCCACTTTCACGACCTGAGGGCCAGCAACGTCGTGGACGTGATGCCCCACCCGGGCACCGCACCCGAGGTTACGGAGCTTGTCCGTGACTTCGCCAGGAGCATCGGGCAGATCGTCATCATGCTCCACCGGGAAAACTACGGCTACGTGTTCAACACCATGATCTCGAGCCTCTTCTTCTCGGCCATGACCCTGGCGTCGAGGAACGTCAGCTCCATCGAGGACATAGACCGGAGCTGGATGGGGATCACGCACATGCCCATGGGACCCTTCGGCATCATGGACCAGATAGGCCTGAAGACCGTGTGGACCATCACCGAGTACTGGGCCAAGAAGGCGGGCGACAAGCAGTCCCAGGCAAACGCCGACTTCATCAAGCAGTTCGTCGACAGAGGAGAGCTGGGGTACAAGACGAAAAAGGGGTTCTACTCCTACCCGAATCCGGTTTACGCAGAGCCGGGTTTCCTCACGGGAGAGAAATAGGAACAGACGTTCGAGAGGGTCACGGGTGTAGGGAGGGCGGGGCATGAAGCCTCCGGGTGCGGAGAGCCCTGCGCTGTACACCCGTTTTTCATCTCGCCCGCCTGCGTGTTCTCTGGTACTATTCTCCCCATTGAGATTGCACTGAACAAGGGGGGAATATGCTCAGGAGCAAGGCCTTGTGGTACCTCATGATGGCCGGGGCAGTGGCCGGATGGATTTTTTCGCTCATCGGCGTCGTGCGGCCGTACAGGAACGAGAGGCTCAACAAACTGTGGAAGACCGTCGCCTTCACCTGGGTGTTCGGCCATCCGCTCGAGCTCATCGTCTCGCACGGTATCGGCAAGGCCGCCGGGCTCCCGACCGTGAAGATCATCCTCAAGACGCTCGTTTTCGGCATCACCTGGTGGCTTCCCGTCAAGCTCGGGGCCATCAAGGGCTGAGGGCAGGGACTTTTTTCCGCGAAGAAGGTGGCGGCCCGCAGCGCCAGGGCCGGAGAACCTTTTCCGGTTCATGAACATGCCGGTAGACCCGGCCTTCGTTTTGCGCTATCCAAAAGAGCGAGGGGTTCTTTCCCAACCCCTGCATCCTATGTGAGGAGTGAGCCATGAACAGCATGCTCTACATTGTCTATGGAATCGGGAGCGACTCGGTGGGGCTCATAGGACGGATCACCTCCCCCATCTCGAAGGCGGGCTGCAATATCGTGGACATGCGCCAGGGCGTGCTGCACGGCCTCTTCACCATCTACATGGTGGTGGACCTCGGCATGGCCGGTGTCACCGTCAAGGAGTTCAAGGAACTCGTGGGACGGGTCTCGGCAGACACGGGGGTGAGGCTCACCATGGAAAAGTACACCCCCATCCCCCGCACCGGGGAGAGGAAGAACATGCTGCTGACGCTGGTGGGGAAGGACAAGCCCAGCATCATCTCGGCCATCTCCGAGAAGCTCGGCAGGTACAACGTCAACATCGAGAGTGCCGCCGTGGTGGCCAGGGAGAACATCTTCCTCATGGACCTGTGGTGCGACGCGAGCCGGAGCGCGCTCCCGGAGAACAACCTGATGACTGCCATCCGCGAGATCATGCTCTCCATCCACATCAACACCATGTTCCAGACCGAGAACGTGTTCAACAAGAAGAAGAAGGTCGTCCTGTTCGACATCGAGGAGAGCTTCATCGACAGCCGCACGCTCACCGAGGTGATGGCACACACGGGCATCCGAAGGGAAGACCTCTGCCGCGCCGCCGAGGACGAAAGCGACCTGGCCTTCATGCACGCTACCGCCCGTTTTCTCGAGAACCTCCCGCTTTCGGTCATCGACACCTTCATCGCGTCCATCGACATCAGCCAGGACACCCACGAGCTGCTCCAGTCCCTCAAGATCATGGGGTACAAGATCGGGTTGATCTCCAGCGGGTTCACCTTCTTCACCAACCCCATCCGTGACCGTCTGGACATCGACTACGCCTTCGGGTACGAGCTGCCCGTGGACGACGACGCCATGACCATCATCGGGGAACTGCCCGCCGGGATGATGATACACCCCCTGGACAAGGCAAAGATCATCGCCAGCGTCATGGCCCGGGAGAAGGTGAGCCAGGAGGACATCACCGGCATATCCGACCGGGACATGGAGTACCCCTCGACGCCGGGCATCCGCCTGATATTCGACATGAAGATGATGCTCGACCTCGTGAACCAGCACGTCCTGAGCAGGGAATCTCTCACAGGACTGCTCAGGAGCTTCGGGATGCCGAGGCTCTAACCCCTGGAGAACCATTCCGGGAAGAAGATACCATGAAATCAGACATAGAGATCGCACAGAGCATCGAGCTGCGGCCCATCGTGGAGCTTGCATGGTCCCTGGGCCTGACCGGTGACGACATCGTACCCTACGGCAGGTACATCGCCAAGATCCCGCTTGGCGTCATGGATCGCCTCAACGATGGCCCCGACGGCAAGCTCGTCCTGGTCACGGCCATGTCCCCGACCTCCATGGGGGAAGGAAAGACCACCACGACCATCGGGCTCGGCCAGGCGCTTGCCCGCATCGGGAAACGATCCATGATGGCCATCCGCGAGCCCTCGCTGGGGCCGTGCATGGGGGTCAAGGGCGGCGCTGCGGGTGGCGGCTTCTCCCAGGTCCTGCCCATGGAGGACATCAATCTCCACTTCACCGGCGACATCCATGCCGTGTCCACCGCGCACAACCTTCTGGCCGCCGTGGTGGACAACCACCTCCACCACCGGCACTCCCCGGAGATCAACCCCCGTCACGTGGTCTGGAAAAGGGTCATGGACATGAACGACCGTTCTCTTAGGAGCATCATCCTCGGCCTCGAGGACCAGGGCAGAAACGGCGTCATGAGAGAGGACGGCTTCGAGATCACCGCCGCATCCGAGATCATGGCCATACTGTGCCTGTCCAACGATCTCAAGGAACTCAAGGAGAAGATCGGCGGCGTGATCGTGGGCTACGATTACCTGCGTAAGCCCATCTGCGCAAAAGACATCGGGGTAAACGGCGCCATGGCGGCCCTGCTCAAGCATGCCATCAATCCGAACCTGGTGCAGTCGGTGGAGGGGGTGCCCGTGCTCGTGCACGGCGGGCCGTTCGCGAACATCGCCCACGGCTGCAACACCATCGCGGCAACGAAGATGGCGCGCAAGCTCGCGGACTACACCGTCACAGAGGCAGGGTTCGGCGCGGACCTGGGGGCGGAGAAGTTCTTCCACATCAAGTGCCGCGCCGCGAAGCTCACGCCTTCGGCCGTAGTGCTCGTGGTGACGAAGCGGGCCTATGCCCTGCACGGCATGGGCAACATCGAAAAGCACCTGGACACCCTGGCCCGGTTCGGGGTGCCTGCCGTCATCTCCATCAACCGCTTCCTCGCGGACAGCGACGCCGAGCTTGCGGATCTGAAGAAACGCTGCGAGGATCTCGGGGTTCCTGCCGTGATCACGGATCTCCGGGAGGCCGGAGGCGACGGGGGTCTGGAGCTGGCGGAAAAGGTCGTCCTTCTCTGCGAGAAACCCTGCGCGTTCAGGATGCTTTATGCCCTGGAAGATCCCCTTTCCGTCAAGGTTCAGACCGTTGCCCACCAGGTGTACGGCGCCACGGGTGTGGAATTCTCCCAGCAGGCGCTCGCCGATCTTCGGAACATCGAGAACATGGGCTACGGCCATCTCCCCGTGTGCATCGCCAAGACGCAGAGCTCGCTGACCGACAACCCCAAGATCCCCGGGTTCCCGAAAGACGGATTCACCATCACCGTGAGCTCTGCCAAGGTGTCTGCAGGTGCCGGTTTCGTGGTGATCTACACCGGCAAGATCCTCGCCATGCCGGGGCTCCCCAAGGCCCCTGCGGCGCTCGCCATCGACGTGGACGATGACGGCACCATCAGCGGGCTGTTTTAGGAAGGATTGCCGCCGGTCTCTATCTCTTGCTTTTCTCCATCTCCTCCTGACGGAGGATCTTGCGCAGGATTTTTCCCACTGCGGATTTCGGCAGGCCGTCCCGGAACTCCACCAGCTTCGGGACCTTGTAGGGAGCGAGCTTCTCCTTGCAGAAGGCGATGATCTCCTGCTCGGTGGCGGCCTGTCCGGGTCTCAGCACCACGAAGGCCTTTACCGTCTCGCCCCGGTACTCGTCGGGGACGCCCACGGACACGGCCTCGCTCACCTTCGGGTGCTGGTAGAGCACCTCGTCGATCTCCCGGGGGTAGATATTGAACCCGCCCGCGATGATCATGTCCTTCTTGCGGTCCACGATGAAGATGTAGCCGTCCTCGTCCGTCTGGCCGATGTCGCCGGTGTGGAGCCATCCGTCCCTGAGCTGCCCGGCAGACTCTTCCGGATTGTTCCAGTAGCCCTTCATGATGAGCGGGCCTTTCATGACTATCTCGCCGGGATCCCCAGGCTTCACTTCGTCGACCCCGTTCTCGATGTCCACCAGGCGCACGTCGTTGTCCGGGAAGGGAATGCCGATGGAGCCGGTCTTTTTCATCCCCAGGATGGGGTTGGAGATGCCGAGCGAGGTGGACTCGCTCAGGCCGTAGCCTTCGCTGAAGTAGATGCCCATGTCCTGCACCTTCTCGATGAGCTCCACGGGCATGGGGGCGGCCCCGGAGTTCAGGAGGCCGAGTCTCTTGGCCAGGTTCAGCTCTTGTGCCTTCTGGTGGTTGATGACCGCCGTGATCATGGTGGGCACGGCCGGGAAGAAGGTGATGCTCTCGAAGTTGGCGATGATGCCCATGATCTCGTCGATGTTGAAGCGCGGCACCAGGATCTGGGTGGCGCAGTTGAAGAACGACCAGTTCATGGCCACGATGTTGCCGTAGACGTGGAAGTAGGGCAGCACGCTCAAGACGGTACGCCTCTCGGGCGGCGTGATGCTGATGGTGGGCCCGCCCCACAAAGAGCACTGGAAGGTTGCGGCCACGATGTTTGCGTGGGTGAGAAGGGCACCCTTGGGGATGCCGGTGGTGCCGCCGGTGAACTGGATCATGGCCGGATCCTGGGGGCTGAAGGGGATGCGCGGCAACGTTGTCTCGCTCGTGCCCTCGATGAGCTCCGAGAAATGGTGCCAGCCTTCTTCCTCGTTCAGGTCAAGGTCCCTGGCGGTGCTCACGCCGAACCCGTTGATGTAGTCCGTCACCTTTGTGACCA
This sequence comes from Deltaproteobacteria bacterium, assembly GCA_021372395.1. Lineage (GTDB taxonomy): Bacteria > Desulfobacterota > Desulfomonilia > UBA1062 > UBA1062 > MWEI01. Next base: position 23,743 of record JAJFUP010000011.1, read on the forward strand.
CCTTCAGCTTGATCCCGACCTCCTTTGCCACCGGCCGGACGACGGGAAGCACCATGTCGAAGGTGATGAGCGTCTCCATCTGCGTGCTCTCCATGATGAACCTGATCTCTTCTGCCGTGTACAGGGGGTTCATGTTCACCACGATGGCCCCGAGTGAGAGCGTGGAGAGGTAGGCGATGACGAACTGGGGGCAGTTGGGCAGGTGGATGCCCACGCGGTCGCCTTTTCTCACGCCGAGCTTGCCCAGCGCGTTGGTCATGCGGAGCATCTGCTCCCTCAGCTGCCAGAAGGTCATCTCGGTGCCGAAGAAGTTCAGGGCCGCCTTGTCCGGAAAGGTTCCTGCCGGGAGCTGGAAGATGCTCTGGGCAGGAATTCTGGGGTAGCGGATACTGGCAGGGACATTGTAGTCGTAGTGAGCGTGCCACGGCTTTTCTACCATGAATGAAACCTCCTCCTGATTGATGGAATCAAAAATATCAATAGTACCGACGGGTGTCAGCGAAAACCCGTATGCATGACATTTCGCTTATATTCCCGGCCTCCTGTCGAACCACGGCCGGGCCTTTTCGAGCTGGGCCGCGAGCCGAAAGAGCGTTGCCTCGTCGCCGAAGCGCCCGATGAACTGTACCCCGCTGGGCAGGCCGTCGGCTGTCCAGTGGAGAGGCACCGACATGGCGGGCTGGCCCGTGAGGTTGGCAAGCTGGGTGAAGGGGGTCTTGGAAAGACTCTCCAGGGCAATCTTTTCAGCCATGCCCGAGACCTTGACGAGCCTTCCCAGGTTCAGGGCGTTTACGACCTTCAGCGCGCGTTCCTCAACGGGTTTGGGTTTCAGTTCGCCGATCTTCACCGGCGGAGAGGCGAGGGTGGGAGTGAGATAGAGATCGAATTTCTCGTGGAAGACCCCCATCTGCCTGGCAAAGGTGTTCCACTGCCGCATGGCCAGGACGAATTCACCTGCGGAGTAGAGATTGCCGAGGAGGTTGAGCAACCAGGTGGTTTCCTCCACGTCCGTATGTTTCGCCTTGCGACCGAGAACTTTCTTCATCTCCCGGACGTCTGCAGAGATCTCGCCGTAGTACATCATGAAATAGCTCTTTGCCAGGGCGATGCCGTCTATGTCGGGCTCCGCCTCCTCCACCCGGTGGCCCAGGCTCGCAAGGAGATTCGCCGCACCCTCCACGGCCTTGCTGCACTCGGGGTGCACCTCGGTGCCCAGGGGGGATCTCCTGGTGAAGGCGATCCTCAGGATTCCCGGCTCTCGCCCCACCTCCTCGAGGTACGGACGTTCCGGGTCGGGGATGATGTACGGTGCGCCCGGGTCGGCTCCACGGATGGCATCGAGCATGGCGGCGCTGTCACGGACGGTCCGGGTGATCACGTGCTCCACCGCCGCCCCCTGCCAGATTTCCCCATACTCGGGGCCCGTGGGATTGCGACCCCGTGAGGGTTTGAGTCCGAAGAGGGCACAGCACGAGGCGGGGATACGGAGGGATCCGCCGCCATCCCCACCTGATGCAAAGGGTACCATGCCGCTCGCCACTGCCGCGGCAGAGCCTCCGCTGGAGCCGCCGGGCGTGTGGTCGAGGTTCCAGGGGTTGCGCGTCGGGCCGTGCAGTTCCGGTTCGGTTACGGCCATGAGGCCGAACTCCGGGGTGTTGGTCTTGCCCAGGATTGTGACGCCGGTTGCCTTGTACCGCTTCATCAGCTCGCTGTCCCGGGACGGGATGTAGTTTCTGTAGGCCGTGCATCCCATGCTCAGGGGGACGCCCGCATAGGAAGTGAGGAGGTCTTTCAGGAGAAAGGGAACACCGGAGAACGGTCCCTGGGGGAGCTGCCCCTTCAGGGACTTGTGCGCAATGTCGTACATCCGGTAGATGACGGCATTGACCTTGGGGTTGATCCGGTCGATCCGGCTGATGGCCTCCTCGCAGAGTTCCTGCGGAGACACCTCATTTTTTCGCACCAGCTCGGCAAGCCCGAGCGCATCGTAACTGTCGTATTCCTTGAACCCGGCCATGAGACCCCCATGCATATTGTAGGATGATAAGCTGATATGAGGTAAGATATCCGTAATTTTCCAAAAATCAACAGGATAGTATGGAAACGCCCGATTGAATCCGCTATGATACCTATTCGACAGCAAGAGGGAAGGGGGCTGCACCATGTCGGATGTGTACGAGCGACTGCGCAAGAGGCTGGACCGGATGGCAACGGGGTATCCCCCGACGACGAGCGGTGCGGAGATCAGGATCCTGAAGCGGCTCTTCAGTCAAGACGATGCCGGGCTGTTCCTCGCCATGGGCGACGAGCCGGAAACTGCCGACGCCGTGGCTTGCCGCCTGGGGGATGATCCCGAAGCCCTGGGTTCCAGGCTCGAGGACATGGCAGGGAGGGGTCTCCTCTTCAGGCTGAGAGAAGACCGGACGGTGCGCTACTGTGCGATCCCCTTCATCGTGGGGATCTACGAGTTTCAGGTCAACAACCTCAGCCCCGAGCTGCTGGGCGACATCTCGGAGTACTACCTCACCGCCCTGGGGGGAACGTTCCACGGCCTCAAGACCCCGCACCTGCGGTCCATCCCCAT
>JAJFUP010000016.1 GCA_021372395.1 Deltaproteobacteria bacterium
TCGTCCCCGTCGATGCTCCCGCTCTTCGCCCCTATGGTGAGGTGTTTGAGCACCCTGTCGGAGGAGGTCCCCCTGAATCGCTTTGCCACCGTGCCCGTCCTAACCGTACGTTCCATCATGGCGCCCAGGTTCTGCGCAGCATCTCTGCTCATGACCTGGGTCTGCTCCACGTCCGCCGTCCTGATGAGCCTCGGGGTAACCATGCCGCCGTTGTTTATCACGGCAGTCACCATCTGGGCGGCATGAATGGGCGATATCCGGGTCTTGCGGTTAAACCCGCAGGAAAGCTCGGCAAGGTTGTAATCGTTCTGGGGAAAAAAAATCGTGCTCGGGGTACACTCGCATTCCTTCAGCGGAGATTTCCAGAATCCCAGCTTCATGGCAGTGAGGAGCAGGGGGGTCTCACCCAGGTAGTGTGTCCCGATCTTGGCAAAGACGACATTGTTTGAGTAGGCGAAGGCATCGGCCAGTGACACTTCCGCAGTCCATCGATCCCTCTTGCCGATGAGCTGATTCTTGTACAGGGTGTGGGCATTCCCGGTGTAGGAGAACACGCTTTGGCTCGTCATCCCGGCCTGGTCCAGCGCAGCCACGGCCGTAACCAGCTTGAAGATGCTGGCAGCCAGATCCGTGTTCAGGGCCAGGCTGCAGTCCTGCCCCGCCGGCTTCTGGCCGTAGAGGGCGAGGATATCACCGGTACGGGCATCCATGATGACAATGGCGCCGTAATACAGTTTATACTTTACCGCGTTCCTGGCGACGAACTGCTGCAGGTCCCAGTCGATGGTGAGGTTGTGGCGTTTTATGGTATCCTCATCGATGCGGACGAGGTCATTTTTTGACAGTGCTGATGACCGCTCAGAGAAGATCTCCGCCCCGCCCCTGATATCGGGAAGAAAGAACATGGAAGCGATTATGATGATCAGGGGAAGCAGAAGGTATCGAAGGCGCGGCATCCTTCTCTTGGTCTTCTTCTTCACCGAATATGCGTCTACTGGAAACTTATTAGTCATTTGTATATATTATCTTGCATTATTGCACAGACAAACAATACCTGTCAACATACGGGCCACCCTTCATATCCATGGCATTGCGTAAAAATCACATGCTCCCAGATTCCGGACAGGCATATTTGATGATAATCCCGGATTATCATGAGTCATCGCCACAGAGGCCTCTACAACGCATTTCCGAAGCCAGAGTGCCCTTGATAATGCCGCTTCCTTCTGCTAGGCTTTCGGCCGCATCGACCCTGAAATCATTCCCGCTTTGGGAGGAATGTGTGGTAATGTGTAGGTGAATCGGATACCACAACCCTGAGAAGGGGAAATTACAGGATAAACCTCATGGAGAGAGATATCGGAGATATCAGGCGTGAGATCGACGCCATTGACGAGCAGTTCCTGAAGCTTCTCAATCGACGCTCAAGCCTTTCCGTCGAAATCGGTCACATGAAACGCGCGTCACTCAAGAGCGTCTTCGACCCGGCACGGGAGGACGAGATCATCCTCCGCCTCGACCCCATGATCGAACCCCCGCTGACCCTACCCATGATGGAGCGGATCTTCCGCGAGATCTTCAGTCTCTCGAGGGCCATGCAGCTACGGCAGAAGGTCGCCTTTCTCGGCCCGGAGGGCAGCTTTTCCCACCAGGCGGCGTTCAGGGTATTCTCCCTCGACGGAGATCTCGTACCCCAGAAAGACATCGAATCCGTTATCGAAGCGGTGGCATCCTCCCGGGTGGATCTGGGCGTGGTGCCCGTGGAAAATTCCACAGAGGGCATGATCAACCAGACCCTCGACATGATGGCCACTACCCGGCTGTCCATCTGTCAGGAGGTCCTGCTTCCCATCAGGCACTGTCTCCTGGCCACCGTCCCCAGAGAAAGAGTCGAGCGGGTCTTCTCTCACCCTCAGGCCATCGCCCAGTGCAGGGGATGGCTTTCCGCCAGTCTGCCCCGGGCCGAGATCGTCGAGACATCCAGCACCTCGGATGCAGCGCTGTCCGCCCGGTCACGGGAAAACAGCGCTGCCATAGCCTCGTCTCTGGCCTCGGAGCTCTATGGTCTCCCCATTATTGCAGAGGGACTGAACGACTGCCGAGAGAACATCACCCGCTTCTGGGTCATCTCGCGTTGTGCCCTGCCGGTGAAGGGCATTGCCAAGACCTCCATCATCGTCACCCTCGACAATACCCCCGGATCATTGTACAACGCGCTGGGCGTCTTCGCCAGCAACGGGATAAACCTCACGAAGATCGAGTCGCGTCCTTCGAAGAAAAGCCCGTGGGAGTACCTGTTCTTCATCGACTTTCAGGGGAATCTCTCCGAAGACCGTGTGAAGGTTGCCATGGAGGAGACCAGGGCATTCACGCGGGACATCATCGTCCTGGGATCCTACCCCGAAGGGAGAACGCTGGCGTGAAGACCGTGAAACCCGCGCCGTGGATACTGAGCATACCGGAGTACATAGCCGGAAGGTCCAAGGAGGACATCGCGAGGCAGTACGGGGTGACCAACCCCATCAAGCTCGCATCCAACGAGAATCCCCTTGGCCCCAGTCCCCGGGCCCTGCAGGCCATAGAAGATGCCCGGCACAGCTCCCACCTCTACCCGGATCCCGATGCACGGGAACTCAAGGAAGCCGCGTCACGCTTCTTCGGCTGCGACCCCGGGAACGTCATCGCGGCAAACGGCTCGGACGAGATCATCGACCTCATCTGCCGCGCATACCTGACCCCTGGCGACGAGGTCATCATCCCTGCCTGCACGTTCAGCTACTACCGGATCGCCTCCCTCGTGTGCGGTGCAGCCGTAGTGCGCTCCCCCATGAAGGATCACCGGATAGACGTCGAAGGGATCAGGCAGTGCCTTTCCCAGAGGACAAAGGCGATCTTCCTGGCAAACCCCAACAACCCCACGGGAACCTACCTTGACAAAGACGCTGGCCTCTCGCTCCTGGAATTCGTTCCCGCAGATGTGCTCATTGTCATGGACGAAGCATATGCGGCCTTTGCCCGGGAAAAGGACTTCATGAGCTCCGTGGACCTCGCCCTGACCATGCCCAACCTCGTTACCGTGCACACCCTTTCGAAATCACACGGCCTTGCGGGCTTGCGGGTCGGGTTCGGAATTGCGTCCGGACCAATCATGGACGACCTTCTCCGCATCAAGCCGCCCTTCAACGTGAACTCACTTGCGCAGAAGGCCGGCGTGGCGGCCCTGTCCGATACGCCCTTCCTCGAGGAGACGCTTACGATTACATGGGATGGCCTCGATTGTCTTTATGCCGCCTTCGAGGGGTTAGGCCTTGCCTATATCCCGTCCCAGACGAACTTCGTCCTGGTACGCATAGGCCCGAGGGCCTCGGTTGTCTACGAGGAACTCCTCAAGCGGGGGATCATCACCCGGTTCATGACGAACATCGGGCTCGATGAGTTCATCCGGGTGAGCGTCGGGCTTCCCGAAGAAAACAGGGCCTTCATCCGTGCCCTCGCCGAAGTCCTATGAAGATCACCCTCATCGGGCTTGGCCTCATCGGCGCCTCCATCGCAAAGGCATTGAAAGGAAAGGCCCGGATAACGGGCATCGACCAGGACGCCTCCACGGTCGGCCGGGCCCTGACAGACGGCGTGATCTCCCATGGGGGGGCCGAGCTATCGCTGGCTTCCGGCAGCGACATGGTAATCGTGGCTGTCCCGGTGGGGAGCATCGTCGAGACCATCGGCAGGGCGATCCCCTATCTCGACGACGGCACGGTCGTGACGGATACCGGCTCCACCAAGGCCCACATCGTCCGAAGCATCGATGAGATCTGGCCGTCATTCATCGGGTCCCACCCCATCGCGGGCAAAGAGAACCCCGGGTATGCCTCCAGCCAGGCGGACCTGTTCAGCTCTGCCATGACCATCATAACCCCCTCCCCTGCAACCCGGGCGGGATGCATCGAGAATGTACGCAGGATGTGGGAGTGGTGCGGCTCTCTGACATGCATCATGGACCCTCAGCTCCACGATGAGCTGATGGCGGTCATCAGCCACATGCCCCACCTCCTGAGCTTCGTGTCCATGAGCATGGCCGGGAGTGTCCAGATCCACCGGGAACTCCTCGGCGCAGGATTCCGTGACTTCACCAGGATCGCCGCTTCAGACCCCGTGATGTGGAGAGACATCTTCCTGGAAAACGCAGGGAACATCCTGCCGCTCATCGACCAGTACAGGGAAGAGCTGAAAAAACTGCGTGATCTCATCGAGCAGGGAAGAGGCCAGGAGCTGGAAGACACCTTGACCGCATACGCACGGATCAGGAGGGGATTGTATGGCGATTCACGGTGAGATCACACCCCCGGGCGACAAGTCCATATCCCACAGGGCCTTCATGCTCGGAGGCTTGGCCAGGGGGACGACCGTTGTCAGGAATGCCCTCGAATCCGAAGATGTCAGGAGCACGAGAGGTGCCGTTCAGGCCCTCAGCGTGGAGATCCATAAGGATGGCGACACCTACCTGGTCAGGGGATCAACGCCCAGCGAACCGCTCACCGTCATCGATGCAGGCAATTCGGGTACGACAGCCCGGCTGATCTGCGGAATCCTTGCAGGCATGGACGGGTTCGCCGCCATCACCGGTGACTCCTCCCTGGTCCGCAGACCCATGGCCCGGATCATCAGGCCGCTGGAGTCCATGGGGGCCCGCTTCATGGCACGAAAGCACGGATACCTCCCCTTGGCCGTCAGCGGGGGCCTGCTCCACGGGATCTCCCATACCATGGAGGTCGCATCTGCACAGGTGAAGTCAGCCCTGCTGCTGGCCGGCCTGCGCGCGAAGGGCGAGACACGGATCATGGAGCCCTCCAGGAGCCGGGACCACACCGAACGCATGCTCCGGTTCTTCGGGGCGGACATACACCAGGGGCCAGGGGTGGTGAGCTTGTCCGGCGGCCAGGAGCTCGAGGCACGGGACATCGTTGTGCCGGGCGACCCCTCCTCGGCGGCCTTCCCCGTGGTGTGGGCAGCCGCTACGCCCGGCTCGGAAATCATGGTGAGGGACGTCTGTCTGAACCCCACGAGGACAGGCTTTCTGGAGGTACTTGAGAGAATGGGTGCCAAGATCTCCCGGGAGAACATCCGCGAGGCGGCGGGAGAGCGGGTGGGAGACCTCGTAATACGCGGAGCCCGGCTGCAGGCAGCCTCCATTGCCGGCGAAGAGATCCCCCGGCTCATCGACGAAATCCCGATACTCGTGGTGGCAGGCTGCCTCGCAGAAGGCACCACCACGATCCGTGATGCAGGGGAGCTCCGGGTAAAGGAGACGGATCGGATCTCTGCCATGGCGAAGGGACTTTCGTCCCTCGGTGCCCGGGTCGAAGAGCTCGATGACGGTCTCGACATCCATGGTCCTGCAAGGCTCTCTCCGGGCCGTGTCCGGACCTTCTCCGATCACCGGATCGCCATGTCCTTCCACATCCTGTCAAAGGCCTGCGCCATGGAAATAACCCTCGATGACCGGGACTGTGTCGGGATTTCGTACCCGGGGTTCTTCAATGCAATGGAGTCGCTCGGATGAAGCACCTCACCATCACCATAGACGGGCCGGCGGGAAGCGGAAAATCGACGGTTGCCCGAGAGGTCGCCCGCACCCTGGGATTTACCTTTCTCGATACCGGTGCGCTCTATCGGGCTGCTGCCGTGGCCATCGAGAGGGCCGGCAGCGATGTGGGTGACAATGAGGAATGCGGCCGTGTCATATCGCACACGCGCATTCTCCTGACCGGCGGTTCAATCGAGGTGGATGGGACCGACGTAACGGAGGAGATCCGCTCTCCCCGGATCAGCGAGCTCTCGTCGGCCATTGCCGTGCATCCTTCCGTGAGGAGCGAACTGGTCAGGATCCAGAGGTCCTTCAGGGGGCTTTCGTCACTCGTGGCCGAAGGCAGAGACACTGGTTCGGTGGTCTTCCCCGATGCGGACATCAAGATCTATCTGAACGCATCCGCCACGGAACGGGCGATGCGCAGGCAGAAGGAACTCCTTACGAAAGGCACCGACTTGCCACTGGAACGTGTTCTGAACGACATGAACAGGCGCGACAATCGGGATTCCTCCCGGTCAGCATCGCCCCTGGTCATTCCTGAACACGCTGTTGTGGTTGATACAACACACCTCACATTCCATGAGGTGGTGGCGAAGATACTCTCGATAGTGGAAGAAAAATCAGCCGATAAGTAACCGATCCTTCTTGCTGGATTCCTC
>JAJFUP010000037.1 GCA_021372395.1 Deltaproteobacteria bacterium
GTGGAGTACGGGATGTTGCAGGAGATGGCGCTCCGGCGGAGCTTGGCGGCATCCTCGGAGGTCTTCCTCCCGATGCTCGTGTTGATGATGAGCTGGATCTGCCCGTTCTTGATGGAGTCCATCACGTTCGGCCTCCCCTCGTACACCTTGAGGACCGTCTTCACGTCCACCCCGTGCGCGTTCAGGTAGGCCCCGGTGCCGGTGGTGGAGATGATGGTGAACCCCAGGTCGGCGAAGGCCTTGGCCACCGGGACGATCCGCTCCTTGTAGAAGTCGTGGACGCTGATGAACACGTTGCCCTGTGTCGGCAGGGCGGCCCCGGCAGCGATCTGCGACTTGGCAAAGGCGAGCCCGAAGGTGGAGTCGATACCCATGACCTCGCCGGTGGACCTCATCTCGGGGCCCAGCACGATGTTGATGTTTGCGAAGCGCTTGAAGGGAAACACCGACTCCTTCACCGAGACGTGCGCCGGGTGGATCTGGGTGGTGAAGCCGAGTTCCTCGAGGCTGCGGCCCATCATCACCCGTGTGGCGAGCCCTGCGACGGGCACGCCGATGGCCTTGCTCACGAACGGGACGGTCCGCGAGGCCCGGGGGTTTACCTCGAGCACGTAGAGGTCGCTGCCCTTGATGGCGTACTGGATGTTCATGAGCCCCACCACGCCGAGCTCGGCTGCTATCTTCACGGTCTGGTCGGAGATGACCTCGACGATCTCCGGGGAGAGCGTTATGGGCGGCAGCACGCAGGCGCTGTCCCCCGAGTGGATGCCCGCCTCCTCGATGTGCTCCATGATCCCGCAGATCACGCATGTCTTCCCGTCGCTGAGCGCGTCCACGTCGACCTCCACGGCGTCCTCCAGGAACTTGTCCACGAGGATCTGGTTGTCGGGAAAAAGCTCGAGGACCTGAGCCATGAAGGTCTTGAGGGTCTCCGGATCGTAGACGATCTCCATGGAGCGGCCGCCCAGCACGTAGGAGGGACGCACGAGCACGGGGTAGCCGATCTGCTGCGCCACCTCGAGGGCGGCCTCCACGCTGGTCACCGTCCCGCTTTCCGGCTGCCTGAGTCCGAGCTTTTTCACGATCGCGAGGAACTGCTGCCGGTCCTCGGCCCGGTCGATGGCATCCGGCTGGGTCCCGATGATGGGGACGCCCGCTTCGAAGAGTCCCCGTGCGAGGTTCAGCGGGGTCTGGCCCCCGAACTGCACGATGACGCCCAGGGGCTTCTCCTTCTGCACCACGTGGAGCACGTCCTCCAGGGTCAGCGGTTCGAAGAAGAGCTTGTCGGAGATGTCGTAGTCGGTGCTCACGGTTTCGGGGTTCGAGTTGATCATGATGCTCTCGAAACCCATGTCCCGAAGCGCAAACGAGGCGTGGACGCAGCAGTAGTCGAACTCGATGCCCTGGCCGATCCGGTTGGGACCGCCGCCCAGGATGACGACCTTGGGCCGGTCGGAGGGGTTGGACTCGTCCTCGTCCTCGTAGGTGGAGTAGAAGTAGGGCGTGTAGGCCTCGAACTCGGCGGCACAGGTGTCCACCAGCTTGTAGACCGGGACGATCCCGGACTCGGAGCGCATCGTGCGGACGTCTTTCTCCTGCATGCCCCAGAGGCCCGCGAGGTACCGGTCCGAGAAGCCCTGCCTCTTTGCCCGGTAGAGGATCTCCCTGCCCGGGGTGGTGTCCATGATTTCCGCCTCGGCCTCCACGAGCTCCTTGATCTGCCACAAAAACCAGGGGTCGATCCCCGTGAGGCGGTTCACATCGTGGATCTCCCATCCGGAGCGCAGCGCCGCAGCCACCCAGAAGAGCCTTTCGGAGTTGGGGTACGTGAGCCGTGCCACGAGCTTCTTCTTCTCCTCGGGAGGCACCTTCATGAGCGGCCCGCCCAGGCCGAACTGACCGATCTCCAGCGACCTGATCGCCTTGTTGAGCGCTTCCTTGAAGGTCCTGCCGATGGCCATGGTTTCGCCCACCGACTTCATGGAGGTGGTGAGGATGTCCTCGGTCTCCGGGAACTTCTCGAAGGTCCACCGCGGGATCTTCACCACGCAGTAGTCGATGGTGGGCTCGAAGGAGGCATACGTCTCCCGGGTGATGTCGTTCGGGATCTCGTCCAGGGTGTATCCCACCGCCAGCTTGGCCGCGATCTTGGCGATCGGGAATCCCGTGGCCTTGGAGGCCAGGGCCGATGACCGCGACACCCGGGGGTTCATCTCGATGACCACGATCTCGCCGTCTTTCGGGTTGACCGCGAACTGGACATTGGAGCCGCCCGTCTCAACGCCGATCTCCCGCATGATGGCGATGGCGGCGTCCCTGAGCCTCTGGTACTCCACGTCGGAAAGCGTCTGGGCCGGGGCCACGGTGATGGAGTCGCCGGTGTGGACCCCCATGGCGTCGACATTCTCGATGGAGCAGATGATCACCACGTTGTCGGCCTTGTCCCGCATCACCTCGAGCTCGAACTCCTTCCACCCGATGACCGACTCCTCCAGCATGATCTCGTGGATCATGCTGGCATAAAGGCCTTCGCGGGTGATCCGGTCCAGGTCCTCGGGATTGTAGGCGATCCCGCCGCCGATGCCCCCCAGCGTGAAGGAGGGGCGGATGATGATGGGGTAGCCGATGGCTTCGGCCACAGGGAAGGCCTCGTCGATGTTCCTGACGATGCCGCTCTTCGGGACCCTCAGCCCGATGCGCTCCATGGCATCGCGGAACTGCTCCCGGTCTTCGGCCTTGCGGATCACCTCCGGGGTGGCGCCGATCATCTCCACGCCGAACTTCTCGAGGATGCCGCGGGATGCGACCTCAACGGAGACGTTCAACCCGGTCTGGCCTCCGAGCGTGGGCAGAATCGCATCGGGGCGCTCCTTCTCGATGATCCTGGCCACGAACTCCGGGGTGATGGGCTCGATGTAGGTGCGGTCCGACATCTCCGGGTCCGTCATGATGGTGGCGGGGTTGGAGTTGATGAGCACCACCTCGTACCCCTCCTCGCGCAGCGACTTGCAGGCCTGCACCCCCGAGTAGTCGAACTCGCAGGCCTGGGATATGATGATGGGGCCGCTCCCGATGATGAGGATCTTCCTGATGTCTGTCCGTTTCGGCATGGTACACCCTGACCTTAGTCTTGTCTCATCCTGATCTTATACGAACATAGCGCTCGAGCCGGTTCCGCCTAGCCTTCGAGGGAGCTTCTGATCTTATCCGCAACGACCTCGACATCCTCGCCCATGAGGTACTTGAGGGACAACCCCTGAAGATACTCGTCCTTCCACGGGATGTTGTACTCGTTTATGAGGTTCGTGATGTCGTTGATCTTCACCCCCAGGGCCTCCTTCTTCCGTTCCACGCTCAGGGCCTCGTCGAACTCCACGTGCAGCAGGAGCAGGTGCGAGATGATGCGCCGCTGGCCCAGGATGGGGACGATGATGATGGGGGCGTTGTCCGACCTTCCGGTGCCGGCATACACCTTGCCGGTGCGGACGATGGTGTTCTTGGTGCCCATGAGGGGAGCAGGCCTGTCGAAACGGGATCGCATGGACACCGCGATGCCCTTTCGTGCGGTGATAACCAGCGTGGAGGCATCCGTGGGATTGCCGTGGTCGTCGAGCCCGCTGACCTCGTAGAGGGTGTAGCCGTTGACCCCGGCGAGGGCGTTCTGCAGCCTCTTGAGGGTAATCCCGTCCTTGGCCCGGATGTTCTCCAGGGTGAAGCCCAGGTCCTCGAACACGTCGAAGACGGGCCCGCTCGGGATCTCGGCCTTCCTGCTCGTACCCACGGTGACGGTCTTGGCCTGGTGGCGGATTGCGTCCACCGGGCGGGAAAGCTCGTCAACGGCCCTGCGAAGCGTCTGGTCGAGCATGTCGATGGGCGAGGAGGACAGCCTTCTGCCCTCGAACTCCACCCAGAAGTCCTCCACGGGCAGCTTGCCCTTGGCGTACTTGAGCAGCAGCGTGATGTCGGACGCCACCTCCACGCTGAGCGAGGTGAGCTCCCCGCTGCACCGCCAGGCATTGAACTCGGCGGCGAACTCGTCCACCACCCGATGAAGCTCGCTGTCCTGGATGCTCTCGTAGACGGTGTATTCCTTCTTCCCGTGATCCCGGACCACCTCGTCGAGGCGAGTCCTGAAGGCCTTGAAGGAAACGGCCAGCGCATCGATGCTGCACGCGGCATAGTATCCCCAGAGGTGTCCTGCCAGGGTGTTGAAGATGACCGACAGCGGGAACGAGGCCCTCGGCACATGGATGACCTCGTCGGATACGGCGTCGAAGCGGCGCTCTCCCTCGTCGGCGATGACCACCACGCTGGCTGCATGAGCTTTGAATATGGCCACGTCCTTGACGATGTCCTCCATCACGATCTCGGGGCTGCCTGCTGCGCACACGAGGATGAGGGGCTCGGACGAGAGGTCGATGTGCTTCTTGTCCTCGATGATGTCGGAAGAGATGGTCTTGTAACAGAGCTCCGAGAGCTTGATCCGGATCTCGTCGGAAGCCACCTTGTTGATGCCGCTGCCCACCACGGCCCAGTACTGCTTCCTCCTCACCAGGTTCCACGCGGTGTCTCTGATGGCCTGCCGCCTCGCGATGACCCCTCTCATGAGCGAGGGCGCATCTTCGAGGCCCATGAGGTCGCGGGCTATCAGCGTGTCGGGCAGCGTCTTCAGGAGCTGGGCCATGAAGAGCGCCAGGACATATCCGGCAACGATCTGCGAGTAGAAGGCCTTGGTGGAGGCCACCGACATCTCGATGTCGCGGCCGTCGCTCGTGTAGAACACGCCGTCGACCTTGCTCGTGATGTCCGACTGGCGACGGTTCACGATGGCGATGAGGTGCGCGCCCCGCTGCCTGGCCATGGTCACCGCGCGGTTGGTGTCCGTGGTGGTTCCGGACTGTGTGATGGCGATCACGATGGTGTCCGACATGTCGTCGTTCAGGAGGAATCCGCTCAGGTCCGAGGCCTTCTTCGCGAATACGCCGATGGGCGCTTCCCTGAGGTAGGAAGAGATCGCCTCTGCAACGGCGGAAGCGGCCACTGCCGCGGTACCCTGGCCGATCACGTAGATCTGGCGTATCCGTCCCTGGGCAAGGGATTCACGGGTCCGCCCCGCCACCACGGTCTCGTCCAGGTTGAAGGAGACGTCCTTCCTGTTCACGATCCGGTACTTGCCGCGAAGCGTCTTCCTGATGGATTCCGGCGCATCGAGGATCTCTTTCATCAGGAAGTGTGAGTGCTCGCCCCGGTCGATATCTCGGGTCGTGATCTCTGCGTGCGCGATGTCTTTCCTGTCGAGCTCCAGCGGGTACCCGTCATAGGACAGTGCCTCTATGCCGCCAAGCCCCGGGCCGCAGTCGTTGCGCAGGATGAATATCTGGCCGCGGGTCAGCGGGTTGCCCGGCACGCGGCACGATTCCCCGTCCATCTTGATGAAGTACGGCGTCTCCTCCACGAGGCCGTACACCTCGGAGGCATACACGTAACCGTTCTTCTGCAGCCCCACATAGACCGTCTGGCCGCTGCCGTGAAGCGCCAGGAAAATCTTGCCCGGCTCGAGGTTGCTTTCCATGGCAATGGCATGAGACCCCTCGAAATCGTTCACCGCCTTGCGGAAGGCCTCCTTCAGGTCGTGGCCGTCGAACAGGTACCGCTCGATCTGCAGGGGGATCACCTTGGTGTCGGTGGTCACCTTTGCGTCCATGACCTGCCTTTCGGTCTCGAGCGAGTCTTTGAGCTCGACGTAATTGTCGATGTCGCCGTTCAAGGCCGCGTTTATAGTCCAGGCTCCCCTGCCGTAGAACGGGTAGCTCTTCAGCGCCATAGTCATGTCGTGCATGCCGGTGGTGGGGGTATCGAGGGTGTGGCTGTTCACCGGGTGGCAGTTGATCTCGTTGATGGCTCCCACGGATGCCCAGCGCGTGTGCGCGAGGTAGATCTCGGAGAGGGCTTCCAGGGATAGCGCGGCCTTGAGGATGTCATCCTCCCGGATGAACCTCCGGAGCTTTTTCGTGTTCTCCCCGAGCACGCCGGTGACAAGCGCCGTCTTGTAGGTGAAGATGAACTGGTCTTCGGACAGGTGGATGGATCCGTTGATCAGATCACCCGGACACGACCGCTCGAGGAGGCTCTCATGGAGGCCTTTGCTCTTGAGCGTATCCATCAGCGACGACAAGCCCTGGCCCGAGTTGAGCTGTATCGCCACCTGGATGCCGGCGGAATCGCGTCCGCGCACCTCGAGCCTGTCCAGGGCATTCAGGCACGAGTTGATCTTCTGGTACCGGCAGTAGAACAGGGCATCGCTCAGGGCATCGTCCCCTGCGAGATACGCGATCTTTTCCTGGTTCTTGAGAAAGTCTTCCCTGATCCCCCAGGAGATGTCCTTCAGGGTGACGAGCCTCGAAGCGACGGTCTCGATGTCGCCCGACGTCAGACCGAGGGTCTGCCTTTCCAGGAGGCCGTCCTCACCCTCGATGAAGGCCGCCATCCTCTTCGCGAGCGCCCAGAGCCGGGTGATCCCGGTCCCGCAGCACAGGGCATACTGGAGCTGCGTGTCCTGCTTCAGACAGTAGAGTTCCTTTTCATACGCATGGAGTGTCTGCGGATTCAGGTAGGCCTGGATGTCGATTGTCTTTGCCAGGAGCTGCGCGATATCGTGCGAGGAAATCGCGTCAAGGTAGTCCGAGAACCTCTCGGGGATCCCGTTATCCCCCGAGGTCTCACACCCCTTGATGGCCACGAACCCTGCAAGTCCGCAATAAAGCGCATCGTCGTTCACCGGGAAGAAGACGACGCAGGGCCCCGGGAGCTCACGGGGGTTCTTCCCTGCATATACCTTGACCCTGCCCAGGGAACGAACCATAGTCCTCATCTTGCCTGCCATCCGCGAACCCTTTGTCTGCCCTCGTCTCCTGCCGGTATTACGGTACACCCTTTATACCTTGTGCCGCCTTCTTTGTCACCCTTTGGGCAACATCCGGATGATCGCCTAGGCTGCCCGTTTCGTGTGTCTTTCCATCATTTCAATGAATTCTGCGAACAGGTAGCCCGAGTCCTTCGGACCCGGCGCCGCCTCGGGGTGGTATTGCACGCTGAAGGCATCGAGGCCGGGGTAGCTCAGGCCCTCGAGCGTGTTGTCGTTCAGGTTGATGTGGGTGATCTGCGTGTCTGCGGGCAGCGTGTCCGTGAGGACCACGAACCCGTGGTTCTGCGACGAGATCTCCACCCTGCCGGTCCTGAGGTTCTTGACCGGCTGGTTGATCCCGTGGTGACCGAACTTGAGCTTTGCCGTCTTTGCGCCCAAGGCCTGGCCCAGGATCTGGTGGCCGAGGCAGATCCCGAATACGGGCAGCCTCCCCAGCAGTTTTTTCACCGTTGCCACGATAGCGGTGAGCGGGGCCGGGTCGCCCGGCCCGTTGGTCAGGAGAACTCCGTCGGGCTTCAGGGACATGATCAGGTCCGCCTTTGTCGTGGCCGGGACCACGAGGACCTCGCAACCGCGCTCGTCGAGGCTCCTCAGGATGTTGTGCTTGACCCCGCAGTCCAGCACCACCACCCGGAGCCTGTCCGTTTTCTCCGGCACTCCCTGCAGAGAGCTCCCCACCCCGTCGTGCCAGGAGTAGGGCTCCTTGCAGGTGACGTCCTTCACGATATCGCGGCCCACGAGCCCCGGATACGCCTTCACCTGCTCCAGGAGGTCGTCTGTGTGCTCCACCCTCGTGGACAGAACCCCGCGCATGGCGCCCTTGGTGCGGATGCGCCTCGTCAGTGCCCGGGTGTCGATGCCATCGACACCGATCCTGCCGTGATCTTCGAGAAAATCTGCCAGGGTCCTGTTCGATCGAAAGTTGCTCGGCCTTCCCTGGTATTCGCGCACCACAAACCCGGCCATGTGGATGGACAGGGATTCCATGTCGTGCTCATTGACGCCGTAGTTGCCCACGAGCGGGTAGGTCATGACGAGGATCTGCTCCTGGTAGGAAGGGTCGGTGAGGATCTCCTGGTACCCGGTCATCCCGGTGTTGAAAACCACCTCGCCCAGAGAGTCTCCCGAACCGGCAAAAGCAGACCCACGATAGATGGTACCGTCTTCCAGCACCAGAACAGCGGGTCTCTTCGCCTTGAGCATCGACTCTTATTCTCCTCCGCGGGATATCTTCGTTCCAGTCAGGGGCTGCCCGGACGCGAGAGGTCCGGGCAGTACCGGTCATCATCTATAGTACGGGAAGATACGTGTCAATCTCATACTTGCTCACGTGGACACGGAAGGCATCCCACTCTTTCTTCTTGTTTTCGATGAACTTTTCGAAGATGTGGTCGCCCAGCGCCTCCCGCACGAGCCGGCTCTTGGACACCTCGTTGATCGCCTCGAAGAGGTTCCCCGGCAGAGAGGTGATCCCGGCATCTTCGCGGGCCTTCTCGTCCATCTCGAAGATGTCCTGCTCGATGGGCTCGGGAAGGGCGTACTTCTTTGCCATGCCCTCCAGGCCTGCCGCGATCTGGACCGCGAAGGCGAGGTACGGGTTGCAGGCCGGGTCGGGTGCCCTGAACTCCATCCTGGTGGCATTGGCCTTGCCGGGCTTGTACATGGGGACCCTCACCATGGCCGAACGGTTCCTGCGGGCCCAGGATACGTAGACAGGGGCCTCGTAGCCGGGGACGAGCCGCTTGTAGGAGTTCACCCACTGGTTGGTCACTGCCGTGATCTCCCGGGCATGGGCAAGGATGCCTGCGATGTAGTGCTTGCCGATCTTGGAGAGGTGGTACTTGTCCTTGGCGTCGAAGAAGGCGTTCTCGTCGCCCTTGAACAGGGACTGGTGGACATGCATGCCGCTGCCGTTCTCGGCCGCGATGGGCTTGGGCATGAAGGTGGCATACGAGCCGTTCTGCCGGGCGACCTCCTTGACCGCGGTGCGGTAGGTCATGACGATGTCTGCCATCTTGAGGGCCTCGGCATACTTGAGGTCGATCTCGTGCTGGGAGGGTGCGACCTCGTGGTGGCTGTACTCGACGCCTATCCCCATGTTCTGGAGCGCGAAGATGGTCTCCCTCCTCATGTCCGTGCCCATGTCGATGGGCAGCCCGTCGAAGTAGCCGCCACGGTCGAGGATCTTCGTGCACTTGTCGTCCTCGAAGTAGAAGTACTCGAGCTCCGGACCCAGGTAGCAGGTGTACCCCATGTCGGAGGTCTTCTTGAGGATCCTCTTGAGCGCGTAGCGCGGGTCGCCTTCATACGGGGTCCCGTCCGGGTGGAGGATGTCGCAGACCATGCGGGCCACGGGCTTGTCGGAAGGCCTCCACGGGATGAGCTGGAAGGTGGTTGGGTCGGGCAGCGCGATCATGTCGCTCTCGTGGATGCGGGCGAAACCCTCGATGGAAGACCCGTCGAAGCCCATACCCTCATCGAGTCCCTCCTTGAGCTCGGATGGCGTGATGTTGAAGCTCTTGAGCCTGCCGAGCACATCGGTGAACCAGAACTGGATGAAGCTGATATTATATTCCTTTACAGCTTTCATAACGTCGTTGGTCGACTTGCAATTAAACATCTGTCCATCCTCCATAGTTTTTTTTGGCTTTCCTTGTCCCTGACGGATAGAGCGCCGGCGATCTACCCGATGGGGTCGTTTTCCTTCATCTCCCATATGCCGCACGGACAGGCTCCTTCGCAGAAGCCGCACCCGATGCAGCGTTCACCGTCCACCACGTACTCGTAGTCATCACCCTGAAGAGACCTCCGGGATATGGCCTGCTGCGGACACAGGGCCTCGCATATACCGCAGTCCCTGCAGCCCCCGCAGGAGGCGCACTGCACGGAACAGCTCCGTACATCCGTGAGATCTCTGATGGTCGGGTCATAGTATTCCAGCTTTATGCGAGTTGTGTCAATGACGGGGAGCTGGTCGTAGGTATCTTCCCTGCCCATGAGGAGGTCGTCGATGGTGCGGGCCACCTTCCTGCCTGCGCCGATTGCGTCCGTGATGAGCCCTATCTTCACGCTGTCCCCGATGGCGAAGACCTTGGAATCCGAGGTCTGGAACCGATCGTTCACCTTGATGAACCCCTGGGCGGTGTCGATGGTCTCGGGAAGGAACTTGAGGTCGGGCTTGTCGCCGATGGAGATCACCACGGTGTCGGCAGGAAGGATCTCGCCGGTGGAGAGAACCACGCCCTTTTTCGTGATGCTCTCGGCGGCAACGGGCCAGATGAACCTGGCACCGATGGCCTCGGCCGCCTGACGCTCCTTGCCGAAGGATGCGGGCTTCTGTACGTCGATGAGGGTGATCTCCCTGGCCCCGAGCCTTCCGGCCTCGCTGGCTGCATCGCAGCCCACGTTTCCGGCTCCGATGATGACCACCCGTTTGCCCACCTCGAAGGCGCCTTCCTTGGCGATCCTCAGGAAATCCAGGGCCGGTATCGCCCGTTCATACCCCTTGATCCTGAGCTCCCGGGGATTCTGGGCGCCCACGGCGATGACCAGGTAGTCATGGCGGTCCCGGATGTCCTTGAAGTCTTTCTCACAGAGGTCCTTGTTCTCCATCCGTATGTGGGAGAGCTTCTCCTTGACCCGCTTCAGCTCGTGCTCGAAGACCTCCTTCGGGATCCTGCTGTGGGGGATGGCACTGCGGATCTTGCCGCCGAGATCTTCGCTGCGGTCGAACA
>JAJFUP010000059.1 GCA_021372395.1 Deltaproteobacteria bacterium
GACGGGTTCCAGCTCGACCCCTCAAAGGTGAGGGACTGCATGAGCGAGGCCTCCAAAGCGGTGCTCATCAACTCGCCGGCAAACCCCACGGGCATCTGCCTGGACTCGGAGCACATGAAAGCGCTCGGCTCCCTCGGGATCCCCATCATCTCCGACGAGATCTACCACGGGCTGGTCTATGAATCCGAGCAGCACACCATCCTTGAGTTCACCGACAATGCCATCGTCATAAACGGCTTCTCCAAGGCCTATGCCATGACCGGCTGGCGGCTGGGATGGGTCGTGCTTCCCCCGTCAATGGTCCGTACTGCCCAGAAGATCCAGCAGAACCTCATGATCTGCGCGCCCTCCATCGCCCAGTGGGGAGGGGTCGCGGCGCTCACCGAGGCGACCCAGGATGTGGAGGACATGAGGCAGACCTTTGCCCGGCGGAGAAAGGTCATGCTCTCCGAGATGGCCAGGCACGGGTTCAACGTGGAGGTGGAGCCCACGGGCGCTTTCTATGTCCTCGTGAACATGGGTGATCTCTGCAGCGACTCCGTGGCGCTTGCCATGGACATCCTCGAGCACTCGGGCGTCGGGGTCACCCCGGGCATCGATTTCGGGCCCGGGGCTGCACGTTATCTCCGGTTCTCCTACGCCAACTCCGAGAAAAACATCGAGGAGGGACTATCCCGGGTAGCCTCCTATCTCAAGGGTCTATGACCATGAAAGTGAAAATACACGATGCCCTGTTTGCAGGGCCCTTCCCCCACCAGAAGCCGGGCCTGCCCCAGTTCGCCTTCGCAGGCAGATCGAACGTGGGCAAGTCGTCCCTCATCAACAGGCTTGTCAGCCGCAAATCCCTCGTGAAAACGAGCAAGCTGCCGGGCAAGACCCAGGCCATCAACTTCTTCCGGGTAGACATGGTGGGCCACCCGAGCGTCTACCTGGTGGATCTGCCGGGATATGGCTATGCCAAGGCACCCAAGGAGGTGAGCAGCACATGGAATTCCCTGGTTGCCCGGTATATCTCCGGCAACAACGATCTGAAGCTCGTGATGCTGCTCGTGGATATGCGCAGGGACCTGAAGGACGAGGAGTGCCTGCTCATCGATCTTATCCGCAATACCCCTGCCAAGGTCCTGCTCGTGGGCACCAAGGTGGACAAGCTGGGGTATGAGGAGCAGCAGAGACGATCAGCCGCGCTCCTGGGTCAGAGCGGCATGGAGCTCGTGATCACCTCGGCGCAGACAGGCACCGGCATGGACATCATCTGGAAACACATCCTTGATACGCTCCCCCGCGGCTAGGGGAAGCCTTGCGGGTGCCGGGGGGGCGGTGTGTATGCGCCAAGCCGGAAAAGCTCGGCATATGCGGGAGCTCTTTCCCATCAGGCCAGGGTTCCCTGGAAGCCTCGTGCCCAAGGCTTCAAACGGGTCTATCAGGTCTTCTCACGCAAGGAGACCCCGCTGCATAGCGGAGCCGGGTGAACAGGAAAATTGGGGGTTTACTCCCGGGGCTTTTGTGTTATTATCTTCCCCATGGGCAAGGATTCCCTTACAAGCCTTCTTATCCTGCTTGTCCTCTTCATCGTGCTTCCTTCGGCGTTGAAGCTCCTCGGACAATTCACGCTGAGCAGCAAGAATCCGGACAGGAAAGGGCCACAGGAACCGGAGGTCCGCCTTCCGGAGGAAGACAGGTACGAATATCCTGCCGAGCCGTCCCTGCATCACGATTATGAGAGTCTGCAGAAGGATGCGTTTTCCAACAGGCCCATACATCCACGATGGTTCTGAGCAGAAAAACCGAAAATCAGGCCCTGCGGTATCTCCTCGGGATCTGCATCATAGGGATCTCGATCTATGTGTTCTACATCCTGGTCTCCATGAGAAACTCTCCCGAGCTGTTCCTGCTGCCGACAGACGAGCTGCCCCAGGAGGGACACTGCACGAGCATCACCACGGGCAGACTGGCCGCCTGCATCCCGGACGGTATCGACTGCTCGCCGAGATACGGCAGGCTCGAACTCTATTCCGCAAAGAACCGGATAAGGGGCTTCATCGAAGTCCTGGACGCTCTCCCGCAGGAAAAGGCATGGAGGGTCTCCCTCCACCAGCCTTTGATAAGGGCGTTCATCGGGGATGTGGACGGTATGGGCACCTATGAGCTCATGGATACCATCCTGCGGCACCGGTACAACCCCACCCTCATGGGTGCCAAGGCGACCCTTATCCCTCCCTGGATGAAGAACACCAGGGATGCCCGCATCCTGGTCTCTTCAGGAAACGCTGTTCTGGTCTTCTACACCCCGGTGCAGTCCTTGGGTCTGACGTTCAGGGAAGGCGCCCTCTGCATGCTGTCCATGAAGGGTTACTTGCCCCCTGCTGCCGTGGTGGGACTGATGGAGTCGGTGCACCTCACGAAGCCTCGTGCGGATGCCCCGCAGTAAGCATCGCCGAACAAGCGCATGCCGATCTTCACCCGAGTCTGGACAGGTACGGCGGGTATCTTCTGCGGCTAGGCTCCGCCCGGCTTCACTTCATCGGCAGGACCAGGAACGGGACCGTCGGATTCTTCATGAACTTTTCCGCGTAGTCGCTCCTGAACCCCGACAATGTCCCCTTTGAAAGCTCGTGTGAGAGAATGAGAAGCTCGATGGCCTTTTCCTCGATCACCTCGTTCATCACCTCGATGGGGTTCCCCCTCCTGATGAGCCGGTGATCGGAGTCGATCCTGTCACCCACAATCTGGCTGCAGATGCCGTACATCTTGTCTTTCGCCGCCTTGATGACTTCTTCCTCGAGCTTGTCGGTATTGATGTGGGGGACATAGAAACCGGCAGCGCTCTTGATGTCGGTTACGGTGTGGAGCACGAACAGTTCCGCATCGATGAGCCTTGACAGCTGGTACGCATAGTCCACGATGTAGGGGCTGTTCTTGGAGAAATCGACATAGCAGAGGACCTTCTGGGGCTTTTTCACCAACGTCTTCTTCATCTCGCATCACCTCCTGTTGTGGATATTTCATCGGCCCAAACCGATTCGATCACGCACATGAGCTCCTTGAGCCTGAACGGCTTTGCAACGAACGCATTCGCGCCCTTCTCGAATGCCATCTTCTTCGCCTCGCCCACGCTGAATCCCGTTATCAGGATGATGGGAACATCCGGATACCTGCTCTTGATCTCGGTCATCAAGGTGAATCCATCCATGCCCGGCATGTGGATATCGGTCACCACGACGTCCATCCGCTGCTTTCCCATGCACTCCAGTGCACTGTCCCCGCTGTCGGCCGTATGAACCTGATACCCGTGCATTCCCAGAAAGTCGGCGATCACGTAGGTCAATTCATGCGAGTCATCAACGACAAGGATGCTCTTCGAATTAATCATCGCCCTCCTCGCTTGTCAAATCAATAATCTCGAAATCCCTCAAGGCAGGATACCTCTTGGTCTCGGCGTT
>JAJFUP010000086.1 GCA_021372395.1 Deltaproteobacteria bacterium
TGAGCAGCGCTTTCAGGCTGAACAGCGTTATTCCCAGCCCGATCATCAGGATCACGATGATGTAGAGGATCAGGACGTTGACGATGACTGCCAGGGACTTGGTGAACAGGGTTACCGTGTCTAGCTTCATGGTTAAAAAAACTCCTCCGATACAGCACGTTCTTGATGCAAGTCATGTTTATGAAACCCTTATAGCGAGGGATGCCGTTCCTCTTCTGAACCTGTCTTACCAAATATAATCGAGCAGGCACTAGCAAGGAAGTGTTTAGTTTGTATAAACATTGTGAAAAGACTTGGTAAAGATTCACGACAGGCCCGCAGGCCGGAGGATGTGGCTTTCCCCGCCACAACAGAGGGCATGCCGGAAAAAAAAGCGATCCCCTTGACTATTCCCCCGGCAGTCTCAATTTGCTCTGTATCAGAGAATGAGGCAAGGCACAGCTCTTGCCGGAGGTGAGACATGGCACGGTATATCGTAAAGGACGAGAAATACAGCAAGGAGATCATGGTGTTCGAGTCATACCAGGAGATGATCGAGAAGGTCCGGGCCATCTGCAGGGAAAAAGGCCTGGAATTTTCCGAAAAGGATGAAAAAAAACTGAAATACCGGATGGAAACAGTACTCGATACGTGAGGATCCCCCTGGGCTAGGGGAAACATTCTGTCCGATCAGCCTCTTACACGGAGATGCGGTTGACTTCGCCGTCATGTCGTGTATTGCATAGGGAGCAGTTCAGCAGGACAAGACAGGTGGTGAGGGAGAACGCATGTACCAGCTCTTCATCAGCATATGGATAAAGCTTTTTTTCCTGTTGACGCCTTTCTTCGTCCTGTCCATGTTCCTCTCGCTGACCCAGGAGCTCTCGGCAGCCGAACGCCGCAAGGTGGCAGGGTGGCTCACCTTCGACGTGGTCCTCATCTGTTTTGTCATCTACTTCCTGGGCAACGCCATCTTCTCGGTCTTCGGCATCACCTTGGACGCCTTCCGCGTCGGGGCAGGGGCCCTGCTTTTCCTGTCTGCCGTCGATCTCGTGCGGGGGAGCGAGACCCCGCTGTACCGGGAGGACCCCGGCAGCGTCACGATCGTTCCCCTGGCGATCCCCATCACCGTGGGGCCGGCGACTACCGGCGCCCTGCTCGTCATGGGCGCCGACGTCACCACCACGTGGGAGAAGATCGTGGGGTGCTCGGCGCTCTTCTGCGCCGTGCTCTGTGTCGGCGTCCTCCTGTTCATGGCCACGGCCATCGAGAGGATCATCGGCCGCACCGGGCTCAAGGTCATGAGCAAGCTCACCGGGCTTATCCTCTCGGCCCTGGCGGCCCAGATCGTGTTCACGGGCATCAGGAGCTTCCTCGCCTGAGTACGCAGGTGGACGCGAAAGGAAGCACAGCGCCTTAGAACACGTTCGCCTTCCTGACGAAATCGTGGAAGCCTTCCCGCTCGTACCTGAACGCCTCGTCGAAGGAGACCTCGTTCTGCTTCTCGATGAGGTTCTTCATCTTGAGCAGGATGCGGTAATCGACCTCGCAGATGTCCTGCGCGATCTGCCTGGCGCGTGGGATCAGCTCCGCAGGGGGCACCACCTCGTTCACGAGCCCACATCGGAGTGCATCCTGGGCGGACAGCGGCCTGCACGTGAAGGAGAGCTGCTTCGCCATCCTCTGTCCCACCGAGCGCTGCAGCAGTTGGGTCATTCCCCATCCCGGATGGATGCCGACCTTTGCGTGGGAATCGATAAACCGCGCGCTCTCCGATGCGATGAGAAAGTCGCAGTGCATGGCGAGCTCGAACCCGCCGGTGATGGCATTGCCGTTGATAGCGCCGATGATCGGCTTCCTGCAGGCAGCCATGACATCCGGCATGTCATGGCCGTCCCCCCGGGGATCGAGGAGATTGTCCTTACCGATGACACCGAGATCGATCCCGGAGCAGAAGGACCTGCCATTGCCCGTGAGGATGGCGACCTTGATATCGTCTCTGCGCGAAACCTCATCGATGGAATCGTACAGGTTCACGAGCAGGTCCTGACAGATCGAGTTGTGCCTCTCAGGACGGTTCAGGGTGATGAGTGCCGCAGGGCCTTCCACTTCGAACAATACCGTCTTTTCCATGCCGGGTCTCCTTTCGCTGGGGAAATTGAGGAAGTACGTTCATGGTACAGGTATAACCCCTTGGCGCACATTCCGGTAGCATTTTGTGGTTTTCAGGGTCCAGGGGTTTGTCCCCCGGTCTCTGAGTGTCTGCGAAAAAAACCTGGTTTTCAACGAGCCTGTTCAATTTGGTCATCTCGCGGGTGTTCGGCGAGATGACCAAATTGAACAGGACAAGGGTCCCGGTCTTATTCTCCGGCAGGCGGCCCCTTTTTTCTTTCCCGGACTTCCTGCCCCTTCTTCTCGCTGAGCAGACGGAGAAAGATCCGGGGGATGGGGGTCTCGAAACGCAGCTCCTTGCCGGTCACCGGGTGCCGGAAGGCAAGGATCAGGGCATGGAGGGCGAGGCGGTGAATCGGTCTTTCAACAGACCCATACTTCTTGTCCCCGATGACGCAGTGGCCCAGGTCTTTCATGTGGACGCGGATCTGGTTCTTTCTCCCGGTTTCCAGCTTTATCTCCAGGAGGGAGAAGGCATCGTTTCTCTTCAGGACCCGGTAGTGGGTCACGGCCTTCTGTCCGTCCCCCGGAGTGCTGCTGGAGTACATGACACGGGCCTTGTTCTCCTTCAGCCAGGAGGTGACGGTGCCTGTCTCCTGGGTTACCGTGCCTTCCACCACCACGACATACGTCCGCTCGAGCACATCTTCCTTCCAGGCATGCTGCATGGCTTGCTGAACCGCCTTACTCTTGGCGAACATCATCAGCCCGGAAGCATCTCTGTCGAGGCGATGCACCACGAAGATCCGGTTCTTCGGGTCTGTTTTTTTTACCTGCTCGCTCAGTATCCGGAAAGCCGTGCGTTCCCTCTCCTTGTCGGTGCCGATGGAAAGGAGCCCGGGCTGCTTTTCGATCACGATGAGGTAGGGGTCTTCGAACACGATGGCGAGACCCTTGATGTGGCTCCTCTGGAGCACCTTGGTCCAGGTTATGGCCACCTGCTGGCCCGGCTCCAATCTTTGGTTGAACTGTGTCGTCACCTTGAAATCCACCGAGACCTGGTGATGCGCCAGCAGCGACTTTATCGTTTTCCTGCTCCTGTTCGGCAGCCGGGCGGTCAGAAACGCCATCAGCTCGGTCTTTTCTGTTACCGTGAGGAACGTCTGCTTTGCCTTTCCCGTTCCGGGTTTCAACTCGTTTTGTGGTGTCTGCATACTGCCGCCCTTTATTATATCGTTTGACGATTTTTCTCCAGGGAAAATAGGGGAGGAGGCAATGTAACCGACATGCCCCGGAATTCGGCAAATGTTCCCCCGAAGGAGAGCATTTGGCTGGGACGGATGGATTCGAACCACCATTGCGAGATCCAGAATCTCGAGTCCTGCCAGTTAGACGACATCCCACCATGCTCTCTTCAACATTGAACACCTGAGACGCGGTTCACTGTATAAGTGATCGGGAGGATGATGTCCATGGCTGAAACGAGAACGGCCGAAGATTCTTCCTGTTCACGCCCCTGAGGCGATACCTGGTGCAGGGTTTCTTGTCCACGGTCTTGCCCCCCCGGCATGAACGCTTATCTTTTCCCTGGAAAGGGATGCCGTCCCTGAGGAGGACAAAGCTATGGTGAGAAGATCCGGAACGCGTCTCAGGGTATTCACGATGGTGGTCGGTTTTCTTGTTCCTTCGATGGTTCTGTTCACGGTTGTCCCGGTCCCTGCGGCGGATGAAAAGACGGTCATCGAGCTGTGGGACACGGTAAAAGCCCCGCCGCCTGTCGAGCTGAAGAAGGTAACGGTCGACCCGGCAAAGACGGCTTTCCTCGTGCTGGACATCGAGCAGAGGACCTGCAATTCACAGGCACGGCCCCGGTGCGTGAACTCGGTACCCGGCATAGGCGCTTTCCTGGCAAAGGCCAGGGCCAAAGGCATCTTGATCGCGTACAGCCTCACCAGTCAGGGCACGCCCGAGACCATCCTGCCCGGGGTAAAACCCCTGGGAACCGAACCGATCGTGAAAGCGAGCGTGGACAAGTTCTACAACACCGACCTGGAAAAGATCCTGCGGGAAAAAGGCATCTCTACCGTGATCATTGCCGGGACCACGGCCGAGGGCGCCGTGCTCCACACGGCCACCGCAGCTGCC
>JAJFUP010000294.1 GCA_021372395.1 Deltaproteobacteria bacterium
AGGATGGTCTTGCCGTCGGGCAGGGTCGCCACCCCCCTCATGAAGTCGGACAGCCCGCCTATGCCGCTGTAGAAGACCTGGCCTATGGATTCCGCCGTTGCCTGGCCCGTGAGGTCGACCTCGAGCGCCGAGTTGATGGCCACCATGCCGGTCTGCTGCGCGATGACCTGCGGGTTGTTGGTGTAATCGATGGGCATCAGCGCGATGGACGGGTTGTCGTGGATGTACCGGCAGGTTTCGTGCGTCCCCAGGCACAGCGAGGCGACGGTCCTGCCGATGTCGATGCCCTTCCTCGTGTTGTCCACCACCCCCTGCTTCATGAGTTCCACAATGCCCGTCGTGAGCACCTCGGAGTGGATGCCGAGATGTCTCTTGGCACCCAGCTGCGTCAGGATGGCATTGGGGATGCTGCCGTATCCCACCTGGATCGTGCTGTTGTCCGGGATGATCCTGGCAACGTAGCCGCCGATCTTCCGGACGGCCTCGTCGGGCGCCTTCCGGGCATACTCCAGCAGGGCTTCGTCGTGGTGGATGAAGAAGCTTACCTGGTCAGGCTCCACCAGGTTGTCGCCGTGGACGTAGGGCATGTGTGCGTTCACCTGCGCGATCACGAGCGGGCAACTCCGGAGAGCCTCTTTCGTGATGTCCACGCTGACGCCAAGGCTCAGCCTGCCTCGGTCATCGGGCGGGGAAGTCTGGATGAACGCCACGTCCAAAGGGATGAGTCCGCGTCTCATGAGCCGCGGGATCTGGGAGAGGAACACCGGCGTGTAGTCCGCCAGTCCCTGGTTGATGGCATCCCGGTTGCTGTCGCCGATGAAGAAGAAGTTCTGCCGGGAGTCGGGCCTGTTCGTCAGGGAGTTGTGCGAGGCGAGGCCGAAGCTCAGCAACTGGGATATCTCGGCATCGAAGACGGCCCTGGGATTGTCTCTGGCGTAGGCCATGAAGGCGCCCACCAGGTATTGAGGCTCTCCGCAGCCGGTGCCGATGAAGATGCGGTCCCCCCTCTTGATGCGGCAGAAGGTCTCCTCATCCTTGAGGAACTTTTCCGGGTAGAGAGTTTTCAGCTGCTCGATCCTTCTGGCTGCATCTGCAAAGGGCATGGTCGTCTCCTTGTCTTCTCCTCTGGTTATTCCAGAATCGGCGGGTATGATCAAGGATTCTGTGAGATGGCCTCGGGGGGGGAAGCGAACAGGGGAAAAGGAGGGACGGGCTTTGCGAGGCCCATCCCTCCGGTTCGGAGCGAAAACAGAGAGCTTTGTTTACCCCTTGGATTACTCCATGGGCTTGAACTCGACCCTGCGGTTCTTTGCCCTGCCTTCAGCGGTATCGTTGGATGCCACAGGCATGGTCAACCCGTAACCCTTGGTGGTGAGCCTGTCTGCCTTC
Organism: Deltaproteobacteria bacterium; assembly: GCA_021372395.1. GTDB lineage: Bacteria > Desulfobacterota > Desulfomonilia > UBA1062 > UBA1062 > MWEI01. The sequence continues at coordinate 1,390 of JAJFUP010000294.1, forward strand.
ACGGCCTCATCCTTCACCAGGTAGGCCTTCACGGCCGCAGCCCTTCTCTCCGAGAGCTTCTGGTTGTACCCTGCAGAGCCTATGCTGTCTGCATGGCCCTGGATCTCCATCTTCATGCCGGGGTTGGCCTTGAGAAACTCGGCCACCTCGTCCAGGATCGGTTCGCTCTCGGGTTTGATGGTTGCCTTGTTGTAATCGAACAGGATGTTTCTGAAGACATAGGCCCCCTTCTCGACCACCGGGGGCGGGGCCACGGGCGGGCAGCCGTCCTTGTCCACCTGGGCACCGGCCGGCGTGTCGGGGCACTTGTCGAGGTAATCAGGCACACCGTCGCCATCTGTGTCCAGAGGGCAGCCGTCCTTGTCCACCTTGACGCCTGAAGGCGTTCCGGGGCACTTGTCCAGGTCGTCCGTCACCCCGTCGTTGTCACTGTCCAGGGGGGCCACCGGCGCGACCACCACCTCCTTTACCTCTTCCTTCATCTCTTCTTTCAGCTCCTCCTTGCCGCCGAAGGCGAAGGTCAGGCCGAGGGTGTAGAGCAGGTTGCTGTTGGAGTCGCCGTGGTCCGTATCGTCATTCCTGTCAACGAAGGTGATGACGTGGCGGACATCGCCGCGTAGCGCCATGGCCGGTGTGAGGAAGAACTTGACGCCCAGGCCGTAGTTGGCCAGGAAATCGGTCTCGGTGTGAACCCCCCTCGCATCGGGGTCGTAGGTGATTCCGCCGGCACCCACGGCAAGGTACGGCACGACCTTGCCTTCGGGCATGAGGTGATACAGGAGGTCGAGGCGGTACAGGTAGATGGGCACATCCTTGTCACTGACCACCACATCCCCGTTGTACTTCGAGTCCACGTAGTTGAACACCGCCTCCAGCCCCACATTTTCGGTGAGGTTGTACCCGATGCCGAGCCCTCCGGTGAGCCCGGAATCCAGGTCCAGGTCACTGTCGGGCGTGTAGCCGCCGCCGAAGATGGTAAGCGTTGTCGAGCCCGCCTTGTTCTCCGCGCGGGACTCGGTCGCCATGCAGATGTTGAACGCAAGCACGAACAGGAGAATTGCCAATGTCCTGAAGATACGATCCCTTTCCATGTATTCCTCCTCTCTGTCGTTTCATGAAGTTGCCCATACGAAGAAGTGAAAGATACCTTCTTGATCAGTTGTAATTAATAATCAGGGGTGCTCTGAAGTCAACCCTCCTGCATTCAATGTGCATTCAATGCATTCCATGAAATCCCTGCCGGCAGGCAATGAACCTCTTGATGCAGTTTCTGAACGCTCGAGCACGGGAACCCGGATTCCCCTCCGGAGAGACCCTTGCCGGGGAGAAGGGTCTAACTATTCGACTTTACAGAGTGGCTGGGAACCTTTATGAAGGAAAGGCGCATATCAGACATTCTGCTCCAGGGGGTAAGGCGTGGGAAAGGTGGCTCCCGGTACCAGGAGATGGCTCATTGCAGGGGCCGGCATCGTCATTCAGCTCTGCCTGGGCACGGTCTATGCCTGGTCCATATTCAAGAAGCCCATGATGGCCTCCCATGGGTGGTCGGAGACACAGACCCAGTGGGCCTTCATGATCTACGGCCTGGTATTCGCCATGGCCGTTGCCTTCGGGGGAGCCCTCGTGGACCGGAAGGGCCCCCGGGTCATCGGCATCACCGGGGGGATCCTGTTCGGTACCGGGATCCTGCTCGGGGGTCTGGCGAACGACCTGCAGAGCATCGGGCTCCTCATCGTGGGGTACGGCTTCATCGGCGGCCTGGGCGGCGGTTTTGCGTACGTAACCCCCATCACGACCCTCATCAGGTGGTTCCCGGACAAAAGAGGGCTCGTCACCGGTCTTGCCGTCATGGGATACGGCATGGGACCGTTCTTCATGGGCAATATCGGCCCTGTCCTCATCATGAATGCCGGGGTCGACAGCGCCTTCTATGCATGGGGAGGCGCCTGCCTCGCCATCCTGCTCTGCTCCGCGGTGATGCTCCGGAATCCGCCCGAGGGCTGGCAGCCGCCGATGCCGGGTGGAACCGATATACACACGGCCCTGGTGCTCGAGTCGCTCACCTTTGGCCAGGCTGTGAGGTCCTCCAAGTTCTGGATTCTCTGGCTCATGCTCTTCGTGAGCATCACCGCGGGCCTCGGGCTCATCTCCCAGCTTTCGCCCATGGCGCAGGATGTCATGATGAGTGCGTATCCCGGGGCGATTCCCGCAGAACAGGTGCGGGCCATCGTGATCGTATCCGGGACCATCGTGGCCATTGCCGGCATCTTCAACGGCCTCGGGAGGCTTCTCTGGGCATGGGTGTCCGACATGGTGGGCAGGAAGGTGGTGTTCTTCATCATCTTCCTCAGCCTTGCCGTCGGG
>JAJFUP010000217.1 GCA_021372395.1 Deltaproteobacteria bacterium
AAGGATCGCCTGGCTCAGGGACTACTACTTCCAGGGGGCCGCGCGTGCGTGGAACAACGAGTTCACCCCCTGGAGCACGGGCGAGCCATGGGATGTCCAGTTCGACGAGATGACCTTCTACATCGTCCCCGAGACCTACCCGTTCCTGCAGACGTTTCGTTCCTCCATGCAGCAGGCCGCAAAGGCGGTGCCGCTCCACCGGGACTTCTGGACGTGGAGCCTCCCGGAGCGCAAGGCCTGGTTCGTCAAGGAGGTGATGGTGAACCACGTGCCCCAGGAGATCCTGCCGGGTGACCTCATTGCCGGGGCGCGCTTCAACGTCCAGACCTCCACGTGCTGGACCAAGAGAGAGGCAAAGGAGCGCGACAGGCTCGTCTACGGCAGGAACGGCGTGCGGGCACACATGAAGTGGTTCCACGACCACGGCTACGGCAACTCGGGCGCAACCTCCGGCCACCTCATCCCGGGCTACGAACGGGCGCTCGCTATCGGCTGGAAGGGCATCCACGAGGAGATCGCCGGCAGATACAGGGAACTCGGCAGAAGAGAGAAGAAGGGCCCCAGAGGGGAACAGCTCCGCGCCATGATGACCGCGGCCACCATGCCGAGGCACCTGGCGCTCAGATACGCGGACCTCTGCGCCCGGCTCGCCGGCGAAGAGACGGACCCCGAGCGGAAAGGCGAGCTCGAGCAGATGGCGAACAACCTGAACAGGGTCCCCTGGGAACCGGCCCAGACCTTCTGGGAGGCGGTCCAGACCCTCTGGCTCACCCACATGCTCGTCATGAGCGACGAGAACTACCCGGGCCCTGGCGTCTCCTTCGGGAGGATCGACCAGTACCTCTTCCCCTACTGGCACTCCTCGATCGAGCACGGCATGGACCGCGAGTTCGGAAAGGAGATCCTCAAGTGCCTCTGGGTCCACGCGAACACGGCCTACGACGCCATGATCCGCGTGGGCAACAACGGCATCACCGCCGGGTACGGCCAGCTCATCACGCTCTCCGGCATGGGCGAAGGCGGCCGCGACCTGACCAACGACCTGACGTACGCCATCCTCGAGGTCATCGACGAGATGTCGCCCATCCTGGAGCCCAAACCCAACGTCAGGCTGCACCGGAACAGCCCCGAAGCGCTGCTCGACAGGGTGGTGGAAATGATCTCCACGAGCCAGGGCTCGCCTTTTCTCCTCAACTTCGACGAGCGCTCCATGGCGGGCATGATGCGCGAGGCGAGAAGGGCCGGCGTCGAGCATCTCATCCACGAGGGAAACGTGCATGAGTACGCGCCCGTGGGCTGCCTGGAGAACACCATGCAGGGCAACGACCGCTCCGGTACGGTGGACAACAACCTGAACCTCCTCAAAGCCGTGGAGCTGGCGCTGAACGACGGGAAAGATTTCCACGAGTTCGTGGACCCCATAACGGGAAGGAGAGAGAAGATCCGGCCCCGGGGACCTTCTACCGGAGATGCTTCCCTTTTTGCGACCTTCGAGGCGTTCTGGGACGCCTATGCGGTGCAGACCCGCGCCATGATCAGGCGCCTGGTGGACCTCTACGAGGAGTCCGAGTCCATCCGGGCCCGGTTCTGCCCCACCCCGTACCTCTCCTGCCTGGTGAAGGGCTGCGCCGAGAAGGGCCTCGACATTACCCGGGGCGGAGCCGAACTCAGCTTCACCACGCTCGAGGCCGTGACGTTCGCTACCACCGTGGACTCGCTGCTGGCAATCAAGCACCTGGTGTACGACACCGGGGAATGCACCATGGCCGAGATGATCGAGGCGCTTCAGTCCAACTGGCAGGGCCACGAGAAGCTGCAGGCCAAGGCCCGGTTCAAGGCCCCGAAGTACGGGCAAGACGACGATGCGGCCGACGCCATGGCGGTGCAGGTGATGGACCTGTGGTGCGAGGAGACCTGGAAGCACCGGACCGACTCGACGAATCGCCGGTTCAGGCCGGGGATGCTCAGCTGGAACTACTGGGTGGGCGACGGGTTCATCCTGCCGGCCAGCCCGGACGGCAGGCCCAAGGGGAGATTCCTCTCGAACGCCATCTGCCCCTCTAACGGTGCCGACATCAACGGGCCCACCGCGAACACCAACTCCGTGGGCAAGGCCATGGGCGGCAGGGTAAAAGACGGCGAGGGCGACTTCAGAGGCTACTGCAGCTGTCTGCCAAACGGCGCGAGCCACACCATCACCATCAACCCTTCGCTGATGCGCGACCCTGAGCACAAGGAGAAATTCAAGGCTTTTCTCAAGGGGTACGCGGAAAACGGGGGAAGCTGCCTGCAGATCAACATGATAGACGCCTGCATGCTGCGCGATGCCCAGAAGCGGCCCGAAGACTACCGGGCTCTGCTGGTGAGAATAACCGGTTACAACGCCTACTTCACGAGCATCGGCCGCGAGCTGCAGGACGAGGTGATTGCGCGCATCAGCCACGAGGGGCTGTAGGGGGCCACGTGTTTACACAGGAGTATGCCACGAACGGGCCAAAAAGGGACATGGTGTTTCCGGTGAACGGATAGAGCGAGAAAACCGCACCCGATCAGATCGGTCATCTCAGAGGAGATGACCGATTTGATCGGGCCAAAAGGAATGTGAAGTTCAAGAAAAACGGAGTTGGGTGGAAAAGAAACCCACACCTGTTCAATTCGCTCATCTCCTGTGGAGATGAACGAGTTGAACAGGCCAAAGGGGACGTGGAGTTTACGGAGAACATGACACCTGTACAGCTGTCAAAAGGCCAGCGACAAAAATGACGGATGACAGAAACCACGGCACCATCCTGCGCATCCAGCGGATGTCCACCGAGGACGGGCCGGGCATCAGGAGCACGGTCTTCTTCAAGGGCTGCCCGTTGAGCTGCCTGTGGTGCCACAACCCGGAGAGCATATCGCCTGCGCCCCAGGTCCACTGGGAAAAGGCGCGGTGCATCGGCTGCGCGAGCTGCGTTGCTGCATGCGCTGCAGGGGCTCTTGCAGCGGCACCGAACGGCATACGCATCGACAGGCTCAAGTGCACCTCCTGCGGTGACTGCACCAGGATCTGCCCCTCCACGGCGCTCGCGTTCTACGGCGAGTCCATGGGGCTCGACGACCTCGTGGCCGAGGTCCTCAAGGACAGGGTGTATTTCGAGAAGTCGGGCGGCGGGGTGACCCTCTCGGGCGGCGAACCCACCCTGCAGGCGGGATTTGCCCGGGGTCTCCTCCGCGAGCTCAAGAGCAGGGGGATCCACACCGCGCTCGACACCTGCGGGCAGTGCGCGTGGGAAACCCTGGAGGGACTCATCGCGCACACCGACCTCGTGCTCTACGACATCAAGCTCATGTACCGCGCCAGGCACAAGGAGTACACGGGTGTGGGCAACGAGCGGATCCTCGACAACCTCCTGCGCCTTGCCGGGTGCATGCAGGAGCGGGGTATGCCGAAGGCCCTCTGGATCCGTACCCCTGCCATCCCCGGCTACACCGCGGACGCAGAGAACATCCGCGTCATCGGCCGGTTCATCCGCGAGAAGCTTTCACAA
>JAJFUP010000225.1 GCA_021372395.1 Deltaproteobacteria bacterium
GCGCGTCCCGGTAGAGCGGCAGCCCGTTGCCCACGAAGAGGGTGTCTTTGTCCACCAGGGCGGCGATCTTCGCGGGCCTGATGTTCACGGGCACGGTGATCCGGGAACCGTCACTGCCGTAGAGGGCGCAGAAGAGCTCGCCCTTCTTGGCATCGAGCACGGGCATGATCTGCATGGGGGAGGGGGAAACGCCCTGTGCCATGGCATCGAGGGTGGGAATGCCGGCCATGGGACAGCCGAGCGCCATGGCGAGCCCCTTGGCCGTGGCAATGCCGATCCTCAAGCCCGTGAACGATCCCGGGCCCGTGCCCACGGCGATGAGCCCGATCTCGTTCCTGCCGGTGTGGGTCCTCTCCAGGACCCTGTCGATGATGGGCAGCAGGATGCCGCCGTGCCCCGCCCTCACCTGGAGGCTGGTCTCGCACGCGAGGGAGCCGTCTTTTACAAGCGCCACCGACAGGCAGTTCGTGGAGGTGTCAAGCGCCAGGCAGTTCACGGGCCTCACCCCTTGAGAAGCCGCGCGATGTCGTTGTAGAAGGCGAAGAGCATGAGCAGGATCAGGATGAACAGCCCGATCTGCTGGGCGATCTCGCGGGGCCTGCCTTCCACGGGTTTGCCGGTGATGCCCTCGATGAGGAAGAGCAGGAGATAGCCGCCGTCCAGAACCGGGATGGGGAAGAGGTTGATGATGGCGAGGTTGATGCTGATGAACGCGATGAGCGACAGGAACGGCAGCAGACCGGCCTTGAGGCTCTGCCCCGAGACCTGTGCGATGAAGATCGGTCCTCCCAGGCTCTTTTTGATGTCCACCGTCCCGTTCACGGTCTTCCAGAGGGATATCCCCGTGAGCTCCACGATCCGGTAGCACTGGACGAACCCGTAGCTGATGCCCTCGAGGGGGCCGTGCCTCTTCATGAAGGTCTTGTCGCCCCGGGAGATGCCGATCATGGGCCGGGTGATCTGCTCGCCGAAGAGGTTCTTGTCCTTGGTCAATACGGGCGTGACATGCAGGAGAAACACCCGGCTGTCGCGAGATATCTCGATCGCCACGGTCTTTCCCGCACCCAGGCCCTGGAGATTGAGCGACACGTCGTCCCAGCTCTCCACCGGGGCCCCGGCTATGGTGACGATCCTGTCCCCTGAGATGAGCCCCGCCTTGTCGGCGGGCGAGGCCTTCTGGACCGCTCCTACCATGGGCAGGAAGGTGGGCACGCCCGTCCAGGCGATGAGGATGTAGATGAGGACGGCGAGCAGGAAGTTGAACAGAGGCCCGGCAAAGACGATGGCGGCCTTGACGGGCAGGGACTTCCGGTTGAAGGATCGCTGCGGGTCGATGTGGGTCACCTGGTCCCTGTCATCGGGGTCTTCGCCCAGCATCTTGACGTAGCCTCCGAGCGGGAGCGCGGCGATCTGGTACTCCGTCTCGCCGATGCGCTTCTTGAGGATGGCCGGGCCGAAGCCGAGCGAGAACTTCAGGACGCCCACCCCGCTGGTCTTTGCGACGATGAAGTGTCCGAGCTCGTGGAAGAAGATCAGGATACCGAGTAAGATGACGAATGCCAGGATCGTTATCATGATAGGATTGCCTCTGCAGCCTTTCTGGATTGTCTGTCAAGTTCCATTACATCTTCGGGACTATCTACCGTGGAACCGGACAGCGTGTCCATGGTCTTTTTCACGACCTCTACGATTCCATCGAAACGGAGCCGGCCTTTCAGGAAGGCATCGATGGCTACCTCGTCCGCCGCGTTCATGATGCAGGGCAGCGTCTCGGGCCTGTCCATGGCCGCGCGGGCCACGGACAGGGCGGGAAACTTCTCCGTGTCAGGAGGGAAGAACTCCAGGCCCAACCCTGTCCCGAGGTTCAGCGGCTCGAGGGAAAGCTCGAGGCGCTCAGGCCAGGAGAGGGCATACGCGATGGCTTGGCGCATGTCCGGGGCAGAAAGCAGCGCCTTGGTGCACCGGTCTTTGAACTCCACCATGGAGTGGACGATGCTCTGGGGGTGTACCGTCACCTCGATAATGTCGAGACCCACGCCGAAGAGCCAGCACGCTTCGATGATCTCGAGACCCTTGTTCATCATGGTGGCCGAGTCGATGGTGATCCTCCTGCCCATGGACCAGGTGGGGTGGGCGAGCGCCTCTGCAGGGGTGATGTCCCTGAAGGTTCCGGCCGGCCTGTTCCTGAAGGGGCCGCCGGAGGCGGTGAGGATGATGCGGCGCACGGACTCCGCATTCTCGCCCTGCAGACACTGGAACACTGCGGAGTGCTCGGAATCCACGGGGAGGATGGGAACGCCGTGCTTGCGGGCCTCGGCAATGAGAAAGGCCCCGCCGATGACGAGAGACTCCTTGTTGGCCAGTGCGAGTGCGGCGCCTGCGCGGACCGCCTCGAGAGACGGGAGAAACCCTGCCGCTCCCGAGATGCCGTTCACCACGATATCGGGTGCCGAACGGGAGATCACCTCGACAGGGGCGTTCATGCCCACGGCCGCACACTTCTTTGCAGGCAAGGGGGAAGCGGGCGAGAAATGCCCCAGGACCTCGACCTTGAACTCCTCGGACTGCCTTGCGAGCAGGGACGTATTGGAGCCGGCACACAGACCGACGACCTGAAACGATTCAGGGTGCATCCGGATGACGTCCAGGGCCGAGCGCCCGATGGAGCCCGTTGATCCGAGAACCGTTACCCTTTTCATTCAGACCGCAACCTTCAGAACCAGGTAGAGCAGGCACCCCACGAAGGTGATCCCGTCCATGCGGTCGAGCATGCCGCCGTGACCGGGGATCAGGTTTCCCATGTCCTTGACCTGGAAATCCCGTTTGAACAGCGATGCAGTGAGGTCGCCGGCAAGGTCGAGCACGCCGATGCAGGCCGACAGCAGTACCAGGAGTCCAACCGGGTAGAAGCCCGTCAGCGGAACGATTGCGGGGTAGATGAGAAAGGCCGCGAGGCCCAGCACGATGCTCATGCAGATCCCGCCGAGGAAACCTTCTACGGTCTTCTTGGGGCTGAGCTTCGGCGCGATGTGACGGGTCCCGAAATTCTTTCCCACATAGTATGCCCCGACATCCGAACCGAAGACTCCCACGACACCGAAGATCATCCAGAACCTGCCGTCGACGCCGTTTCTCAGCAGCAGCCAGAAGCTCATGAGCGCCAGCGGGTAGATCATCCCTGCGACGGCATAGACGATGTCCCGTGCGCCGGCCCTGTTTCTCTCGAAGAGGAAAAGAGCGGCAATGATCACGGCGATGCAGGCAAGGCACAGGGTGAGGTATCCGGCCTCGAGGTTGCCTTTATGAATAAAGGAGAGAAAGGGGATGGACGCCATGAGCGGGATCCATCCGAGAAGCCGGGCGCTCGGGCTTATGGCGACTCGGTAAAGCTCGTACATGCACAAGGGGAGAACGATGAGCACGACCATGAAAAAGGCCCAGGCCGGACCGAACACGGCAGGGACGGCAAAGATGACGAGCAGGATGAGGGCGCCCAGGACCCGCGTCATGGCATCCCGTCCTCGACCTGCTCCGGGGTCTTGCCGAAGCGCCTCTGCCTGGCGCGAAACCACGTGATGGCATCGTCGAGTGCCCTCTCGTCGAAGTCGGGCCACAGGGTGTCGGTGAAGTAGATCTCGGTGTAGGCCAGCTGCCAGAGCAGGAAGTTGCTGACGCGCCATTCGCCCCCTGTACGGATCATGAGGTCCGGGTCCGGCATGAAGGCGGTATCGAGGCGTGCCGAGAAAGTCTTCTCGTCGATGCCTTCGGGCTTCTCCCCACTGGAGACAAGCGAACGGACTGCCCGGACGATTTCGTCGCGGCCCCCATAGTTCATGGCAATGGCCAGGTGCAGATCGGTGTTTGCCTCAGTGGTGGTGACCGTGAAGGAGATCTTGTCCTGGAGGGGCTTCGAGAAGCGGGACAGGTCTCCGATGATGTGGATGCGCACCCCGCTGTCCCTGAGCCTGTTCACTTCTTCGTCGATAAACCTTTCCAGCAGCCTGAACAGGCCGTCGATCTCTTCTCTGGGTCTGTTCCAGTTCTCGGACGAGAAGGCAAAGAGCGTGAGGTGAGAAATGCCGCGTGCCTTTGCTGTCTCGACGATCTTCAAAGCAGCCCGGGCACCCTTCTCATGTCCTTTCAGTCTGGGCAGGCCCCTTTTCTGAGCCCATCTCCCATTTCCGTCCATGATGATGGCGATATGCTCGATCCTGTTCTGCATATGGCTTTTTCATTAACACGAGGGTATGGAGGGGGTCAACCGGGAGTAGGGTCGCATGCGCCGTGCACCGTAGTTCCCATCCCCTGAGCTCTGTGCTCCAAGGGAAAGAAGCATGTTCTCCGACCCGTGACAGAGGGTGACGCCGGAGCGGTTTTCATGAAAACGAACAACCCGGTGTGACGGTCCCCTGTTTCATTTTTTTGTATCCTTATTTAATTATTCCCCGGCCCGCTCCCGATGCTATTTACCCTTGACTTTTCCTTAATCATTGAGATACAGACTCTGGGTGCGCAAGCTATGGGTGCGCCCTGAAGGGCTGGAGTAGCTCAATCGGTAGAGCAGCTGATTTGTAATCAGCAGGTTGCGGGTTCGAGTCCCATCTCCAGCTCCATGAGAATATGGAGGGGTTCCCGAGTGGCCAAAGGGAGCAGACTGTAAATCTGCCGGCGAAGCCTACGGAGGTTCAAATCCTCCCCCCTCCACCAGAGAGATGAGGGATTGCAGGAGACGTGAGTCGTTTTTGACTGCACAATCCTTGAACATGATGCGGGAGTAGCTCAGTTGGCTAGAGCGTCAGCCTTCCAAGCTGAGGGTCGCGGGTTCGAATCCCGTTTCCCGCTCCAAATCCCCTCTTTAATAGTGGAGAATGCCCACGTAGCTCAGTAGGTAGAGCACTTCCTTGGTAAGGAAGAGGTGACCGGTTCGATCCCGGTCGTGGGCTCCACCTTTTTGGCTTGTGCGGAGAAAAAATATAACAGAAGGGGGAAGTACATGGCTAAGGAGTTATTCAAGAGGACGAAGCCGCACGTGAATATCGGAACGATCGGTCATATAGATCACGGGAAGACGACGTTGACGGCAGCGATCACGAAGCATTTATCGAAGAAGGGAATGGCGAATTATGTGCCGTTT
>JAJFUP010000228.1 GCA_021372395.1 Deltaproteobacteria bacterium
GAAGATCTCGGCCGCGTGCCGAAATTCATCATGAGGAGGGCGTATCCATATACCATTGTGTGGATTGTCGCTCTCTTCATCATCGGCGCAGTGATCATCTATTTTGCAGTGCATCCGTTCCTCTACTCCATGCTCGCCTTGGCAACCTCCATAGGGATCTCGCACTTTGTCTTTGTCCAGTGGGTTGCACCGTTTTTGAGCGAGTTTCCGGAGAAGCTCTCGGCCTTTCACTGGGCGAGAACCATCAAGAAAGCGCCCATGGCGCTCATCAACTTCGTCTCTTCCTCGATCAACCAGTGGACGATCCTCGCGGCCCTGATCCCGTTCATCTATTCCTTCGGCCTGGGCAGAATCGCCCCTATTGTCTTCGATGCGCACCAGGAGCTGGAAATACTGTTGACCATCGTCCAGTCGTACCTGGGATTTCTCTTCCTGGTACGGATGGATTTCCGCCTCTCCGAGGCAGGAGCCCTGTTCATCCTCTGGCTGACTCAGTTCCTGATCCCGGACATCCGCGAAGAGATCCTGTGGGTGTACGGTGCGTGGGCTCTCATTCAGACCTTCTGGATGATCAGGAACTTCCACCGGAGGAATGCGTTCCGGGTGTTTCATCAGTTGTACAAAAACCGTATGAAGGCGTGAAAATCGCGTATGCGCCCCTGAAGCAGGGAGCGGGGCAGATCCCGCGTATTCCCGGCTGAGGGGGGTATTGCCTCGTTCAGGACGATTTTACCGGCTCAATAACGGTCTGCCCTTCACTCAGGGTGTCGCTCAAGGTTACGGTAACCGCGGCGGAAAATTCCTGCTCGATGCGCAGGAGGTGCCTCTTCTGCTGGTTGAGGAGGTACAGACCGACCTCTGTGGGGAGGCTCACCCTCACCTGCGGGACCTTGTTCCGGTTCAGAAAGAGCTGGATCTCCCTCAATGCCCTGAAGCCCGATGATTCGACCGATCGCACGAGCCCCGCGCCCCCGCAGAACGGGCAGGAGATGTGGCTCTTTTCCAGAAGCGGGGGAGAGAGCCTCTCGCGGGAGAGTTCCAGGATGCCGAATTTGGAGATCCTGCCCATCACGGTGTGCGCCCGGTCGTTCTTGAGGGCGTCCTTGAGGGCCTTTTCCACCAGACGGTTGTGCTCCTTGGATCGCATGTCGATGAAGTCGATGACGATAAGGCCACCCAGGTCTCTCATGACGAGCTGACGGGCGATCTCGGCGGCCGCTTCCTTGTTCGTCTCGAAGGCGGTGTCCTCGATGGTCTTGCTGTTGGTGGACTGGCCGGAGTTCACGTCGATGACCACCATGGCTTCGGCGGACTCGATGATGATGGTCCCGCCGGAGAGCAGCTTGACCTTGCTGTGGTAGATGCCTTCGATCTGCTGCTCCAGCTCGTACTTGGTAAAGAGCGGCTTCGTAAGCTTGTAGTGCTTGATGATCTTTTTCTGCCTCGGCAGGACGGTCTTCATGTGGAGCGATGCCCGCTCGTACGTCTCCTCGTCGTCGATGAGGATCTCGTCAACATCGGCGGTGAGGTAGTCGCGGATGCACCGGATGATGATGTCGCCCTCCTTGTAGAGGAGGCTCGGGCAGGCGGCTGTCTCGAATCCCTCTTCGATGCTGTTCCACATCCTGAGCAGGTAGGTCATGTCCCGCAGGAGCTCTGTCTTGGTCTTGTCCAGGCAGGCGGTTCTCACGATGATCCCCATGTTCTCGGGCGGCTTGAGCTGGCCGATGATCTCGCGCAGCCGCTTCCTCTGCTTCTCGTCCTCGATCTTCCGGGAGATGCCTGCCAGGTCCTGGTGAGGCAGCAGAACGAGGAATTTCCCGGGGATGGAGATGTTCGTGGTGAGCAGCGCCCCCTTGGTTCCCTTTTCCTCCCGGGTGTTCTGCACGAGGATCTCGAGCCCTCTCCTCAGGGAAGAGGCGAGGTCCTTGTCAGGCGTGTACCCGGGAATCAGGTCCGTGTTGATGTCGTGCATCGGGAGCAGCCCGTGCTTTTCCCTGCCGTAATCCACGAACACGGCATTCAGGCTGCGCTCGACCTTGGAGATCCGTGCCTTGTAGATGTTTCCCCTGAGCTGCTCCTTGAGGGCACTCTCTATGTAGAACTCCTTGAGGAGGCCGTCTTCGACGACGACGACCCTGATCTCCTCAGGGTGGATGGCGTTTATGAGCATCTTTTTCATGACTGGTTGCCTTTCATGGTTCGAACATGTCAGTGGGGCCGAGCCCGCGCCGTATTATTTCAACCGCATCGGTCTCCATGGAGATGACCGATGACGGGATGTCCGGCAGGATCCCGCTGTCCACGATGACGTCCACCATGTGACCGAACTGCGCCTCGATCTCGATGGGGTCTATGTGGAGCCTTTCATCGGACAACGGGATACTCGTGGTGATGATGGGTTCGCCTGTTTCATTGATGACCGCGCGGCAGAACCAGTGGTCTGGGATCCTCACGCCCACGGCCTTCCGGTTCGTCTGGAGGAGACGCGGCACGAGGCGGGTGGCCGGGAGGATGATGGTGTACGGGCCGGGGAACAGGATCCGCATGATCCGGTAGGCCTCGTTGCTCACCTTGGCATACTGGCTTATGTCCTTGATCTCGGAGAACATGATGCTCTTGGGTTTCTGGGAAGCCTTGATCTGGTTTATCTTCTCGATGCCTTTCTTGCTGGTGATGCAGCATCCCAGGCCATACACCGTGTCCGTGGGATACACGATGACCCCGCCCTGTTTCAGGATCTCGGCCACACGGGAAACGACCCGCGGCTTGGGTATCTTCGGATCAATGAGGATCCGCATCTATCTTCTCCTTGAAGCACAGGCTCTGCCTGTCGATATTTCCGAGTGATGCAAATACCGAATATTTAACCATGGGGATCTCGATTTCAAGCTTTTTTATGTACTCCCGTATGAGTTCCCTCTTGTTGTCCTTCCTGATGGGGCAGCTGACCACCACGGGTTCGACCTCGAAATAGCGGAAGTAGTTCTCCACCAGT
>JAJFUP010000073.1 GCA_021372395.1 Deltaproteobacteria bacterium
TTGGAGGGGGCGACCTCCTTCATCCAGAGATCGACCCTGGCCTTGTCCTTTGACAGGCCCCTCGGCCACAGGCGATCCACCAGGATCCGTTTTCCGTCGGACCTTTCCGGAGGGTCGTACACCCTCTTGACCTGTATCACCATGTGATACCTCCATGCCATGGTATAGTGAAAAAGACCGTGCAGGCGGCACCGCACCCTGGTTGCCACAATGTCCGGATGTCCCGCTCACCTGCTCCTTGTTCCATCCTCCTCTCTTTGGATGATCCGGCCCCTTTGCCTGGGTCTGGGATGACTATAAGATATAATCTTCAAACGCGCCCTGTCCATGCCCCCAGGTGAACGGCTGGGACGGATGACGAGGAACTGAAGAGAAGTTGAAACGGGATGTGTGCAGGTCGCCGAAAGAACGTTCGTTCCCCGGAGGAGAACCGGCATGGGTTTCAGGAGAGTTTACGGTGAGCAGGAATCCCGATCATAATTCGTATCGCATGAAGGTGACGCGAAAGGGAAGGTGGGGGAAATCCCTCGATTCACCCTCGACAAAGCCGATCTTCCTGTACCATTTCTTCAATTCGGCCTGTTGGGCGATGATGCCGATGCCCACCTCTCTGGCCCCCAGAGTCCTCGCCTTGAGGAGGACATTGTTCACCAGAGCCCTTCCGAACCCGGCTCGTCTCTCCTTTGGCAGCACGGCGAGGCGCTCGAGATAGCACAATTCCGGGGAGGCCTGCTCGATGGCCGCACATCCCACTGGTTCCCCATCTTTTTCCATGATGTAGTAGGTGATCCCCCTCGAGAGGTCTGTACGGATCCACTCCTCGGTGCAGTTCGACGGGTGTTTCGGGCTGTTCTCCCCGGTGAGCCCGAACCGTGACGCCACATCGCGAAAGGCATCGCGGATGAGCGAGTTCAAGGTGGGTGCATCGGCCGGGCCGGCCTTCCTGATATGGACAACGGTCTTTTCCATCTTCCCCTCCTGGCGAACGAGCTCTGCCATCAATTTTCTTTTGTTCATGGAAGAATTCACATAAGCTGTGCATGGGTATCAGGGTGAAGTGTTGTGGACGTGTCCACGTATAACATACTGTAGCCAATGGATACAAGGAGGTCATGATGGAAGGATTGCCGGAGGTCAGGATACAGAGGTTTATACCGTTCAAGTACATTGTTGCCGTCATCGCCGTCATCATGGTGTTCACCATCGCGAACCCCATCGCTGTAATACCTGCAGGCCATGTGGGGGTGAAGGATTTCTTCGGCTATGTGTCATCCGCCACGCTTTCCCCGGGGATGAGGATTGTGGTCCCGTTCACGCGGGTCATAAAGATGTCGATACAGACCCAGGAGTTCATGGAGGTGGCCGATACCCCGTCAAAGGAGGGGCTCATCATCAACCTGGATGTGTCGCTCCTTTACCGCCTCGACCCGGCCAAGGCTGCGGAGATCTACAAGACCGTGGGAAGCAATTTCAGGGAAGTCATCGTCCAGCCTCAGCTGCGATCCGCCATACGGGAGGTGACGGCTTCCTATGAGGCCAAGGCCATGTATTCCGTCGAACGGGAGAGGATCGCAAACGAGATCATGGCCCTGTATATGAAGCTGACTGAAAAGCGGGGGATTATTACCGACCAGGTGCTCCTTCGCAAGATCGGGCTGCCGAACACCCTGGCTGCAGCCATCCAGGAGAAGCTGAAACGGGAGCAGGAATCCGAGCAGATGAAGTTCGTCCTCCAGAAAGAGCAGCAGGAGGCAGAGAGAAAGCGCATCGAGGCCCAGGGAATAGCCGATTTCCAGAAGATCGTGTCTTCGGGGATCAGCCCGATGCTCCTCGAGTGGAAGGGAATAGAAGCCACTGAGAAGCTTGCCGGCAGCTCCAATACCAAGATCGTGGTCATCGGGAATGCGAAAAACGGCCTGCCTCTCATCCTGGGCGGGGAGAAGTAAGCAGGGGAAGGGGCACGGCTTTTTGTGCCCTGAAAATAAGGGGGTACATACGGGTGAAGCCTTCAGGCTCGCCCGTATGCAGTTCCTGCCATGGTTGATTCCGGCATTTGAGCCCTCTATGCGAAGGGGTCGTACCCCGGCTCTTTGTACAAGGTTTCTTTCCTGTTCTGGATGTCCGGCAGATAGACCTTCTCGGCCCAGTCACCCGGCTCGACCTCCTCGAAGGCAACGGATATGGCCTTCTCGTCACACTGTATGATCGAGACCACATCCTTGACGATCGCATCCGTCAGCTGCCTTTTTGCCTGCTCCGACCTCCCGGGGTAGAGTTTTACGATGACATGAGGCATTTTCTTCTCCTCTCTCGTTCATGATAATGATGTTCGACAAAAAAGACAGGGGAAGCAGCCCCGTAAGGTCATTTCAGCAGATCATTTTTTGTAGAGAATGTTATTCCTGCAGAACATTTCTTGCCATCCCCGGGGTGAACCGGCAAAGAACTGAGCATCATCATAGATGGCGATCTCGTCCCACAGTATATCCCCCTTTGTGCGCCGCACCCTCGGGAATAAGGGACAGTTCGTGATCAATAAACTTATTTGAGAGTCAGGGAACAATTTCTCCAGCAAGGTGTACAACTGTTCAAAGGTAGTGTTGTCCATCGGGGTTGTATCACGGTCAAGGTGTGGAATATTTCCATCACGATTTCTTACAAAGAGAACTCTTTTGTTTTCCGGATCCTTAAAGAACCTCTCTATGAGCATGTCATATTTCTGCTTTAACAAAGGCACTTGCTGATCGAGGCCATCACGAATGATCTTGTCATCCTCTGTCCGCTTGAAATCATGGTGGTACAGTAGATTATAATATGTATCCCGAACGGTAAGCAGGTCTTGAGACACTTCCAAGTTGCTTATATTAAACAGGTCATGGAACCTGTTCTCCAACAGTTTCCAGAGTGCCTGAAAGGGGGTTATCCACCAGTCAAGCGGATACGCACGTTCAATGCCAAAGTAGCTGCGAATGTTCCAGGTCAACTCGCAGTTGCAGCCAAGACTTATTATTTTGTCAAATTTACCTGCGTCGGCTTGGGACTGAAATAGATTTGAAGAGCGTGTCATAGCGAACCCTCGTTGCAATCAAAGTCCAAAATATCAATGAATGGACAGGCCATGCAAGCGTTTCCTTATCAAGGCTCCGGATTCCTTCAAGGGTAAGACTTTAAGGGCGGAACAGCAATCATAACGGCAAGGAGAACATGGTAGACACAGGATTTTCTTCCCCGTGGCTTCATGTCTCTTGCACGTTCTCCACAGGATGATACTCCTTGGCTTGGGAAAGGACGAATTCTCTGAAATCGCCACCCTGCCTGATGATTTTTTTCATATCGTCCCTTCTGGCCCACCTGCAGTGGAGCCAGAACCATTGGTCGGGTTTTTCCCGGACGGTGGAGGATACCCACGCATGCATGGCATTGCTGAGATCCCTTATGGCGCTGGATTTCCAGCAGTCGGAGATGCTGTCTATCTCCTGGTAGTCATTGCCGAAGTCCCTTGCATCGATGGGTTTTGAAAAGCGGAAGATGAAGCGGTCTCCCTCCTTGAAGCCGTACAGGGGCAGGATGACGGCGTCGCCTTTCAGGGCGATGAAGGCAGGGGCGGGATTCGTAGGCGCCGGCAGCCCGAGCACGTCACAGAACAGCCGGTCCTTGCGCTTGCCCCTCTGGTCGATGATCATGCCCACGATGTGCCCTGTCTTGAGCTGATTGATGTAGTTCTTTACCATGCCGCCCTTGGGAGGCAGCAGGGCAATCCGGTATCTGGCCCGGATTTCGTCCGTTATGGCCTGCACCACCCTGCTCTTGATGTAGTCGGCCATGACGCAGATCTCTTCATCGAGGATTCTAGGCGTGTTCCCGAGGACCTCCCAGTTCATGTGGGGCGAGATGATCATGATGTTGCGGCCCGAGGCGCGCGCCTGCTCGAAATGCTGCCTTCCCTGAAAGTCCACATATGCCTTGAGCTCATCGTCGGTCATGTAGGCGGTTCTGATTGCGTCGACATAGAGCTCGCCCTGATTCATGAATACCTTTCTCATGAACCCTTCAGCATCATCGATGCCCAGGGTTGCACGAACCTGCATGACGCTCAGCTTCATATGAAAGGGGAGGAGCAGCGACGCCAGCCGGCCGAATGATCTCCCGATGGCCACGGCCGAGCCGTAGGGTATGATGCAGACAAGGTGGATGATTGCCCTCAGGAATGACAGATGAATTTTTTCAAGTATAGTCATGGTACGTTCATTCCTCCATGCATCCGATTATCCCCTGCAAGGCGCTGGTATGATTTTCTGCCGGAAAGTCAGGCATGACCTTTGAGCCTCTATACGTTCCGAGGTCCAAGAGCATGTCTTTCCTTCCCATGCTGTAGATGTCTTTAGCACCATCGGTCTTGTCGCGCACCATGAAAAACGAGCCGAGATCCAGCCCATAGGTGTGAATACTTTTTAC
>JAJFUP010000251.1 GCA_021372395.1 Deltaproteobacteria bacterium
ATGTCTCGGACGCGCGCTTCAGCGACTACTTCCTCGGGCGGGCCGTGGTGGAAGAGATGGTGAAATCGGACGTGGCAGGCATGGAAAACATCACCCTGAACATCGACGATGTCCTCGGTGACCTCGATGCCGGGATCGACCTTTCCGGCTGCGGTACGGAAGGCCCGCTGTTTCCGGATGTTTTTGCCAAGCTCTCTCCCTATGAGTGGGACCTGGGATTGCCGGAAGGCTACAACGTAAGCTGCGCCGTCTCGCAGGACAACATCAACTGGGTGCTGGCACAAATCCTGGGCCAGGACCTCGAATGGGACGTCTACGAGATGCTGAGCGCCCTTTTGGGCGAGGATTTTGCCGGGTTCACCCCTGATCGGACCGAGGGGGAGGAAACGATCATGCGCTTGAGCGTGCCCCCTGTCCTCGACGTGCGCGGGCCCCGGATCAGGATGGAGCTGGACGACGTTCTCATCCAGTACCGGCTCGACGGCACCCCGCAGTGGGAGGCGTCCGTTGACCTCGACCTGATCTTCGACGTGCGTGCCGTGGACGGGGAGCTCGAGATTTTCCTGAACCCTGTGCCCGAGAACTGCCACTTCCACGTGATGAGGGACAACAAAGGGAACCTGGGCGTGTTCGACCACTCCGACCTGGTCACCAACATCGTGGACAGGCTCCCCCAGATGCTGGGCAACTCGCCGGGAGGCCCGGTCTTCACCGTGGGCCTCGACCGGTTCGAGCCCACCCTTGTCCTGGAAGCAGTGGACGAACCCATCGCTGTCTCGGCCGGCGGCGGGTATCTCTACCTCGATGCCGCTGTCCTGGATCTGGACCTGGCGTGGCTGATGGATCTCTTCAACTCCATCTGATCAAGAGGAAGGTGAAGGCCTCCTCCGCAGGTCCGGGCAGAGGGAGGAAAAGAGTTTCTCATGGTTGACTTTGCACGAGGATTTATTTATTGATATGCAGATAATGATGATTCATTACTTAGTGTGAATGGAGTATGCTCACAAGACTCAATGAATTGAAATTGTATTGAAATAAATGACTGCACAGGGTTGAGAAAGCGGGTTTGATAACATTTGATCAATGGTAATGATAATTCATTACCTGAATTGAAAAAGGGGGATGCCTGGTGAAGTTGAATGAGAAGGTGGGGATACCGGTGAGGGATTCATCCGTCTCTTTGCCCACGGGTGTGGGGAGCATATCTCTATGAAAAAAATTCTCAAGTTCTGTGTGCACCACCCGTACTGGGTAGTCGCTGCAGTCACCCTGGTGACGGTCTTCTTCGGCATGCAGATACGGGGTTTGAAGATCGACCCCCGGGTGGAGATCATCCTCCAGCAGAACAATCCCGTGGAAAAGGTCTACACCGCCAACAAGCAGGAGTTCGCGTCCTACGCGGACATCCTCATCGGCATGCTGGCCGCGGATGTCTACAACCCCGGCTCCCTCAAGAAGATCCGGTCCATCTCGGAAGAGGCGATGGCCATTCCGGGGGTCAGGAAGGTCACGAGCATCCTGAACGTGAAGAACATCCAGGGCAGCGAATCCGGGCTCGACGTGGCCCCAATGGTTGCCGAGGGCACGGTCCCTGCCACGGCGCAGGAGGTGGCTGACCTGAAGGAGAAGGCCACGTCCTGGGGGGTGTACGACGGCGTGTACATCACCAAAGACGGGAAGGGCACCGCCATGTCCATCATCCTGAAGGACGACGTGGAGACCGACCAGATCGTTCCCATCTATTACCGGCTTCAGGACATCATGAAAAAGTACGAGGGACCGGAGAGGTTCTTCATCTCCGGCACCAAGGTGGTGGAAGCCCTCCAGGGCCACTACATGATCAAGGACCTGAACCTGCTCATCCCGCTCGTGGTCATGGTCCTGCTCGTGTCCCTCTTCCTGTTTTTCCGGAATATCCGGGGGGTGATCCTGCCCCTGCTGGGCGTCGGGGTTTCCTGCATCTGGACCATGGGGCTCATGGCCCTCCTGAAGATCCCGCTCACCATGGTGACCTCCGCGCTTCCCGTGGTCATGATGGCCGTGGGTTCGGCCTACGGCATCCACGTGGTGGAGAATGTCTTCTCGGATGCCGGGGAGGGGAGGAAGAACAGGGAGGGGATCCTGAACGCCCTCACCAGGGTGTGCCTGCCCGTGGTCATGGCTGGCCTCACCACGGTGGCCTCGTTCATCTCATTGTGCACCACGCCCATCGTCCCCTTGACCCAGATGGGCCTGCTCTCCTCGTTCGGGATCTTCATCGCCCTGGTCATCGCGCTCACCTTCATCCCCGCGGTGCTCTCCATCCTCGACTCGCGGGGCATGGAATACGTCTCCCACCATCACACCAAAAAGGACCTCATCGGCCCGGTGCTCAACTGGCTCTCGAGGGTGACCGTCTCGCACAGCAAGGCCATCATGGTCTCTGCCGTGGTCCTGATTGTGGCCTCGCTGTTCGGCGCCGTGCGCATGAAGAGCGACCTCAACCTCGTGGAGGACTTCCGCAGGAGCAGCCCCATCAGGATCGCGGACGAGATCCTGAATAAAAAATTCGGCGGCACCTCGCAGTTCAATGTGACCTTCCAGGGAAAGAACCCCGACGCCATCAAGGACCCCGCTGTTTTGAGAGAGATGGACCAGCTCCAGGAAGAGCTCAAGGGGATAAAGGACGTGGGCAAGGTGGTGTCCATCGTGGACTTCATCAAGCGCATGAATCAGGCCATGCACGACGGTGACCCCGCCTTCTACACCATACCCGAATCGCGCGAGCTCGTGGCCCAGTACCTGCTCCTGTTCTCGTTCTCCGGCGGGGGTGACGAGCTGGACAGCTTCGTGAACTACGACTTCACGGACGGTCAGATCCTTCTCCAGATGAAGTCTCAGAGCGGCTACCTGGCCCAGGAGGTGGTGGATCGGGTCGAAAGGTTCGAGAACACCAGGCTCGAGGGCCCCAAGGTGACCGGGATCGTCACCACCGGCCTTGCCATGCTTGCCAAGGAGTTCAACCGCCTGGTGGTCGTAAGCCAGATCACCAGCTTCATCGTCTCGTTCATCCTGGTCATGCTGGTCACGGCATTTTCCTTCAAATCGTTCAAGCTCGGCGTGTACAGCATGGTTCCGCTCACTGCGCCGATCTTTCTGAACTTCGGCGTCATGGGGGTCACGGGCATCAAGCTCAACGCCGCCACAGCCATCATCGCGAGCCTGGCCATAGGGATGGGCATCGATTACTCCATCCATTTCCTGAGCCGGTACCGCCACGAGATCAAGATCCGGAACGACGTGGACCGGGCCATCAAGATCTCGCTGCAGACCTCGGGGCGGGCCATCCTGTACAACGCGCTGGCCGTTGCCGCGGGTTTCCTGGTCTTCATCCCGTCGAACTTCATCATCCTCAGCCAGATGGGCATGCTCGTGGCGCTCGTCATGATGACGACCTCCCTTGCCGCACTCACCCTGCTCCCGGCCATCGTGAAGGTGTTCCCTCCGGAGCTCGTCAGCGAGGCCGTTCGCATGCCGGCCGTGGAAGTTCCCCTGAAATTGGTCACATCGGAGTTTACACCGGCGAAGGCACAGGGTACACTGGACACGATCAGGGCGGATTCGAAAAAAAAGTTTCAGGAGGTGCAGCAATGACATGCAGGTCTCTTGGCGTAATGATCTTTGTGATGGTTGTTTCCGTTTTCATCCTTCCCGCATCCGGCCGGTCCGCCGACATGACGGCCTACCAGATCGTGAAGAAAGCCGAAGACCTGCTCGACCAGGCAAAGGACAGCAAGGCCGACATGAAGATGACCCTGCTGAACCAGAAGGGGGAGAAGAGGGAACGCACTTTGAGCGCATGGGTGAAGCGCGAGGGGGAGAACAAGTCCAAGTCCATCCTCTTCTTCAACTCGCCCGCCGACGTCAAGGGAACGAGCTTCCTCGTCTGGACGAACGAGAAGAAGGAAGACAAGCAGTGGCTCTACCTCCCGGCCCTCCAGCGGGTGCGCCAGATCAGCGCGAGCGGCAAGGGCGAGAGCTTCATGGGCACGGAGCTCACCTTCTTCGACATGGGCAGCCAGGATGTCGACGACTACACCTACACCCTCCTCAAGGAGGAGAACGTGAAGAACGAGGCCTGCTACGTGATCGAGGCAACCCCCAAGAAGGTCGAGTTCTACAGGAAGGTGGTGGTGTGGATCAGGAAGGGCACCTTCATCCCTGCCAAGGCGGACTTCTACGACCCCAAGGGCCAGTACCAAAAGCAGGGGATCTTCGAGAACGTGAAGAACATCAAGAACATCAACACCCCGACCCACATCGAGATGCACAACGTCGTCAACGGCCGCACCACGGTCATCGACCTGAGCAACATCGTGTACGACTCGGGCCTCAAAGACGACATCTTCACCGAGAGATACATGACGAGGGGAAACTAGCCTTTGAGGCTTTGTGC
>JAJFUP010000259.1 GCA_021372395.1 Deltaproteobacteria bacterium
CAGGGAAAGCCGTCCGGCCCTTCTTCTCCTAGCACGTGCTCGTCAGCCCGCAGGTCAGCGTCTGGCCGGCCCTGCTGTTGTCCCGATAGATGGTGAGACCCTTGCACTTGAGGTTGTGGGCCAGCAGCAGCGTATCCTTCACCTCAGCGGGCCCGACCCGGGAGGCGAAGTTGATGGTCTTGGACACCGCATTGTCGGTGTGGGCCTGGAAAGCGGCCTGGATCCTCACGTGCTGCCCGGGGGGTATCTCGATGGCCGTGGCGAAAAGGTCCCTGAGCCTCCGGGGTATGCGGGGGTCCGGGGGAAGGGTGCCGGTTTTTCTGAGCACGCTCTCCAGCCCGGGATCGAGGATGCCCTCCTGCTCTGCCATGGATCTGAACAGGGGGTCCAGCTCATAAACGCCAATGTCTCCGGGGATGTTTCGCGTGTAGGCGAGGGCATAAAGCGGCTCGATCCCGGAAGAGCAGCCGGCGATGAGGCTCAGGGAGCCGGTGGGGGCAATTGTCGTCACGGTGGCGTTCCTCGCGGGAGGTTCCCCCCGAATTTCGTAGACACTCCCCCGGAAGTTCGGGAAGGGTCCCCTTTCCTGAGCGAGCTCGCGGGATGCTGCCCATGCCTCTTCCCGGATGAACGCCATGAGGCTGCCCGCAAGATTCACGCTCTGCTCGGAGTTGTAGCTGATGCCGAGCAGGATGAGAAAATGAGCAAACCCCATGACCCCGAGCCCGATCTTCCGGTTTGCGCGCGCGAGTGTCTCGATCCGGGGCAGGGGGTAGCGGTTGACCTCGATGACATCGTCCAGGAACCGTACCGAGAGGTGGACTGTGCGTGCGAGCCTTTCCCAGTCCGTCTCCGGGCCAGAAGCCCCCTGCCTGATCATCCGGGCGAGGTTGATGGACCCCAGGTTGCAGGCTTCAAAGGGAAGCAGGGGCTGCTCGCCGCAGGGGTTCGTGCACTCGATGGAGCCTAAAAGCGGAGTGGGGTTGTGCCGGTTGATCTCGTCGAGGAAGAGGATGCCCGGTTCACCGTTCTCCCAGGCACACTGCACCATGAGGTCGAAGATGTCCCGGGCCTGGACGGTCCGCGCCACGATGCCGCTCCGGGGGTTGACGAGGGGGAACGGAAGGTCTTTATTTGACGCATCCATGAAGGCATCGGTCGCCCCCACCGAGAGGTTGAAGCTCGTCAGCCTCTCGGGGTTTCTCTTGACGGTGATGAACTCCTCGATGTCCGGGTGGTCCACGCGCAGGACTCCCATGTTTGCCCCCCGCCTGGTGCCGCCCTGCTTGATGATGTCCGTGGCCTTGTTGAACACTTCCATGAAGGAGACCGGTCCGCTCGCCACGCCGCTGGTGGTCGAGACCATATCGTTTTTCGGGCGCAGGCGGCTGAAGGAAAACCCGGTTCCGCCTCCGCTCTGGTGGATGAGGGCGGTGTTCTTGACCGCATCGAAGATGGATTCGAGGGAATCGTCCACGGGCAGGACGAAGCAGGCAGCCAGCTGGCCCAGCTCCCTGCCGGCATTCATGAGAGTAGGGGAGTTGGGGAGGAAATCAAGGCTGGACATCATCCTGAAGTAGTCATCGGCTGAGTCCCTGCCCTTTGATTTTCCGCCAAAGGCAACCTCTGCACCGGCCACATGGGCGGCTACCCGCTGGAGCATCTCCTCCGGGGTCTCCACCACCGTGCCCTCGCGGTCCTTTCTCAGATAGCGGAGCTTCAGGATCCTCAGGGCGTTTTCCGACAGGACGGTCTTCATGGGACACGTTTCCTCCATTTTTTGAAGAACTTCCGTACCCCCGCTTTCGCGGAGTTGACACCATTTTGAATTTTGCAATCGGCTCATGGGAAAAAATAACCCGGATTGTCTGGAGTGCAAGATGATCGCAGAAGGTCTCAGGAGATCACGACACTACAAAGCGCGAGAGATGCGACAGGGCACCTGATTCCTTCCTCTTACCGCGGCAGGGCTTTTTCCAGGAAATCCCAGGCGAGGTTCGCCATCATCTTGAGTCCGACGGTGAGTGCGCATTCGTCGAAGTCGAAGCAGGGGTTGTGGTGGGGTCCGTATGTGCCCTCGGAACCGGCAGCCCCTACGAAGAAGAAGCATCCGGGCACCCGCTGCAGGTAGAAGGACATGTCCTCGCTCGCCATGGTGGGGGGCACCTCGAGGTACTTGCCCGGACCCACGACATCCCCGGCAACCCCCTTCACGAGGTTCGCCATGGTCCTGTCATTGACCGTCACCGGGTAGCCCTCTTCAAACTCAAGCTCGTGAGACCCCTGCATGTCCGAAGTGATCTGTGCCAGGGTGCGGTCCATGTGCAGCGGGATGGTGCGGCGGATTTCCTCGTCGAGGCAGCGCACCGTACCCGAGAGCTCCACCAGGTCTGCGATGATGTTGGGGGCGTTGCCGCCGTGGATGGTCCCGACATTGACGATGAGCGGTGTCCGGGGCGGGATCTCGTGGCTGATGAGGCGCTGGAGGCTGGAGACGACGCGGGCGCTGATGGAGATGGCATCCACCCCTCCCTCGGGCATGGCCGAATGGCCGCCTCTGCCCCGCACCCTGATGGTGAACGAGTCCATGCTGGCCATGATCTCCCCGGACCGGGACCCGATGTACCCGCACGGTATCTGGTTGATGAGGTGCAGGCCGAAGGCCGCATCGACCTGCGGGTCATGCAGGATGCCTTCGTCGATCATGAGCCTGGCGCC
>JAJFUP010000267.1 GCA_021372395.1 Deltaproteobacteria bacterium
CCAGGACATCGGCCCGAGGCTGAAGTGGGTGGCAAGGATTTCGGAGGTCTGACATGGGAAAAGAGCGAATCTACTGCTCAGGCCCGCTGTTCTGCGCAGAAGAAGTAGGCGGCATGAGCGCCATTGCCCGGGTGCTGGAAGGCGCGGGGTTCCGGACCTTCCTGCCGCACCGTGACGGGCTCGAAGCGTATGTCATGCGGTTCTCCAATGCATCGCTCGCTTCGACGGTCTCGGCGGTACGCACCCGCATCGATTATGCCCTGTTCTCGCTGGACGTGTACGAGCTCGTTGAGCGCTGCAGCGCCGTGGTGTGCAACCTGAACGGCCGCGTCCCGGACGAGGGAATGATCGTGGAAGCAGCCATCGCCTATGCCGTCGGCAAGCCGCTCGTGCTCTTCAAAGACGATGCCCGGGCACCGTTCGGCGGGTACGACAACTCCATGCTCACGAGCCTCGTGCAGGGCAGGATCGTGGGAAAGCTCACCGAGATACCCGCTGCACTCGAGCGGGAGATGTCACGAAAAACAGAGCGAGCACCCCTGTCCCGCGATGTGGAAAAGGCCGTTTCTTCCGGAAGACGCATCTCATCGGCCCTGGAACGGATGCCGGAACATCTCGGGAAGAAGCGATGGTCGGACGAGGTGATCAGCCGTGTCATGGATGAGGCGTTCGGGGAGGAATGATCGTCGCTCACCATTCCCTGCCCGACACGGAACCGCCTGAGGGGACGGATGGAAACCCTTGAAGAAAAAATCGCCCGCGTGGTGAAGGAGGATGTGGCCGTCGTGCCGTACGATCCTCGCTGGCCGGAGGTGTTCGAGCAGGAACGGCTTCACCTGATGGCCTGCCTGCCTTCCGGCCTGGCGAGAAGGATCGAGCACTTCGGCAGCACGGCCGTGCCCGGCCTTGCCGCCAAGCCCATCGTGGACATCCTGGTCGAGGTGACGAGCCTCGAAGATACCAGGCAGCGCATTGCGCCCGTCCTCGAAGCGCAGGGCTATGACTACTTCTGGAGGCCGTCATGGGGAGACGACACGCCGCCGTTCTATGCCTGGTTCATCAAGCGTGACAGGTGCGGGAACAGGACGCATCACATCCACATGGTCGAAGCGGAGTTCGAGCACTGGGACAGGCTCCTGTTCCGCGACTACCTCATCGCGCACCCGGGCGTTGCCTCGGAATATGGCGACCTCAAACAGAAGCTCTCTGAAGCGCACCATGCCGACCGCATCGCCTACGCGCAGGCAAAGAGCGACTTTATCCAAAGAGTCACCGATGATGCGAAACGATACTACGGAATGCAGCCATGACCGCACATGACGGCGGCGGCCAAGGAGGCTTTCTCTTTCAAGACGCTCTTCGCCATGCGCATAATGAACAGCCCGTGCAATCACGGCGGGATCGGGGTGTGCTCACCTCCGGTGCTCATCACGACACTCAATTTGACGCCTCCGGTCTCTGCACGTTTTCATGTCAATACATCAGCCGGCAGGCTGTGAGAAGGAGGGGCCATGAAAAATCAGGCGGAATGGAATCACCCGGAATCCATGAGATCCGGCTGCAAGGCAGGGAACACAAAGAGACACGAGCTCGACACCGGGCTCACGAAACAGCTGTCCGGGGGTCTCCCTCCCCTTCGCTGGAGGGGAAATGCCGGCGCCTCAAGACAAGGGGGCAGCAGGCGAAGACAAATCATCCTTTTCACGGTTGCCCTGTTTCTCATGAGCACCTTCTGCCTCGCGTCCTGCCAGAAATCCGACGCACCACAGAGGATTGAAGCCAAAACCGGCCGGGACGCCGGTTCCTCCACCAGGTCTGCTACGTCGTTGGGAGATGGCCTGCGCCTCAAGAAATACACCTACGTGGACAGCAGGGGCACAGGCGGCGAGGCCTTCAGCCTTCTTATCCCGGCAGGCTGGCAGTTCAGCGGAGGGGTCAACTGGGTGCTCGACAACCCGGTCATGCCTGCCACGGTCAGCTTCACGGTGAGAAATCCCGCCGGCCACGAGGAATTCGAGGCCTTCCCGAGCCTGGCCCTGTTCTGGACAAACAACCAGATGCTGCTGTCCATGTTTCCTCCCGGTTCCCGGTATATGGGGGCCGAGGTGATGCCTGTGGCGGGCCCCGAAGATGCGCTGACTAGGATCATTCTTCCCCGATTCCGGGGCCACGCGGTCGGGCTCAAGGTGCTGAGCGTCAGCCCGCTGCCCGAGCTGGCAAAGGAACTGAAGGCGGGGGCGGGACAGCCGGGGGTGCAGTCCTTCGCCAGCGCTGCCAAGATGCGTATCGAATACCTGAAGGACGGGACGCCCATGGAGGAAGACATCTTCGCCGTTGTCGAGGGATACTCGTACCCGCTGCAGACCTTCCAGGGGGTAGCCACCAACACCAACTGGTATGTGAATTACCTCTTCTCCTACAAGGCGGCAAAGGGCAAGCTCGCGGCAAACGCAACGGCATTCAAGGCGATGACGGACTCCATCAAAGTCAGCCCCCAGTGGTTCAACACCTACAACCAGGTGGTCGACATCCTCGTGCAGAACCAGCTCAAGTTCATAAAATCCATGGGTGAGCTCAGCCGCTATATCAGCCAGACCAACAGCGAGATGAGCGACTCCATGATGCAGTCGTACAACGAGAGGCAGAAGATCTATGACCGCATCGGAGAGAAGATGAGCGAGTCCATCCGGGGCACGGATCACTACTTCAACCCCATCGAAGGGTCCAGGGTTGAGCTGCCGAGCGGATACAAGCATGTGTGGTCGAACGGGAGCGGAGAATACATCCTCACGGACAGCCCGGGCTACAACCCCAATGAGGAATCCGGCAGGTCATGGCAGGAACTTGAGAGAAAGCCCTGAAGGGAACGAGGAGACTCCGCCCTCGTGGCAATGGCCGCTCACATCGGCAGCCAGGAAAGGGGGGAGCTGAAAAGGATGCGCCGGGACCGGCAGGACCGGCCCCGGCGCGTGTGTCGTGTGCGTGTTTTACGATTACTGCGGTTTCACCGTGGCGGTGAAGCTGTTGTTCCCCTCGTCGGCCTCTTCCACCACGCCTGCCGTGTCGATGGTGGCGTCGATCGTCACGGTCTGCTTCAGGACATACCCGGTGTCATACACGGCCACGCCGCCCGGGCGGCTCAGGTTCTTGCGGGGATCCAGCATGCCCAGCTGGACCCGTGACCAGCCGCGGCCTTCCATCTTGAGCTCGAGCTCCGGTCCCTTCCCGCCTGCCGACCACAGCGCGGTGTCGAGACCTGCCTGACCCTGGTTCGTGACCTCGATGATCACGCGCCTCTTCCCGTCGAGCCGCACGGAGGAGACCTTCAGGTCCGGAAGGCCGTTCGCTGCCTCTTCCTTGGGCTCCCTCTTGTACCGGGCCTGGCCGGGGGTGAGCTCCCTGGACAGGCGGTTGTTCCTCTCGTTCTCCTCCACTGCCTTGTCCGCAGCGTCGATGACTGCCGTCACCCGCGTAGGCTCTTTCAGGATGAGGTTCTCGAAGAGGTAGGTCACCGCAGCGCCCGGTTTCCGGAGCTCCATCTTCGGGTCGAGGGCCGAGAGTGTCACGCCGTAGTTCCTGCCCCCGGCCTCAAGCGTGAGCGTCACCGCCTCCGGTCCCGTGAGCTGCCACTTGATGGGGCGCAGGGCGCCCTTGCCCCGGTTGGCCACCTGCACCGCGACCTGGCCCCGGGTGTTGACCGAGAGCTTCTCCACCACGAGGTCGGGCTTGGCCTCGAAATTCTTCTCCACCTCGGGATCCAGCTCCGAGAGCTCTCCCGGATACCTGATCAGGAGCGAGCCCGTTGCCTTGAGGTCGGCCACGTTCCGCAGGATGACCACGTAGCGGCCCCCCGTGATTTTCAGCTCGGGCGCATCCACGGCATGCTTGATGGATTCCCCTTTCCCTTCCCTGCCGCAGGCGATCTGGCCGTGGAAGTATTTCGGCGGCTTGTCCTTCTTGCCGAAGAGGTGCGACATCCCCTTGACGAAGCTCCGGATCTCGTCTCCGGCGACCCATTCCACTGCATTGAACTTGTTCGCCTTTATGACCCACTGCTTCCACTGCGAGGGCTTCATCTCCTTGAATGCCCGGGAGTCCACGAGAATGATCCTGAGCGGCTCGTAGTTCCGGTTCTTGGGGTCGGGATCCAGGTCCCACACCTTGGCATACACGCCGATCTCTCCCGGCCCGGTCAGCTCGACGGGGTAGAAGAGCGTGTAGGGCTCGCCCTTGCTGCCGTCGTGGAGCACGAAGTACTTCTGGATGTCCGCGTCGTTCTCTTCGGAAGCCCCGGCAACACCGGCCGGAAGGCACACCAGCATGAGAACCATGAGCGTAACGATCAGTGAAAACCTCTGCTTCATGATCAACCTCCATTTCATCAGGGTTTGGGGCACGAGAAAAACTGGTCGCAACCGGGTTTCCCGTAAATCCCCTTTTGTTTTCAAGTCATCGGGGTGTCTTATCGGTCGGCCTGTGTGTCGGGTTTAATTTCCGTCGTTGATGCAGAGGACCTCCCGGCATGGCCCTGCCCCTTTCCTGCCTGCCTCCGGGCAGCCATTCCAGACCGCCCGACCCTTCGACAGTTTTACCATCTCCTGAAATTTAAAGGCAAGCTCTCCATTGCAGGGCTTGACATCCCTGATGCCGGACTTACCCTTTATCTCCATAAAATATGAAGGAACAATCCCACGACCATTCCATCACAAAGGGGGAACCACTATGTCTAAAGATAAGAAGAGTCAGAACACAGGGGTAACCAGACGAGATTTTCTCAAGAAAACAGGGGGCATTACCCTCGCCGGCGTTGCTGCCGGGGGGTTGCTTGTCGGCCCACAAAAAGCTTCGGCCGCCGAGATTCCGAAATCGTGGAATGGAGAAGCCGATGTGCTGGTGCTCGGATTCGGAGGGGCCGGTGCCTGTGCGGCAATTGAGGCCCATGATGCAGGGGCGAAGGTCCTGGTCCTTGAAAAGCAGGCCATGGAAACCCACTACTCCAATACGAGGATGTCCGGCGGCATCTTTCACTCGCCCGACCCGAAAGGGAATAAGGCGGCCCTCAAGGAATATGTCAAGGCCATGTTCAGCGGCGAAAACATCCCCTGGAAGTTTGAAGGGGAACAGCCGCAGTGGTCCGACGGCCTCGCGGAAATGTTTGTAGAGTACGCCCCCCAGAATGTCGCCTTCCTGCAGAAGCTCGATCCCGATTTCAAGGTGGTCAGCATGAGCGGGTTCGCAGGCGCGGCCTTCCCCACGTTCCCCGGTGCCGCCGATTCCGGGTACCAGGTCTTCGGGAGCACCTTCACCGGAGAATCCGCCTTCGACGTCCCCACCAAGGATCTGCCGAAGGCCCAGAAGATGAACGGCGAGGCGTTTTTCGCCGTGCTGAAAGGCGGCGTTGAGAGCAGGAAGATCCGGGTGATGTACAACACGCCGGCAAAAAAGCTGGTTACCAACAGCAAGGGAGAGATTATCGGGGTTATCGCCACGAACAAGGCCGGCAAGGAAGTCGCCTTCAAGGCAAAAAGAGGGGTCATTATCACGACGGGCGGGTATGAATACAATGCCAGCATGAGGCAGGCCTTCCTCGAGGGCCCCGGCGTCGAGGGATGGGCCTTCTACGGTTCCCCCGACAACACCGGCGACGGCATCGACATGGCTATGCGCGTAGGGGCAGGCCTGGCAAAGGTGGGCAAGGCAGCTTCGCGCATGATCGCTGCCGTTCCCATCCGCAAGCACAATCTCAAGATGGGGATCATCACCCCGGCTGTGGGAAAAGAAAATTCGATCGTGGTTGACAGTTACGGAAACCGGTACACGGCCGAGCATCTGATCACCAAAGACCCCAGCCGCTACCTCTTCTACAAGGAAGGGGTGAAGATGGACATCGTCAAGCTCATTTACCCCCGGGTGCCCAGCTGGCTCGTGTTCGACGAGGCGATGAGAGAGAAGTACACCATCACCAATCTGGGAATTTCGACGGCGGGGTACGGGTTTGTGCCCTGGTCAAAGGATAACATGGATGCCATCAACAAGGGCTGGATCATGAAGGCCGGCACGATCGAGGAACTGGCGGAGATGATCAAGAAACACCCCGAAAACCGGAAACTCCTCGAGACAGCCAATCTCACCAACAGCGTCCAGCGCTTCAACAAATTCTGTGCGGCCGGAAAAGACGAAGATTTCGACCGGTTGAAAGCCACGCTGAAACCCGTGGACAAACCACCCTTCTATGCCATGCCGATCTATCCCGGCGGGCCGAATACCAAGGGAGGCATTGCAGCAAACGCAAAGAGACAGGTTCTTGACTGGGAAGGCAAGCCGGTTCCCAGGCTGTTCAGCGCAGGGGAAATCTCCTCGTGCTTCAAGTTCGTCTACCAGGGAGGCGGGAACCTGACCGAATGCATCGTGTTCGGAAGGCTTGCCGGCAAGAGTGCTGCAGCCATGAAGCCTTGGGGCTGATGCGCTTTTCCGGAAAACAGACGGTAACACCGTGGGAAGGTCACCTGTCCAGGGTGCCCTTCCCCGGTCACCATGCAGGCATCAACGCGTTCTTCAACCGCTGACAGTGATCGTGTTGCAGAAAACACAAGGGAGAAAGGCCATGGGAGACACGGATTTCGTATCGTTTCACTCGAGAATGTCGCGTGGTGATGGTGTGACAGCGGCGCTGTGCCTGATCGTTATGGTTCTTCTGTCCTGGCTGTCTCATCCAACGCCCCTTGAAGCGGCACAGGCGCAAAACCTCGCAACGGCGGCAACCGGTGACTGCGCCGCCTGTCACGGCGGCGACGCCATGGTGCCGGCCGATCATGCGGCCACCAAGGGTCTGACACTCCCTCAATGTTTGTCCTGTCATAAAGGGAATGACCCGGAACTGATCAATACCATGCCGTTGAGCCACGCACACCAGCTCAGCGGGGTAACCTGCACCAAGTGCCACGGTGAAACCCAGCCGCCCGCGGCCGTGACCACGAAAACCTGCGTGGTGTGCCATCCGATCGCCGATCTTATCGAGAAGACCAAGACGATCAAAGAGGGATACCCGCACAACTCGCATTACGGTCCCAACCTCGCGTGCGAGAAGTGTCATCATGCCCACAAGAAGTCCGAGGTGTACTGCAACCAGTGCCATTCTTTTGACTTTGTCGTACCGTCACCGATCCTGAAACCCGCCGGAAAGACGGCTCCTGCTGTCCGGAAAGGCGCACCGGCAGAACAGAAGAAACCATGAGGGCAGGAACATACGTATCGCGAGAGAAAAAAGGCACAGGGGGGACGGTTTGAAAGGATCGCAGCCAAGAAAAACGGCATGACCTCGATGGCGGCGACCAGGAAGGCCTTCTCTTTCAAGACGCTTCTCAGCTTTCTCGGTCCCGGCTTTCTCATCACTGTCGGCTTCATCGATCCCGGCAACTGGGCAACGAACATCGAGGGCGGATCGAGGTTCGGCTATGATCTTCTCTGGGTCATCACGCTGAGTACGATCATGCTGATCGTGATCCAGAACATGGCCGCCAAGCTCGGCATCGTGACCGGAAAATCGCTCGCAGTCAATATTCGGGAACGCTTCTCTGCCCCGGCATCAGCGTTCCTGGGGCTGACGATCGTGCTCGCCTGCGTCGCCACCGATGTGGCGGAACTGCTCGGAGGTGCCATCGGATTCCATCTCCTCTTCGGCATGCCGCTGTGGTCGGGTGCACTGCTCACGGTATTCCTGAAGGTGTTCCTCGTCGTGAGCCAGAGGTATCATCGGATCGAGGCGATCATCATGGGCTTTCTCGCGATCATCGGCCTGTGCTACCTCGTGGAGATCATCCTCGTCAGGCCGGACTGGAGGGTTCTGGCGCCCTCTCTGGTCGTTCCGCGTGTCGACAGAAGCAGCATCTACGTGGCCATGGCCATCCTCGGGGCGGTCGTGATGCCTCACAATATCTTCCTGCATTCCAACGTCATTCACAGCCGGAAGTGGGGCATCACCGGGGACGAGAAGATGGCTCTCCTGCGCTATGAAAGGCTCGATACGCTTTTCGCCATGCTCATGGGGTGGGCGGTGAACGCGGCCATGATCATCGTTGCTGCCGCCGTCTTCTTCCGCCACCATGTCGTGATCGACAACATCGAGCAGGCGTCGGCGACACTGTCGCCTCTGGCCGGGCCGCTGGCCGGTTTCCTGTTTGCCGTGGCCCTGGTGTTCGCGGGCGTCGGCTCGTCGTTGACCTCGTCCATGGCGGAGGTCAATGTGATCACCGGGTTTCTGGGAAAACCGGAGGACCCTCGAACACTGCTCTACAAAATTTCCGTTTTCGTTACGGCAATACCCTCGCTCATGATCATTCTCATGACCACGGACACGTTCCGCATCCTGATCTTCAGCCAGGTCGTGCTGAGCATCCAGCTTCCCTTCACCCTTGTCCCCCTGCTGATCCTCTGCCGCGACAAAAACCTCATGGGACGGTTCAGAAGCGGCCGGCCGGAGTTCGCCGCAGCCATGGTCATTTCCGCTATCGTCATCATCCTGAACATCTACCTGCTCTATTCGACGCTCGCAGGAGGAGGCTGACATGCAGGTCTATAAGAATATCCTGGTCACCATGGACTGCTCCCCGGTAGACGACGCGGTCATCGAGCACGTGTCGGCCCTGGCGCTCCAGAACAACGCCCGGGTCTCCCTCGTGCACGTGGTGCACTCCCACACGATAGACCAGGACCGCGCGCTGCGTGAATCGGCCGAGGCGGCCTTGAAGGCCCGCCAGGAGATACTCGAGGCTCAGGGCATTGAGGCCCGGATCATCATCAGAAGCGGCGAGCCGGAAACCGAGATACTCTCGGAGATAGAGGGAGGAGGCTACGACCTCGTTGCAATGGCCACCCACGGCCACTCCTTCATCGGCAGCATCCTGTTCGGAAGCGTCTCCCGGACCCTCAAGCACAGGATCCGCACACCCCTCCTGCTGATCGGCCCGCGCCCCTGAGGAGGTGCGTGAAAAGACCATGCAAGCCAAACCAGCGGATGCACTTGACGCCCTTTTTCCCGGGCTTTTCCTTCTCAGGAGATCTTGATTGCCTCGGTCAGGATGGGGGTCGAGCTGAAGAAGTAGCTCTGCTCCTTCTCCAGTTCGTCGAACTCATCGAGCCAGGCATCCACCGTGTGCGCTGCAACCGTTCCCCTGACAGTCAGGTATCGTTTGATCATCCTCGCGATCCAGTAGCTGAAGCCGCTCTCATTGTAGGACATATTTACGATGGGAACCGGACTTTGACGAAGCGGCTTCATGCCGGCCTTCAGAAGCCGCGCCTGGAGTATGGCAGGCAGATCGGGGTACGTGGCATGCTCGTCCCATGCAGACAGGATATTTTTCATGCGTTCAGGATCGGCGGAATACCACACCAGAGAACTCCAGTTCGTGGCCAGGATAACCAGGCGGCCCCCCGGCCGAAGCACACGGTGGATCTCCCGGACAGATTCATCCAGGCAAGGCACATACTCCAGCACCTGTGAGCAGAAGGCTGCATCGAACGTTCCTTCGGCATACGGAAGGTCCGCGAGGTCCGCGACGCGGCAGTCTACGCACGCACGATCGGCGCAGCATTCGCGGGCAGCGGCAATCTGGGCTTCGCTGATGTCTGTGGCGCATACGCACCCGTCAGGCCCGACGCACTTCGCTGCCTCATATGCGTAGGAACCGCCGCCACAGCCGACCTCCAGAACCTGCTCGCCCGTGCGCAGATGAAGCGCCTGCAGGACGGCACTGCGGCGAACCACCAGGTCGTGACACAGCGTCAATGCCCGTTGGAGACGTGCCGTTTCTTCGTCAAACTTCAGGTTGCTCATGGTTTCTCTCCCCAGTCGGTCGTATATTCACGGCAGGATCCATCAGATCGTCAAGCACTCCCGGGGTGTACACGCGCCCTCTTTCACCTTGCCGTCGGTATCGACGAGAGAGGGTATACATCAATATCGACCGCTTGTGTGCAACAAAAGTATGCAGAACTCGGCACAGGCCGGCCGGCCCCCTGTTTTCCCGCCCAGAGACGGCACCCCATTTCGTATGAAGCGATAAAAAGATTGCTCGACATCTCTGCATCCCTTAAAATGGCATATAACCATGGAAGATAAATCGCTGATCCGCACGGAGGGGTGACCATTGAGCAGCAGGGAGAAGCTTCGGGATGTTCAAGACCGAATCCGCAATCAGGGCTGGCGGATAGAATGGATTCCCTGGCAGGGGCCGGGCCGGGCCGAGTATGTCCACAACACACCGCTGACATTGTTTACCGGGCTCGGTGGTGCTGTGCTGTTTTTCGGATCAGTCTATCTGCTCATTTCCGGACATGCGCAAGGGACGGCACTTGCAGTCGGGTTGTCCGGGCTGGTCATGATCTTTGCAGGCCGCCTGTACGCCGCCTTCAACAAGCAGGCCGGGTGGATACTCCTCACCGCGCGGTGCATAGACCGCGAAGTTCGTGAATGCCACTTCCCGAGTAAAGGAAACAGAAAGATCGTCTGGGAATACCGGCTGCTTTGCACCTTCACCCGGAACGGGAGCGAGTACAGGGTCACTCCCGAGGCCTCCCACACAGCGGGGTTCCGGTCACAGGATCTTGCCCGGAAATACCTGGACGAGCGCATCGGGCCGGATGGAACCTGCCGGGTGTGGGTCGATCCGGGAAACCCCCTTCATGCTGTTTTCGACCATAAGCAGCGGATCTGACGGTCCCTCATCCCTGCACAGGTGATCTTTCCGTCGGGCACGGTGGATCTGCGCATCGAGGCGGTTATAATACCAGAGTATTGAAGGAGGGGTGATTATGGATGCGAAGCAGGTCGTCACACAGTATCACGATGCCTGGACGAGCGGCGACTTCGAAGCTGCGCGCGCGTGCCTGGCCGATGATCTGGATTTCCAGGGAAGCATCGATACGTTCCGCAGGGCCGATGACTTTATCGCCGCGCTCACCATGTTCCGGAAGATGCTCCGCAGCGTCGTCGTAGTTCAAAGCTACTCTTCCGAGACCGGGGCCGCCCTGCTCTACGATTGCGACACCATGAGCCCTGCAGGCATGATCAGAACTGCCGAGTTCTTCACGGTTCAAGACGGCAAGATCAGATCCATCAGGCTGGTCTTCGATGCAACCGAGCTCCGGAAACTCATGGCAGGGTAGACCCCCGGACGTGTCATGGCATAAGCTCATGCACCGGGGATCTCTCGTATAGTGCGTCTGACAAATCGAGAGGAAAATCGCAATGCTTTCGTTGAGCGAATACCTGCATACTTCTCCTGAGTTTCTTGATAACCTGCTACTGTCAGTTGGTATTTTCCTCCTTCTGTCAGCAGCCAGGTTCATGGCGAATCTGATCCTGAGGAGAAAACTAGCCGGTCCGACGCTGGTCTATCGCTCCCGCCGCGCCGTTCTGTATGCATACACAGTACTTCTCGTGATGCTGATCGGTCCCATATGGCTGAAAGGCATTACTTCTCTGACCACCTTCCTGGGGCTGGCAGGAGCAGGCATCGCCATAGCCATGCACGATACCATCGCCAATATCGCCGGCTGGTTCTTCATAATCTCGCGCAAGCCATTCAAGGTCGGGGACCGCATCCAGATCGGCGAAACGGCAGGTGATGTCATCGACATACGCTTCTTCCAATTCAGCCTTGTCGAGATCGGAAACTGGGTGGATGCCGACCAGAGCACGGGCAGAATCGTCCACGTGCCGAACAGCAAGGTGCTCAGAGATTCCCTGGCGAACTACCACATCGGATTCGAATACATCTGGAACGAAATACCCGTCCTGGTAACGTTTGAGAGTGATTGGAAGAAGGCAAAGGGATTACTGGAGACCATCGCGCATGAGAACGTCACACATTTTTCGGAAGGGGCAGAGGAACAGATCCGTCGGGCGGCCGAGAAGTACCTCATCTCCTATAGAACGCTTACACCGATAGTCTACACAACCGTCAAGGACAGTGGTATCCTGCTGACCGTTCGGTATCTCGTGAACCCGCGGCAAAGGAGAGCGAGCGATCAGCAGATATGGGAGGCTACGCTCGATGCGTTCGCCAAGGAGGAAAATATTGATTTGGCATATCCCACGACTCGTTTCTACTGCAGGGAGCACCCGGCAAAGCCATCCAGCGGACGCCCGCAACCGGACGACCCTGATGCCTGATGTTGGGCCGCCCTGCATGCAATGAGATACCATTTTCGGGAAAGCGGCCCGAAAATCACATGCACCCGGCTCGGCGCCCGGCTTGTTGCAGATGATCGGAGCGCCGGCTTAAAAGAGAGTTTCGAGGAGGGTATGAGATGTTTCGTATTCGCCGCATATTCGATGATGTCGTTCCCGCGAACCGACATGCCCTGGAGCAGGTCAGGGCGCTTTTGCGTTCGCAGTTCGAGTTGCTCGACCGCCAGAAGATCGACCGCATACCCGAATCACTTCGGCATCCCTTGAAATACCGCTTTCGTTCGATTCTCTATGTAGCCGAAGACCATCGATCCACTGTCCGAGGCCTGGCATTGCTCGATCACGATGCGGACCTGAAGTTCTGCTACCTCGACTACCTCGCCAGCGACAGGAGGCTGGCAGGCCGTGGCGTGGGCGGAGCGCTTTACGAACGGGTTCGAAGCGAGGCATTGTCTCTTGGCGTCGTGGGCGTGTTCTTCGAATGCTTGCCTGACGACCCGAAGCTTTGCCCCAACCCGGATGTCCTCAAACAGAACCGGGCGCGATTGAAGTTCTACGAGGCCTATGGCGCTCGCCCCATCATGAGCACGGCCTATGAAACGCCCGTTCACCCCGGAGCGGACAACCCCCCCTATCTGGTATTCGATGACTTGGCGCAAGACAGCGTACTCGGCAGAAGCCACCTGAAACAGGTCATTACCAGCATTCTCGAACGCAAGTACGAGGACATCTGTGATCCGGCGTACGTCCGGATGGTGGTGGAGTCCGTCCGCGACGACCCCGCTCGACTCAGGCCGCCGCGCTATGCCGTGGCTCAGGTGGTGGAGAAACGAAATGCAGCCACAACGAATCTTACCAAGATCGCTCTTGTGGTGACGGACCAGCACGAGATCCACCATGTGAGAGAACGCGGGTACGTCGAGGCGCCTGTACGTATCAAGTCGATACGTCAGGCCCTGGATCTGACGGGGGACTTTGACACCGTGCCGCCGAGAACGTTCGGCGACTCATGGATTACCGCTGTGCATGACCCCGCGTACGTGAGGTACTTCAAACGGGTCTGCAAAAATGCAGAGCCGGATGCCCCCATCTATCCGTATGTGTTCCCTATCCGCAACCGAGCCCGTCCACCGGTGGAACTGCCGATCCGTGCGGGGTACTACTGCATCGACACGTTCACGCCCATAAGCGGCCATGCGCACGTTGCAGCACGTCGCGCCGTTGACTGTGCGCTTACCGCTGCGCATGAGCTTCTTTCCGGAAGACGGACCGCGTATGCGCTGGTTCGCCCCCCGGGCCACCATGCCGAACGGGGCTTCTTCGGCGGTTTCTGCTACTTCAGCAATGCAGCCATTGCCGCCCATTACCTCAGCCAGTTCGGGAAGGTCGCCATGTTGGACATAGACTACCATCACGGCAACGGACAGCAGGACATCTTCTATGGCCGAAGGGATGTGCTGACACTTTCGATTCACGGGCACCCACGCTTCGCGTATCCGTATTTCACAGGTTTTGCCGACGAACGGGGCGAGGGAGAAGGCGTGGGGTACAACGTGAATTACCCCTTGCCCGAGACGATCGACACTGCCCATTACCTTCACACGCTGCGGCTCGCCCTGGCCCGCGTTCGGGACTTCGGTGCCACCTACCTTGTCGTGTGCTTCGGACTGGATACGGCGAAAGGAGACCCTACCGGCACATGGAGCTTCACAGGCCGGGACTTCACGGCGATCGGTACGGAGATCGGACAGGTCTGGCTGCCGTGCCTCGTCCTGCAGGAGGGGGGATACAACAACCGATCGATAGGTGCCAACGCACGATGCTTCTTTTCCGGTTTGCTGTCCGGGCAGGGCCAACAACTGCATCGACAGCGGCATCGATAGGCCGTTTCCTACGGAAGGCACCTTTCATCGGCAATGGAACTGCTGCC
>JAJFUP010000274.1 GCA_021372395.1 Deltaproteobacteria bacterium
CAAAGTCATCATCATGACCGCCTACGGTTCCACGGACATACGGGAGAAGGCAAAGGCGCGGGGGTCTCTCTTCTACATCGAGAAGCCTTTCGAGATCGACCAGATGAGGAGTCTTGTCCTGAAGGCGCTCAAAGAAGACGGTGCCCGCGGGTTCAACGGCAGCATTACGGGACTCCAGCTCCCTGATCTCATCCAAATGAACTGCCTGAGTCAGATCACCAATGCCATGTTCGTGAAAAAAGACAATCGCGAAGGGTCGATCTACTTCGAGGACGGCCAGATAACCCATGCAGAGGTCGGGGCCATAGATGGGGAGGAGGCCTTGTTCACAATCCTCTCGTGGTCCACGGGCAGCTTCAGATTCATGGGCGGAATGAAGGCGCCGAAGGTGAGCATCACCACAAACTGGGAGTACCTCCTCATCGAGGGCATGCGCAAGGCCGACGAGATGAGCCTTGCCCTGGAAAAGGGCGAGATCGATGACAGTGCGGTGGCTCCTGTCGACGAATCCACGCGTATGCTCGTGAAGAACCTCTCCTCCATGGGCGAGTGCACGGGCATCGCCGTGGTCAGGTCCGACAACGAGATCCTCTACCAGAGCGGGAATATATCAAAAGAGGTCCAGATCCCCTATGTTGCAAGATTCTACATGAATCTTCCTGAATTTCTGGGAGACCTCTCCCCTTCACGACCGAGAAAGGTCTCTTTCATCGATCAGGGCAGGCTCGTGCTGGTCTACCCCTTCAAGATATTCGTGCTCATCCTCCTCGTCAACAGGTCAGTCCTTTCCCAGGAGACCTCATCGACCATAGAGCGCCTGATCACACGGTATCAGGTTTAGGACAATCAACCCTTCCAGGTCCATCCTGCAGCTTTTCTCCATGACGTCCTGAATCCGGAGGCTGTCCTGGTGATGTTTCAGTATCCTCGCCTGCCTTGCGTCATCGGTTCCGTACCGGTTCATGAGGTCCACGAACCTCTTTGAAAGGGAGACCACGCGATCGTGCATCACCCGCTTGTCCGCATAATTGACCACCATGGCCTCGTTGACCTCGATCAGAGACTTGAGCCTGACGTGCTGACCCACGATGTCCCCTATGAATGGATACCCTTGATCACAAAGGACTTCCTGAGCCATGAGCGCGTGGTCATTCCCTGTCCGGAGCGAATCCATCTTGCAGAGGTCATGCAGCATGGATGCCCTGTCCACGGCAGCGAGATCGATGGAAAGGCCGGACACCTTCAGGGATGAGGCAATGGCCACAGCCACCCGTCTCACCATCATGCTGTGGAGTACAATGTGATGCGGCATGAGATAGCTCCGCATGAGCTCCAGGGTTTCCGGGCGCGAAGGGATCACTGGGTCGCCTGAGCTCCGGGCGTGCTCATGCCCGGTCGGCCAACATCTCCAAGGCCGAGCAGTCTTACCGAGAACGACCACGTGGTGTCTCTCGAAGAAACGGCATCGCCGGGGTCCACCTCTCTCCTGGCTTCGACAGCCCAGCACTGGGAGGCGTAGCCGATGCTCTGCTGAGAGTTGTCATATGCATGCCGAAGGTAGTCGTACCCCATCGCGAACCCGACGCTGAACCCGCTGATCAGCTCAGCCCTGGTACCCACCTTGACGAACTTGGTGTCGATCCGGTTGAACTCCTCGGCAACGTAGAGCTGATCGCCGCGGTCATCCGTGTAGGTGAGCCGTGAGGAGTGCTCCTGGGTAGCATACGGGCCCTTGTTGTTCTCCCTCCCGAATGAGTTCGTGTGTCTTGCGCTCAGCCATGATGCGGGTCTGAAATTCATCGTGGTCTCTATCAAGCCCCACTCCCGGGTGATGTAACTGTAGGGCCGGGTGACGGACAGATCGGCAAGGGACGTGCCTGCACTGTCCCGGATGTAGTTCGCGATGCTCACGTTCATGTCAAAGGACTTTTCCCAGTCATCGTCCGTGAGCAGTTCCGGAAAGATATCGCCAGCATTGTTCGCACTGTAGTTCCCGCCGTAGCGTGACTGGTAATTCCAGGAGATCTCGGGGATCATCTGGTGGTACCAGCTGTCGTTGAACCGGGAACTGTAGAGCGTGGTGGAGAGGCTGGCGCCCCTCTTCTGCCAGTGCTCGGCGTACAGGGAATCCGGATACGCACCCTTTGTCTCGGCAAAACGCGTGTCGCGGTAGACGTCTGCGATATAGGGCCTCAAGGTGAAGTAGGGAAACACGCTGAGAGGCCACGAAACCTCGATCTGGCCCTGGTCCTTCACGGCATCGATCCAGTCGGACGAATACACCCTCATCGAACTGAGCTCCGAGGTGACCCGCAGCGGGGTATACGGTATCGAGCGCTCGTTCATCCTTGCCGACACCCTGGGGAGTTCCTGGAGGGTCATCCCGTTGTCCTGTACGCGCAGGTCCTGTTTCCACTGTCCGGATACGGCAAGGGAAAAGCCGCCTCCGGACTTCACCCACTGGCCGCGGGAGATGAGCTCTTCGCTGTCCCTGTCGCTGAGAGGGAAGAGATCCTTCGTCATGTCGCTCGACGAAAAACTCGATCCGTAGAAGGTCCCGATGTCCCTGAAGTAATCCGGGCTGCTCACCAGGTTAACGTCCCAGGTGAGGTCGCCGCCTGTCTGTTCCGCCTTGAAGAACCACCGGTCATTCGGGATGGTATCCAAGACCCCGCCGTCACTCGTCTCGCCTCCCCTTCTGTCATGAAGCAACTCGGCGTACAGGTACCCGGCCTGCTCGTAGCTTAAGCTGTATCTCAGCTCGTTCTTCAGGAGCAGGCCCCTCTCGGTGAGGTAGGTCGGGGTGAGCGTCAGGTCGACGGACCGGCCGAGGACGATGAAGACCGGGATGCCGAACCTCGCTCCATAGTCGGAGGAGTGGCTGATCTCCGGGAACAAAAGCCCGGACTGCCGCTTGAGTTTTGCGGGATAGAGAAGGTAGGGGATCCGGAGCATGGGGAAGGCTCTCACGTTGAAACGAACGTCTTTGCCCGTTGCATAGCCTTCCACGGGGATCTCGAGATCATGCATCTTCAGGGACCAGTCGGGAGGAGAGCCGAGGCATGAGGTGTACTCGATGGATCCGCCCGTGTAGAGATCTTCCCCGTAGCGCCTGATGGATTCGCCGGATATCTTCATGGGGCCCGAATAGATCAGCACCCATCCGTTTTCCACGTACATGTCCTTGCGCCTGGCATTGTAGTAGAGAGAGGAGGATTCCACTTCCCCCTTTTCTTCGGTGAGCCGGCAATCCCCCGTCGCCCAGACATCCTCGGCAGAGGTGTCGTATACGATATAATCGGCCCTGAGCGTGGTCCCCTCTCCGGTCACCAGCACGTTCCCGAAGGCCTCGATGCGGGGCCCTGTCTTCTGCACCTCGTCGGCCTCCACCGTGAGCATCGTTCCAAAGGCGCTCCCGGTGAGGCAATATCCGAATATGATGATGCTCAGGAAGGCCAGCCGTGGCATACGAGATATTCCCTCACCTCGCCCACGGTGTAGAATGAACCGGTGATCACGAGAGGCAGACCCGTGTGAAGAGCCTCTTCAAAGGCATGGGTGATGCTTTCGCATATCTCGATGCCCCCCAGGGACTCAACGCTTTTCATATCTTCCTCCCCCCACGATCTCGGCGATTCAACCGGGGCTATATACAGGCATGAGCACACTTTTTTCAGCATCCTCACCAGTGTGTGAAAGTCCTTGTCAACGAGGATGCCGACAACGCCCACCCCTTTAAAACCACATCTTTTCAGATGCGTCACAAGGACTAGCATAGATGAGGGATTGTGCGCCACATCCATGATTACGTGTTCCCCCACTTTCTCGATTCTGCCCGGGAGGAAGGCTGTCCTGATGGCATAGGCAAGATCGTCCCGGCCGGGATGGACATCGAGAAGCGCTGCTGCCTGCCTCGCGAGCGCCGCGTTCATGGCCTGGCGGTAACCGGCCATGCCCGAGGGAAGTTCGCAGGGTTCGGTGATCTCCGTCAAAACCGCCCCTATGGAGCGTGCATGCTCCCTGATCACTTTCCGTGACCTTCCCGTGGCTGTGGTGAGGAGAGGCCTGCCGGCTCGCCCGATGGCCGCCTTTTCCCGGGCTATCTGCGCTACCGTGCTTCCCAGGTAGTCGGTATGGTCGATGGATATCTCGCTGATCATGGATATGGCCGGATCAAGGGCATTGGAGGCATCGTACCTTCCCCCAAGGCCCACCTCGAAGATGCCCACATCCACCCGGTGCCCGGCAAAAAGCATGGCAGCGATCACTACACACCACTCGAAATAGGTGAGCCCCACGTCTCCCACAAGAGGCTCGATCTCGCCGCGTATCCGGCCCAACTCGAGGGGGGAAGCTTCTCTGCCGTTCACTCTGAACCGCTCGGAGAAACGGGACAGGTG
This sequence comes from Deltaproteobacteria bacterium, assembly GCA_021372395.1. Classification (GTDB taxonomy): domain Bacteria; phylum Desulfobacterota; class Desulfomonilia; order UBA1062; family UBA1062; genus MWEI01. The sequence continues at coordinate 4,401 of JAJFUP010000274.1, forward strand.
CGGGGAAAGCGTCGTCCCCACGGAGCGCCCAGAAGAGAGAAGGATGCGCTCGAGGTAGATGCAGGTCGAACCTTTCCCGTTGGTCCCTGCGACGAGTACGTGGGGATAGGCCCCCTCAGGATGGCCGAGTATCTCGAGGGCCAGCCTCACCCTGTCAAGACCCAGGGACCACGTGTTCTGATTTACGTCTCCGAGAACCATCTCAGGAAGAAAGCAATGGTTTCACGCATCCGGTGACGGTGCACGATCATGTCGATGAAGCCGTTTGTAAGCAGCTTGCCTGCATCCTGAAAGTCCGGGGGCAGGGTGCACTGCATGGTCGCCTCGATCACGCGGGGCCCGGCGAACCCGATGCGGGCACCCGGCTCAGCGAGGAGGATATCGGCAAGAGAGGCGAAGCTTGCGCTGACGCCGCCCGTGGTGGGATCGGTGAACACGGTGATCATGGGCACATCCCGGGTGAGGGCTCGTGTATGTGCTGTCCGGAGCATCTGGAGGAGGCCCCAGATGCCTTCCTGGACGCGAACGCCGCCCGATGCGCAGAAGATGACCAACGGCAGTTTCCTTGATTTCCCGTGGTGCATCAACCCGATGACTGCCTGTCCGACAGCCACACCCATGGACCCCCCCTTGAACGAGAAATCCATGACCCCGAGGACACACTTTTGCCCGAGGATCGTCGTCTCTCCGCCCGCGATGGCCTCATCCAGGACCTGTCCCTTGTCCTCCCGGTCGACGAGCACCTCTTCGATCTCGAGAAAGGTCCCCTTGTCGCAGATGTACTCGATCCGGTCTTTTGCATTCAGCCGGAAGTGGTGCTCGCAGTGGGGACATACCCACATATTTTCCTTGAGCTTCTTGGTGATGATGATCTCGGCGCAGGAGGGGCATTCCGTCCATCTCCCGTCTTTTTTCGCGATATCGAGAACTTCCGTCAACTGGAGATCACCTCCCCCCCTCTGATGTATTCATACCGCCCAGGCAGTTCTGCCAGCACCTCGTCCATGTGTTTCGGCTTGATGTGGTAGGCGATCACCCTGGTCGAGGGGCAAAGGACACCATCGAGGCCTTCCATGATCAGAT
>JAJFUP010000001.1 GCA_021372395.1 Deltaproteobacteria bacterium
ATATCGTGTATGGCTGCATCTTGTCAACCTCTTTTTCAACACTTGGGCCCTGCAGGACGCGCATTCATGGGGCATTGAAGACTCCGCTGCGCGAGTTCTTTGCTTCCTGGGGAGGCTTGTGGTACACAGGGCACAAGAGACGGATTTTCAGAGAGGCCTAGACCATGAACATAGATCCTTCAGAATTTGCATTCGACTTCGACGGCGTGGTGGCAGACACCTTCAGGCTGTTCGTCCATCTCGCGAAATCTCTCTACAACTACGACATCAACTACGACGACATAACCGACTACGAGTTCATGAACGTCATCAACATGGAGAAACAGCACGCCTGGGACATCATCGACATCATCACCCATGAGACTCCGGATATCGATCTGCGGCCCAACAAGGGCGCCGTCGACGTGCTCACGCGCATGGTGGGCCACGGCCCCCTGCTCTGCGTGACGGCCAGGCCCATAAAGGAGCCCATCGAGCTGTGGTTCGAAAAGTACCTTCCCCACATAGAACCGCCCTGTCTAAAGGTGGAGGCCACCGGGGTGAACACCGGAAAGCTCGAGGTCCTCAAGCGCAGCGGCATCAGGTTCTTCGTCGACGACCGGCTCGACACCTGCCAACTGCTCGAGGAGGCCGGCATCACGCCCATCGTCTACAGCCAGCCGTGGAACCGCAAACCCCACCCCTACCAGGTGGTGAACGACTGGGAGGAGCTCTCCTTGCTCATGGACTGGGACAAAAAATCGCCGCAGGCCGTGCCGTGCGCCGGGACAAAGGCGTAGCTTCCCGCACCGGTTTTCCCACGCAGGGCATGGCCCGACAGCTCGATCTCCATAAGGGCTTGAGTACAGGACCGAAATAGATTAGAATGCCGTAGAAACCATGGATAGCATCATTCTCGGCGACTTCATCATTGTCCTGGGGCTGAGCACCGCGGTCATTTTTCTCTTCCTGCGGCTGAAGGTGCCGGCCATCGTGGGGTTCATCCTCACGGGGATCCTTGCCGGACCCCAGGCCTTAGGCCTCATCGGGGGTCCCGAAGAGGTCGAGGCGGTCTCCGAGTTCGGCGTCGTACTCCTGCTTTTCAGCATCGGCATCGAGTTTTCCCTGAAAGACCTCCTCGAGATCAGGCGGAGCATTTTCCTGGGAGGGACGATCCAGGTGGGAGCCACCCTGGCGATCGTCTATGCCCTGTGCTCCCTTCTCGGGCTCGGCAGCAGAGAATCTCTCTTCATGGGATTCCTCGTGGCCATGAGCTCTACGGCCATCGTCCTCAAGATGCTCGACGAGAAGGCAGCGGTCACAACCCCCCATGGCAGGAACACCCTGTCCATCCTCATCTTTCAGGACCTGCTCGTGGTCGTGGTGATGCTCCTCATCCCGCTCATGGCCGGCAGTCATGCAGGGGCCCGCGAGCACCTGCCGCTCTTTCTGGCCAAGGCGGGGGGGCTCGTTCTTTTCCTCTATGCGGCCTACCGGTGGATCGTGCCCCAGCTCCTCTACCAGATCGCACGCACCCGGAGCAGGGAGCTCTTCCTCATCAGCGTCATCCTCATCTGCCTCGCAGTGGCGTGGTTCACTTCAAAACTCGGCCTGTCCCTTGCCCTGGGGGCCTTCCTCGCCGGACTCATCATCTCCGAATCGGAATACAGCCAGGAGGCACTGGGAAGGATCCTCCCCTTCAGGGACATCTTCGTGAGCCTGTTCTTCGTCTCCATCGGCATGCTGCTCGACCTCGGCTTTCTCCGTGATCACTTTCTGCCGGTCGTGGGGCTCGCCGTGGCCATCATCCTCCTGAAGACCGTCACAGGCTCGCTGGCAGCCATCCTGCTCGGGTTTCCGCTCCGCACCACGATCCTGGTCGGCCTGGCGCTCGCCCAGGTGGGGGAATTCTCGTTCGTCCTGAGCAGATCAGGGGTCGAGAACGGCATTCTCGATGCAGGCATCTACCAGGCTTTCCTGGGGATCTCGGTCCTGACCATGGCCTTAGCCCCGTTCATCATGAACGTCTCTGACCGCGTGGCTGACCTGGCCATCCGTCTTCCTCTTCCGCAGAGGATCAGGTCTGGGCTCCTGTCCGTCAAGACCGTCGAAGGCAGGGTGAAGTTGAAAGACCACCTCATCATCGTCGGGTACGGCGTGGGAGGGAGAAACGTGTCCCGGGCCGCTCGGCTGGCCGAGATCCCCTACCTGATCCTCGAGATGAACCCGGAGACCGTGCGGGCCGAGCGTCTGAAGGGAGAGCCCATCACCTACGGGGATGCAACCCAGGAAGCGATCCTGGAGCATGCCGATATCGCGGATGCCCATGTCCTGGTCATCATGATACCCGACGCATCTGCCACGCGCAGGATAACGGAGCTCGCCAGAAGGTTGAGCCCGGCCGTCCACATCATCGCCCGCACCAGGTTCGTCCGCGAGGTGGCGCCGCTGTACGCGCTCGGC
>JAJFUP010000031.1 GCA_021372395.1 Deltaproteobacteria bacterium
ACCGGAAGGTGCATGATGCCCTCGGCCAGCTGCGCCACGCCCTCGAGACAGCTCGCCCCGCCGGTGAGCACCAGGCCGCCCGCCATCTTCTCCGACAGGCCGGAATTGCGGATCTCGCTGTAGGCGAGCTTGAAGAGCTCCTCCATCCGGGATTCAATGATCTCGGAGAGGATCCGGCGCGGCACGGTGCTGACGCTGTCGCCGCCGATGGAAGGGACCTCGATCTGCTCGTCCGAGGAGACCTTGGAGGAGATGGCGGAGCCGTACTTGATCTTGAGGCGCTCGGCCTCGGCGATGGGGGTCCGCAGACCCACGGCGATATCGTTGGTGACGTGGTCGCCGCCCAGGGGCAGGACCGAGGTATGGCGGATGGAGCCCTCGTTGAAGACCGCGATGTCCGTCGTGCCGCCGCCGATGTCCATGAGGATGACCCCCAGCTGGCGCTCGTCCGCGGTGAGGATCGAGGCGGCGGAGGCGATCTGCTGCAGGACGATGTCATGCAGTCCGAGTCCGGCCTTCTGGGCGCACTTGGTGATGTTGCTCACCGCCGAAACCGAGCCTGTCACGATATGGACCCTTGCCTCGAGCCGGGACCCGGCCATGCCCACGGGGTCGATGATGCCGGTGATGTCATCCACGGTGAACTCCTGGGGGAGCACATGAATGATTTCGACCCCCACCGGTTTTGCGAAATCCTTGGCCTGGTCCACGACCCGCCTCTTGTCGGCATGGGTGATCTCGTCGCCCTTGATGGCGATGACCGCGCTGGTGCTGATTCCCTGGATGTGTCCACCCGCGATCCCTGTGTAGACCTCGTCGACCCTGATCCCGGCCATGCGCTCGGCATCCTCCACGCAGCCACGAATCGCGTCCACGGTCTGTTCCATGTTCACCACCAGGCCGCGTTTGAGCCCCTTCGATTCCGACAGGCCGAAACCGATCACCTCCAGCTCGCCGTTCTCGGAGAGCTCGGTGATGAGGCAACAGATCTTCGTGGTTCCGATATCGAGCCCTACTACGATTTTATCCCTCGCTGCCATAATTACCCCTGTTCCTCACGACAACCTTGTCCTCACACCTGAGATCCATAATAGTCCCTTCCGGGGGATGCAATTCAGAAAGCGTCTTCTTCACCATTTCCACCTTGATGGGCGTCATCTCGCCGAAGATGGTCAGGGTTACCCCGTTTGCGAGCCTGATGTCCACCAGGCCGCCCGGCTTGATGGCCGCATCCCTCACGGCAAGCCCCTTCGACCGGACGAGGGCCGAAGCGTTCACGATATTCTTCAGGATCTGTGCGAGATCCTTGGTCATATCCTCCCGCGAGTAGTCGGGGGCATTTACCATGAGGCCATAGTATATGCCCGGGGAGGAGGCGAACACGAGGCCATCCTCGGAAATGAAGTAGGGCCGGTCCTTGAGGAAGAGGGTGGCCATGGGCCGGTGCTCCGTGATGCTGACCTTCACCGATGCGGCCACGAAGCTCCTGGAAACGGTCAGGTCCTTGATCCACGGGTGTTTCTGCAGCCTCTTCCTCGCCTCGTTCATATTCCAGGACAGTATATTATCCCCTTGTTCGATGTCGAGTAAAGTAAGAACCTCATCTCGTTTCACATGGGCATTGCCCGTGATGTCGATGCGCTTGACGTGGAACAGCTCGCTGTTGCTCGTATAGGCAGCGGCGCACAGCGTGATGAGTGCCCCGGATATCCCGAGACACACCCACATGGCAACCCTGAGGATCGAGTTGATCTGAGAGAGGGTCTTCTTCTTGGACGGGATCCTCACCCGGTCCTTGAAATCACTGACCAATGATCCTCACCTCCTCCGTGAGCTCGATGCCGAACCTTTCCCTGATCCGACCCTTTATGAGGGCAATGAGCTCCACTATATCGCCTGTCGTGGCATTGCCGTCATTGATGATGAAGTTTGCATGGATCTCGGAAACCTTGGCCCCGCCGACCCTGAAACCCTTGAGACCGGCCCTGTCGATGAGGCGCCCGGCTGGCGTTTCCACGGGGTTGCGGAAGATGGAGCCGCTGCTGAAGCCTTTGGGCTGAGCACGCTTCTTGTTCAGGTAGGGCTTCACCGCCTGACGCACCGCATCTTTCGTGGATTGCGTCAGCATCAGCTTCGCCGAGACGATCACCGTCCTCGGGGAGATGCCGCCACAGCGGTAGGCATACCCGATCTTGTCCCTCCTGAGGATGCGCACACCGCAGGCGTCCGCGACCTCCAGCTCGCTGACAATGTCCATGATGCCCTCCTCCGGTGTGCCTGCATTCATGAACAGCGCCCCTCCGAACGTCCCCGGGATGCCCGCCATGAACTCCATCCCTGTGAGGCCCTGCCTGGTGCAGTGGGAGACCAGGCGTTTCATGGAGACTGCCGCTCCGGCCAGAAGGCCGCCCGGGATCGGTTCGATGACACCGAACTCTTTCCCGAGCCTGATGACGGGCCTGGTGATGGTGGCATCATCGAAGATGGTGTTGGTCCCCCCGCCGAGGACATGGAAGTCGCCGAGGGCCTTCATGAGGTCGCAGAGCTGTCCTTTGTCCTCGGGTTCATAGATGCTCTCGATGGTTCCCCCGCAGTGCATGGAGGTCACCTCCGTGGCGCGTACCGAAGAGATCACCCTCATCAAAGTCTCTCCAAAACCGTGAGCCCTTGTCTCCAGACGTCGCCGGCACCAAGGAAGATGACGAGGTCACCCTCCTTGAGATCGCCGGAGATGGCGTCCGGAATGTCTTCCTTGCGTTCCACGTAGAATATCTCCCGGTATCCGTGACTCTTGATCTCCTCGAAGAGGGCTTTAGCCGAAACCCCCTCGATGGGCTTCTCGGATGCCGGGTATATCTCGGTGATGTACAGCCTCGACGCGTCGTAAAAGGATGTCACGAATTCGCCGAAGAGGTCCCTGGTCCTGCTGTAGCGGTGCGGCTGGAACACGGCGATCACCCTCCTGCCGGGGAAGCCGTTCTTGATGGCCGCGAGCGTCATCCTGATCTCCGTGGGGTGGTGGCCGTAGTCGTCCATGATCGTGATGCCGTTCTTCTCGCCCCGGACATGGCACCTCCTCTGGACGCCCTTGAAGGCGGCGAGCCCTTTCTGGATGACCGGAAAATCGATGCCGAGCTCTATGGCGGTGCCGATGGTCGCGAGCGCATTGAGACAGTTGTGCTTGCCGGGCACGCCGAGCTTCACCTCGCCTAAAACCTCCCCGTTCCGGTGGGCCTTGAAAGAGGTCTCGAAACCGGTGAACACCGGCTCGGTGTAGCGGTACAAGGCCTGGGTGTGCGACCCGTAGGTGATCACCTTGCGCTCCAGTCGCGGCAGGATCTGCTGGATGTGTGCGTCGTCGAGACAGACCATATCGAAGCCGAAGAAGGGAACCTTGTTGAGGAACTGCACGTAGGTATCCAGGATGTCGTCCAGGTCGCGGTAGCAGTCCATGTGCTCTTCCTCGATGTTGGTGACCACCGCAACGATGGGAGCCAGCTTGAGGAAAGACCGGTCGCTCTCGTCCGCCTCGGCCACCAGAAGCTCGCCTTCTCCGAGTCTGGCGTTCGACCCGAACATGTCGAGTCTGCCGCCGATGATGGCGGTGGGGTCTTTCTCGGCCATGGCAAGGACAGTGGCGAGCATGGAGGTGGTCGTGGTCTTCCCGTGGGTTCCGGCAATGGCGATGGAAAACTTCATCCGCATGAGCTCCGCGAGCATCTCGGCCCTCGGGATGACAGGCAGCCCTTTGTCTTTGGCATGGACGCACTCGGGGTTGTCGAGCCCCACCGCGGAGGAGTAGACCACGACCTGGGCTTCCCCGACGTTGGTGCTCCGGTGGCCGATATGGATCTGGGCGCCGAACGAGCGGAGCCTCTGTACGGACTCGGACTCTGCGATATCTGAGCCGGTTATCTTGAAACCGAGGTTGATGAGGAGCTCGGCGATCCCGCTCATGCCGATACCGCCGATGCCCACGAAATGGATCCTGGATATACCCCTAAACACTGAGAATCTCCCTTGCTATGGCGTCTGCCCCTGCACCCAGCCCCATGCGGCGCATGTACAACGACGCGTTTTGAAGACCCTCCTCGTCGGAGAGCCTCGTCCTGATCTCGAACGCCAGGCGTTCGGGTGTAAGCTCGCTGTCGGCGATGATCCACCCGCCGCCGCGTTGGGCCACGTACTCGGCATTGGCCGTCTGATGGTCGTCCGTGGCATGCGGGAAGGGTATCATGATGGCGGCAAGCCCCACGGCCGAGAGCTCCGAGAGCGTGATACCTCCGCACCGGGAAACCACCAGGCCTGCACCCCGGTACACAGCGGCCATGTCGTCGATGAACTCTTTTACCCTCGCCTCAATACCCATCCGGGCATATGCATCCGTCACCCACCGGACGTCATGGCTCCCGCACTGATGGATGACCTGCACCCCCAGACCTTCTTCCTTCAGGATCCCCAGGGCCTTCACCGCTGCATGGTTGATGCTGCTTGCGCCGAGACTGCCGCCGAGGATGAGGAGGTATCCGTTGCCCTGTGTCCTTTCGCATGAGGCAAGCTCCTTGCGGAGCGGGTTTCCCGTAAGGAGCGTCTTTGCCTTTCCGAACCGCCCCTGCCTGTCCGGGAAGGCAAGGAACACCCGGCGGGAGAAGCGGGAGAGGATGCGGTTCGTCAGTCCGGGGATGCTGTTCTGCTCCTGGATTGCACAGGAGCAGCCAAGGAGCCTGCCTGCCAGCACCACCATGCCGGTGACGTACCCGCCTGTCCCGATGACCCACCGGGGTTTGAATCCCCGGACGATGCTCAGCGCCGTCAGGAAGGCCTTCACGTTGACCACGAGGGCCTTTCCAATGGATGCTAGCGATTTTCCCTTGATTCCCTGCGCCTGGACGGGGATGAATGCCAGGTCGTTGAGCCGGGCAATCCGTTCTTCCATGCCACGGTCCGTCCCCACGAAGAGGATCTCAGTGCCGGGCGCCTTATCCCGTATCGCCTCGGCAATGGCGACTGCGGGCATGATGTGGCCGCCGGTCCCCCCGGCAGTGATGAGCACCCTCATAACCGGGCCCTCCTCGATACGGACAAGACCAGCCCACAGATACACATAGTGCTGATCAGCGGCGACCCTCCGTAGCTGAAGAAGGGCAGCGCGATGCCCGTGGTGGGGAACACGGAAAGCGCTACACCCATGTTGAGGGCCGCCTGCAGGCCGATGAGGCAGACCGATCCCACCACCAGGTAGAAGCCGAAGGAGTCGTTCGTGGCCAGTGCGATGGAAAAGCCCCTCCATATCCAGACGCCGAAGAGACCGGCCACAAGGGCGACCCCGAGGAACCCGAGCTCCTCTCCCACCACGGAGAGGATGAAGTCCGTGTGCGGGGCCGGGAGGTAGAAGAGTTTCTGCGAGCCTGCACCGAGGCCGGAGCCGAGGAACCCTCCCTTGGCAAAGCCCACCATGGACTGGATGATCTGGTAACCGATTCCCAGCATGTCGTTCCAGGGGTTCAGGAACGCGGTGAGACGCGCCTTGCGGTAGGGCTCGAGGATCATGGCGAGGGTGCCCAGGGGGATGGCGACCCCGAGGATCCACAGGAGGTGTTTCCAGCGCATGCCGGCCATGAAGAGGATCAGGAGGGACCAGATGCCTATGGCTGCAGCTGTCCCGAAGTCCGGCTCGATGAAGATGAGCAGGCACATGAGCGCCACGATGGTGAGCACCGGGACGATGCCTGTTGAAAATTCTTTGATATTTTTGGATTTTTTGGACAGGAAGTTGGCAACGAAGAGGATGAGGGCGAGTTTCGCAACCTCGGATGCCTGAAAGGTGAAGGCACCGATACCGATCCATCTCCGGGAGTGGCCTCCTGCATGGCCGATGCCCGGGACAAAGCACAACAAGAGCCCGATGACGCTGCCGATCAGCCCGATGAAGACCAGGGGGCGGGAGCAGAGCTTCCGGTAGTCCGTGCACATGAACCCGATCATGGCAACCGTGCCGATGATGACATGGAGGAGGTGCCTCCTGGTCATGGCTATGCCGTTTCCGTAGAGCTCCTTGGAGACGAAGTAGCTCGAGGAAAAGATCATCACGGTCCCCAGCACGAGCAGGGCCATGGTCGCGAGGAAGAAAATCACATCGAAATCTATCTCGCGTGCATGCTCTTCGGTATGGAATGGACGCATTCCCGGAAGACCTCTCCTCTGTGAGCATAGCTCCTGTACATGTCAAAGCTCGAGCATCCCGGGCTCAGCAACACCGTATCCCCCGGGGATGCGCCCGCATAGGCCAGTGTTACTGCCTCTTCCATGTCACGGGCTTCTTTGATATCCACCATCCCGGATATCTCGCAAACGATCCTCCGGGCTGCCTCGCCGATGACATATGCCTTTTTGATGATGTGTGTATACCTCTCCGCAATACCGGAAAAGTCGCCCCCCTTGTCCCTGCCTCCCAGGATCAGGATCACCGGGGAAGTCAGGGTGGAGAGCGCCTTCTCCAATGCCCCCACGTTGGTGGCCTTGGAATCGTCGATGAAGGCGATGCCGTCTATGGTATCCACCGTCTCGAACCGGTGATGGATCACCTTGAAGGTGGTGAAGATCTCCTCCATGGTCAGGGTGTCCACCCCGAGGTAGCGTCCCACCAGTGCTGTGGCGAGCATGTCCTCTATGACCCCTCCGCCGACCTTTGCAGGATCCGGCACCTTGGGGCCGGGCCCTGCTATTGCCCCGGTAAAGAAGATCTGCGATGCGTCGAGATATGCACCGTCGCCCTCAGGGGGCGTAGACAGCGAGAAGGAAGACCTCCGGGCCCTGAGAGGGATCCCCTTGAGAAACGGGTCGTCTTCATTGACGATGGCGATGTCTTCAGGCCGCTGGTTCTCAAAGATTTTGAGCTTATAGAAGATGTACTCGTCCATGTCGGAGTACCGGTCGAGATGGTCCGGGGTGATATTCATGCACAGGGCGATATCCGGACGGAAGTGCTCGATCCACTCGAGCTGGAACGAGCTGATCTCGGCCACCACATAGGCGGGGTTGTCCGGGACCAGCGTCATGAGCGGAGGGGAGATGTTCCCCCCGATGCCGGCATCGAACCCCTGGGCCTGAAGGACCCGGTGGATCAGCGTCGTGGTGGTGGTCTTGCCGTTTGTCCCCGTGATGGCGATGAGCTTTCCTTCGAGCAGGTCGGTCGCGACCTCTATCTCCGAGAGCACCCTTCTTGCCTTTGCCAGCATCGGATGCGTGCGGGGCACGCCGGGGCTCGGTATGACAAGTTCCGCCCAGTCGATGTCCGTCTCTGTGAGCGGCCTCACCGGTATGTCCGGTGCCTTTTCCGGAACGTTCTCGTCCACGAGCCTGACCTCGTGGCCCCTTTTCAACAGTTCCCGGGCCGCTGAAACGCCCGTTATTCCTGATCCGAAAACGACTACGCGCAAGCCTTCAAACCCTCCAATCTCTGCTGTATCTCTACGATGAGCGAAGCAAGTACCGAATCTTCATGCTCCATGTAAAGAGCCAGAAGCATCTGCAGGTAATCGATCTCCTCATACGCATTCTGCATGGTATCACCTCAGCTTTAAGGTCGATATGGCTACCATTGCAAGGAATATGGATATGATCCAGAACCGGACAATGATCTTGGGCTCAGGCCACCCCTTGAGCTCGAAGTGATGGTGGAGGGGTGCCATCCGGAAGATCCTCTTTCCCTTGGTGAACTTGAAGAATCCCACCTGCAGGATGACGGAGACAGCCTCCACGAAGAATATGCCGCCCACGATCAGCAGCAGCATCTCCTGCTTCGTGATGACTGCCACGGTCCCTATGACGCCCCCCAGGCTCAAGGAGCCCACGTCTCCCATGAATACCTGGGCCGGGTATGCGTTGTACCAGAGGAAACCGAGGCCTGCCCCGACCAGTGCGCCAAGGAAGATGCTCATCTCGCCCACGCCGGGTATGAACGGGATCTGAAGATAACTGGCGGCCTTGATGTTCCCCGTGACGTACGCGAAGATCAGGTAGGTGGCAGCTGCGATGGTGGCCGGGCCGATGGCCAGCCCGTCGAGGCCGTCCGTGAGGTTGACGGCATTGGCCGTGCCTACGATCACGGACATGACGAAAAGGATGTAGAAGGGACCCATATCCAGGTGGATATTCTTGAAGAAGGGGATCGCCACGGCATTGTCGAAGCCGGGGTCGCTCATGAGGATGACGCCGACGATGGCTGCCACGCTGAACTCGATGAGCAGCCTCACCTTGGCCGGCACTCCGCGCATGTTCCCCTTTATGGTCTTGAGGTAGTCGTCGACGAAGCCCATGAGCGCGAAGGACACGAGGACAAGCATCACCAGCCACACATACCGGTTGAACAGGTCGACCCACAGGAACGTGGCAAACGCGATGGCAAACACGATGAACATCCCGCCCATGGTGGGCGTTCCGGACTTTCCCTGGTGAGTCTTGGGCGTGTGGCCGTTGATCCGCTCTTTCAGCCTGAGGTTGCCCAGCTTCTCGATGAACCACGGTCCGAGCAGCAGGCAGATGATGAGCGCCGTGATGGTGGCATAGATGGTCCTGAAGGTGATGTACTTGAAGACGTTGAAGAGGGCGAAGGTGGTGTGAAGGGGATAGAGGAGATGATAGAGCATGTCACGCCACCGCCTTGAGCTGGTTCACCACCTGATCGAGCTGAAGGGCGCGGGAGGCCTTCACCAGGACCATGGCATCCTTGTCGAAGAGATCGCAGAGATGGGTCATGATCTCCTCTTTGCTCTCCACCGGGTAGACAAAGGATGCATTCATCCCCTGGCTTGTTGCCTGATCGCACACGATGCGTGCCATTTCACCGATGACGATGAGCCTGTCGATGCCCGCCTGAGCGACCCATCTCCCCAGCTCCTCGTGCCAGAACCTCGTGTCCTTGCCCAGTTCGAGCATATCGCCGAGCACCGCCGCCTTGATGGAGTGGGGCGATGAGGTGAGCATGTCGAGCGCTGCCTTCATGGATGCGGGGTTGGCGTTGTAGCAGTCATTGATGATGGTCATGTGGTCGGACACGATGATCTCGGAGCGCATCCCGGGGAACTTCGCCCCCCGGATGCCCCGGGCGATGACCTCCGGGTCGATGCCCAGGCCGACGGCGCAGGCGCAGGCGCCCAGCGCATTGATGACGTTGTGCATGCCGGGAAGCGGCACATGGGTGCTGATGAGGCTGCCTGCAAGATCGATGGTGACGTCGCTGCCGTCCAGGCCCTGGTGTTCGATATGGGTGAGGGTGATGTCCGCCCTGTTCTTCTGAGAGTAGGTGATGACCTGGAGGTGAGAGGGGATCTCGATGGCATCCATGTGCTCGAGGTAGGGGTTGATAACTGCTGTGCCGCATCGCGCCGTGTTCTTGAAGATGGACTGCTTTTCCTTCATGATTCCCGAGATGCTCCTGAGTCCGTTCAGATGAACCGGGTTGATGTTGGTGATGATGGAGACCTGCGGGTGCGTGATGGCTGAGAGCCTGTCGATCTCGCCGAAACGGTTCGTGCCCATCTCGATGACCGCGAACTCGTGCTCCCTGCTCAGGTTGAGCAGGCTCATGGGCACCCCGATGAGGTTGTTGTAGTTTTTTTCGGTCTTCAGGCAGTTCCCCTGCAGGGACAGGATGGATGCGCAGAACTCCTTGACCGTGGTCTTGCCGGTGGAGCCGGTCACGCCCACGATGGCGGTATCGTAGAGGCTGCGCACATGAGCGGCGATGTCACCCAGGGCCTGCAGGGTATCCTCCACCGAGATGATGACCGAGGGGAGCCTCGGGGTATCCTCCATGACCACTGCCCCGGCTGCCCCCCGGTCGAGGACGTCCTGGATGAAGGCATGGCCGTTGAAGCGTTCGCCCTGAAGCGCGATGAAGAGCTCTCCTTCCCGGATGCCCCTCGAGTCGGTGGATACCCCGGAAAAGCAGAGTTCCGGGTCACCGCAGAGGATGTATCCGTCGGTGAAGCTGGCAACCTCGCGCGCACTGATCATCATATGCCGAATATCTCCTTCAGGCATTGCCTGACGCAGAGCTTGTCGTCGAAGTCCCTCTTCTGTGTCCCGATGATCTGGTAGTTCTCGTGTCCCTTGCCCGCAATGACGAGACAGTCGTTGTGCCCCATTGCCAGGATAGCCTTTTTGATGGCCGCTGCGCGGTCAGGCTCCACGGAGACCCTGGACCGGTCGCCCACTCCCTGGAGGATGTCTTCGATAATGGCTGAAGGATCTTCGGTCCGGGGGTTGTCCGAGGTGACGATGGCGAGGTCGGACAGCGCCGATGCAATGGCACCCATGAGGGGGCGCTTCGTCCTGTCCCTGTCCCCCCCGCACCCGAAGACGGCCAGAAGCCTCCCTGCGGTGAACTGCCGGGCGCTCTTGAGCGCTGTCTCCAGGGCATCGGGTGTATGGGCATAGTCGACGAGGATGCTCAGGCCCTCTGCGTTGTCAACGGCCTCCATCCTGCCGGGTACGCCCGGGACTGCCTCGAGGCCGGAGACGATGCGTTCGTTAGCGATGCCCATGGCCTGGCAGACCCCTACGGCTGCCATGATGTTGTAGGCGTTCACCTCGCCCCTGAGGGCGCTCCTGATGGTGAGTCCGCCGGAAGAGGTCGAGAGCGTGAGCAGGAGACCCTCGGAGGTGCTGCTCACTGCCAGGGGATGAATGTCCGCGCTATCGTGCAGGCCGTAGGTGACCGGCGAGATGAGGCCTTGGCAGAGCCTTCTGCCGTGGGGATCATCCGTGTTTATGATGGCCCGGCCCTTCAGGTAGTGATCGAAGAGCCTTTTCTTGGCGGAAAAATACGTATCCATGTCCTTGTGGTAATCGAGGTGGTCCTGGGTCAGGTTGGTGAAGGCGGCGTAATCGAACGCCAGTCCTGCCACCCGGTCCTGGTCCAGGGCATGGGAGCTCACCTCCATGATGCACGCGGTGACGCCTGCGAGGTGCATCTCGTGGAGCCTCTCGAAGAGATCGATGGGACCCGGTGTGGTGACGGACGACGCGATCTCGTGGCCCGGGTACCGGGTGTTGATGGTGCCCATGACCCCGGGGGTGATGCCTGCATGACTGAGGACCGATTCCACCAGATAGGAGGTCGTGGTCTTGCCGTTGGTGCCCGTGATCCCCACCATCATCACCTCTGGGGCTTTGGGATAGAGGACGGGGAGGATGAGGGCGAGGGCCTTCTTGGTGTCCGGGACACGTATGAGCGTTGCCTCTCCCCGGGCGTGATCGTGACCGGCGTTGCATATGATCACCCCGGAACCCGCGCGGATGGCGTCGGGGATAAATCTGTGGCCGTCGGTGACGCTGCCCTTGAGCGCGATGAAGGCATCCCCGGCGCAGACGCGCAGGGAATCGGCCCTCAGGGCAGCAAACGCCCTGTCCGGTCCTTCCAAGAAGGCCTCGGGGAGAACGCGCATGAGTTCGTGTACCATCATCCGTTGTCCCCCCTGGTGGCTAGCGTGATGTTCGGGCTCAGGTCCATGATGGTGGCGCACTGTGTTACTATTTCTTTAAATAAAGGGCAAGCGACTATGCTGGCGTAATAGTAGGGGTGAGGTTCGTTGATGCAGACGATCATGGTGAGCCTGGGTTTGCCGGTGGCGTCGATGATTCCGCCCGCGAAAGAGGAGATGTAATCCTTGTCCGAATAGGCCCCGGTGAGCTGGTCCACCTTCTGGGCGGTCCCGGTCTTGCCGAAGACCTGGAAGGTCGACATGTTCGCGCTCGCGCCCGTGCCTCCCTTGAGCGTGACGGATTTCATGACCCCCACGATCTCCTGGCTGACCTCCTGCGAGAGCACTTTCCTCAGGATCGTGGGTCTTGTGGATTGAATGATGGTGTTCTTGGAGTCGGTGATGTGGTCCACGATGTAGGGCCGCATGATCATGCCGCCGTTGACCATGGCATTGAATGAGGTGATGAGCTGGATACCCGTGACGGCAATACCCTGGCCGAAGGAGACGGTGGCCTTGTCCACGCTGGTCCATGTCCCCGAGTCCCTGACCGTGCCCGACGGCTCACCCGGGAAGTCGATGCCGGTCTGGCCCATCAGGCCGAAGGCCTTGAGGCACGAGATCATATCATCGGAATCGATGGGCTGCATGAGCTTTGCGATACCGATGTTGCTGCTGAACTTGATGATGTCCCGCACCGGCAGCCATCCGTATTTCTCATGGTCATGGATTGTCGTCCGGTGGAAGGTGAACGAGCCGTTCTCGCAATAGATGCTCTGGGAGACGTTGAACAGTTTCTTTTCCAGGCCCCAGCTCACCCAGACAGGCTTTATCACCGACCCCGGCTCGAAGGTATGGGCAATGGCGATGTTGGTGTGACCTGCAAGATGCTGGTAGCTGCCCTTGTTGGGATCGAAGCTCGGGTAGGAGGCCATGGCGTAGATCTCGCCCGTGGATGGGTTCGTGATGATGACGAAGCCTGACTGGGCCTTGTTAGCCGTCACGGCCTTCTTCAGTTCCGTGAAGGCGATGTACTGGATGCGCCTGTCGATAGTGAGCCAGAGGGGGTACCCGTCATTTGCCTCGTCCGGGGGCAGACCCCTGGCATAGATGATCCTGCCCATGCCGTCCTTGTGGACGCCTATCTTCCTCTCCTTGCCTTTGAGGACCGAGTCGTACATGAGTTCCAGGCCCTCGAGGCCCTTGCCGTCGATGCCGACGAACCCGAGGATATTGGCGAGCGATTCGCTGTCGGGGTAGAACCGCTTTGCCTCGTCATAGAACCCCACGCCCTTGATGTTCAGGGCCTTGACGGCTTTCACCTCGTCCGGGGTGACGTGCCGTTTGACCCACACGAAGTATCGTTTCTCCCGAAGCCTCCTTTCCAGGGATCTCCGGTCCAGGCCGAGGATGCTCGAGAGCTTTGACGCGGCATGGGCTGGGTTCGCGATAATCCGGGGATTCACGGCGATGGAGTTCACCTCGAGGCTTATGGCCAGCGGCTGGCCGCCCTTGTCGTAGATGGTCCCGCGATTGGAGCTGAGCTCGATGGCATGATCGAACCGCTTGTGAGCCTGGGTGATGATCTGGCCGGGCTGGATGACCTGAAAATCGAACGCCCGCAGGCCGATGACGACCAGCAGGCCGATGAGGAGAAGCTGGACTCCTTTTACTCGTCCAGCCATAGGTACACCACCTGGTCTGGCTTGGGCGAGGTCAACCCCAGCTGTTTTTCGGCAATGAGCTCGAGCCTTTTCGAGCTCTTGAGAGTGGATATCTCCAGTCTCAGGGCCTTGTTGTCCGAGAGGAGCCGGTCTTTGATTTTCTGCTGCTCCGAGAGGGAATACCCCATCTCCGTCACCATCTGCCTCGTCCAGACATGGAACATGGCCCAAGGGGTGAGGAAGAGCAGCAGGGCGATGCCGATGGGGAGGAGCCTGGCCTCGTTGAAGGACCTCATGAGACCCTCCGTGCGACCCTCAGGCGGGCGCTGCGGGCCCGGGGATTGATGAGGATCTCCTCGGACGTTGCAACGATGGACTTTCGGGGTGTTCGTTCGAGGCCGATTGCCGGGGGAGGGGTCTGTACCGGCAAGCCTCGCAGATCCACCGAGGCAACGCGGTGACCGGCAAAGAACTGTTTTACTATGCGGTCTTCCAGTGAGTGGAAAGAGATGACGGCGATCACCCCTCCCAGGGAAAGCAGCGAGGATGCCTTGGGCAGAAACTCTCTGAGGCTGTCGAGCTCGGCGTTGACCTCCATGCGGATCGCCTGGAATGTCTTGGTGGCGGGGTGGATCTTCTGGGGCCAGAACCTGCGGGGGATGGCCGAACTCACCACCTCGGCCAGATCCGTGGTGGTGGTGATGGGCCTTTTCTCCACGATCCGGCGCGCGATCCTGCGGGCAAAGCGCTCCTCTCCATTGAAGGAGATGAGCTGAGCCAGGCGCTGCTCATCGTAGGTGTTCACCACGTGGTTCGCATCCAGGTCCGATTGCTTCGAGAACCTCATATCCAGTGGCCCGCTCCGGGAAAAGGAAAATCCCCGCGATGCGTCATCGAGCTCGAATGACGACAGTCCAAGGTCCAGCAGGATCCCGTCGAGGCTAGCCCATCCCAGCGATGCGCACAGACGATCTATGTTGGTGAAGCTGGTGCAGAACAGATGGGCGCGCTCACCATACCGGCCGAGGTCGAGCGAAATCCGGGAGACGGCGTCGTTGTCGAGATCGGTCCCCAGGAGCTCGCCTGAAGGAGAGCTGGCCTCGAGAATGGCACGGGAGTGTCCTCCGCCGCCCAGCGTACCGTCGAAGTATCTCCCGCCGTCTCGCGGCATCATTCCCTCCAAGACCTCTTTGAGAAGTACCGGGACATGCTCCATGTGCCTAAAGACCGAGCTCGGCAAGCCCTTGTCGCAACTTCTCGGAGTCTTCGAAGGCCTCCTCCATGCTCTTATTGTACGTGTCCTGGTCCCATATCTCGAAGCGGTCGACAATACCAACCAGCAGGCACTTTTTTCTGAGATCCGCATACTCCCGCAACCCGGCCGGGATGAGGATCCTGCCCTGTGCGTCGATGGGGCAATCTTCTGCCGAGCCCACGAAGTGTCTCTTGAACACGATGTCTTCTCTCTTCACCATGGAAAGGGTCGATGCCTTTTTTTCCATCCGGCTCCAGTCATCCGGGGCGAAGGCGAGAAGGCAATGATCGATGCTCTTGGTGACGACGAGATAGGGCGCTCCCCACTCCTTCAGGATATCCCTGAACTTGGAGGGGATGCTCAGCCTGCCCTTCTCGTTAATGGAATTGACAAAATGCCCTTTCAGCACCGGTGTACCTCACCCAATTGACACAAAATGACACTTTTTGCCATATATCTGAATCGTATCGTAAAGTCAACACGAAGTTGTCAGGGGGGCTTTAATAAATAAGCTAAGATATCAATATATTAATAGGGAATAAAGGGAATGGAGGAAAGTGCCACGATATTCGGAGATTTCTCTGGAAGTTTTGAAAGGACTTGGCTACTATTAAAAGGTATGGATGAGGGGGTCCTGATGGAGATTCTCGAGGCGTTGCCGACCGGCGTGATGCTCGCGGACAGCAGCGGTTCCGTGGTCTATGCCAACGGGACCGCCCTGGGCTACCTGGGCATCGACGAGAAAGGTCTCGAGGATATCAATGTCGATGGTCTGACGGAGAGAGACTCAGCCAGGAAGGAAACCCTGATGCGAACCCGGGGGAACGACCGGATCACCATACGGTTGAGCCAGGCACCGCTTGCCGGTGGCGGATCCGTGGTGTTCCTGACGGATATCTCCGAGATCCATCAGCTCCAGAAGGAGATCCTCAAGATGGACAAGCTGGCCAGTGTAGGCGAGCTCACCTCGGGCATCGCCCACGAGATCCGCAACCCCCTTGCCGGGATAAAGACTACTGCACAGGCCCTGAACGAGGAGCTTCCCCCGAACGATCACCGGAAGGCGTACGTGTCGCGGATCATCATGGAGATAGACAGACTGAACAAGCTGCTGCTCACGTTCTTCGATTTCGCGCGCCCCCGGGAGCTCTCCATCCATTCCTGCGACCTCAAGAAGATCATCGAGAATGCGGTGTACATGATAAAGGACAGTGCAAGGGAGAGCCGGGTCCAGGTCATCGAGTTCTATCCGCCGAAGAAGGTCCAGCTCAGGGCCGATCCAAGCCTGATGCAGCAGGTACTCATGAATATCTTCCTCAACGCCATCCAGGCCATGGATAGCGGCGGCAGGATGGAGATCCACCTCAACGACAGGGACGACCACGTGGAGATCACGGTGGCGGATACCGGCAAGGGTATCCCGGAGAACGTCCGGGGCCGCATCTTCGACCCCTTCTTCACCACCAAACCCAAGGGGATCGGTCTCGGGCTCTCCATCTCGTACAGGATCGTCAAGATGCACTCCGGCATCATCACCTTTGTCTCGGGTCCCGGCGGGACGACCTTCGTGGTCACGTTGCCCAAGGACCCTGTCGGGGCGGGGTAAAGAGGGTTCGGAAGTGCTCAGTCATATCCGAAAGAATACGCCATAGGAGGTTTTTCAATGCCGAATCTTACAACATCCGCGTATGCCGCAACCACCCAGTTCAAGGGGAATATCGGGGCAATGATCGTGGATGCCGACCCGATTGTCAAATTCGTACTGCTGGTCCTTCTCCTCTTCTCGGTCTTTTCCTGGGGGATCATCCTCCAGAAGTGGATTGTCCTTTCCAGGGCGCGCTCAAGGGCCCGGGTCATCCTGGAATCCCTTGCCAGGAGCGCCAGCATGGTGAAGCTCAAGGCAGTGGTGGAAAAAGCCGGTGACTGCCCCGTTGCCCGCTTGTTCCGCGAGGCCCAGGACGAGATGAACCTGATCGCGGAGAAGACAGGCACGATGAGTCCCTCTGCCATGACGAACATCGAGACCAGGATCGCCGATGCGCAGGCCCGGCAGGGCATGGACCTCTCCCATGGGCTGGGTTTCCTTGCCAGCATCAGCAATGCGAGCCCGTTCATCGGGCTGTTCGGAACGGTCTGGGGTGTCATGGACTCCTTCCGGGAGATAGGGGTGCGAGGATCAGCGAGTCTCGCCACCGTAGCCCCGGGGATTTCGGAGGCGCTCATCGCAACGGCCGCGGGCCTCTTCGTGGCCATCCCCGCGGTGCTCTTCTACAACCTCTTCACCGGAACCATCTCTCAGGCTTCCAGCCAGATGGAGCAGTTCCAGGTGGAATTCATGAACTGGCTCAGGAGAGGGATGCTCCATGCAGACAAATAAACCCAAGACGTATGTATCCGAGATCAACGTGACCCCCCTCGTGGATGTCATGCTCGTACTCCTGATCATCTTCATGGTCGCGGCACCCATGATGAAGGAGGGCATGAAGGTGGATCTCCCCGAGGCAGAGGCCCGGGCGCTGCAGACCGAAAGCCAGGACCTCTCGATTACCATCAGGAGCGATCGGACCCTCGATATCAACGGGTCCGTGGTGGAGATGGACAGGCTCGGTCCGATCCTTGCTCAGATCAAGGAAGAGAGAAACATCAGGGGAGTCTTTCTCCAGGCAGACAAAAGTGTACCCTATGGGACCGTAGTCCAGGTCATGTCGCTGCTGCGGTCCACCGGACTGAACGAGCTCAATCTGGTGACCCAGCCGCCCGGAAAAAAGTAGAATGGGACGTCTTCGGACCTTTGTCTTTGTATCGCTGTTCTGTCACTTCCTCCTGGCCCTTGTCCTGGTGGACGTGCATTTCTCCGGCAGCCAGAGCGATGCCTCCGATGTGTACCAGGTCGCCATCGTCGCAGGCCCCCCGGCAGGAGACGCCTCTGCACCGGGCGATACAGGAATTTCTCAGGCAAGAAAGTTCCTCTACCGGAAGGGAGGTGCGCAGGCGGCCATCGGCGAGATAACGAAGGAGAAGGCCCTCAAAGGTGATTCTCCCGAGTTCTCTCCCTCTGCAATCAAGCCCGAGAGGCCGATGGACAGCAGTCCCGACGTTCCGGGGGCAGGCAGCCCAGAAGACGCCAAGCCCATAACCCAGGGAAAAGGACAGCTCACCGGGGTCGCCGGAGGGGGAGCTTCTTCCGAGGTGGCGTTGTGGAAGGCGAGGATCAGAGGCATGGTCGAGACCCTCTGGAGACCGCCGCCGGAGATTCAGGAGATGGACATGTCTCTCAAGACCACCTACCTCCTCAGGGTGACCCGGGTGGGAGATCTGCTTCAGAAAAAACTCCTGGTGCCTTCGGGAAACGCCCCCTTCGACCGCTCCGTGCTGACTGCGCTGAGCAGGGTGACGCGTTTCCCTCCTCCCCCGCTCGTCCTGATTGCAGGCGGGAACTGGGTGGAGGTCACCATGTCATTTACCCCGCCGAAAGGAGCCCGTTAAATGCAAAGACTCTTCGCACTCATCTGGATGGTCGTGGGGGTGTTCTCTCTGACCGCGTACGCCCAGCCGGTGCACATCGACATTGAGGCAAGCGGAGTCAGAAAGATGAAGGTGGCCATGCCCACCTATGTCGGACCGCCCGAGATGGCCGGCTCGGTCTGGGCTGTCTGTGAAAAGGATCTCCAGATGTCGGGTATCTTCGAGGTCATCTCGCCGCAGAGCTACATCAGTCCCGGCCCATTGGGCGAGGTGCAGCCGGGCAACCTGAAGGACTTCGCCCTCATCGGCGCCGACTACGTGATAACCGCCACGGTCGGGAGGCAGGGCACATCAGGGCAGTTCAAGGTGCAGGTGGTGGAGATAAGCAGCGCCCAAGTCCTCATGAGCGCCACCTACACGTCCCGTGCAGACACCATGTACATGGCGGTGCACACGTTCATGGACACGCTGCTCAAGGAGAAGTTCGCCATCGACGGCATCTTCACCTCCAAGATCGTTGCCATCATGAAAGACAAGGGGCAGAAACAGCTCTACGTGTCCTGGTGTGACGGGACCGGCGGCAGTGTCATTCGCGGAGGAGGCAGCCTCGTGTTGAATCCCGCGTGGTCGCCCGACGGGAAGAAGATCGCCTTTGTCTCGTATGCGAGGAACAACCCCGATTGCTATATCCTCGATGTGGCGACCGGAAAGATGAAGCTTGTCTCGAGCCAGAGGGGCATCAACATCACGCCCGCCTTTGACCCGTCGGGGACAAGGCTCGCGTGTACGCTCTCTGTGGACGGGAACCCCGAGCTCTACTCCATGGACCTGGACGGCACCGGCAGGATCAGGCTCACCTCGAGCTGGGCCACCGACACGTCGCCCTCGTTCTCGCCTGACGGCAGGCGCATGGTCTTCTGCTCCTCGCGTGCAGGCAACCCCCAGATATTCATCATGGACGTGGCCACGAAGAATGCACAGAGGATCTCCTTCGAGGGGACCTACAACACCGAACCGGTCTTCTCACCCAGGGGCGATCTCGTGGCCTTCTGCTACCTCGTCAAGGGCGAGGGGTATCATATCGCCGTGGTGCAGCCCGACGGCTCCAAGCTACGGGTCCTCCCCGGCACCGGGAAAGGGGACGAATCCCCCGCGTTTTCGCCCGACGGCAGGCTTATCGCCTTTGCATCGTCCGACGGGAACATCTATGTGACCGACCTTCTCGGCACCACAACCGTGAAGGTCACCAGCGGCGGAGGCTTCACCGAGCCCGCCTGGTCACGACCCGGGATGTAAGGGATTTTTAGCTTGACCTCGGCCGGTATTGGATTACATTACAAGGCAAGTTTCATGAGAAAGGGAGGACAGAAAATGAGAAACAAATGTTGGTTCGCTTTCGTGCTGATGGCGCTTTGCGCGCTTCTGATCAATACCGGCTGTGCAAAGAAGACCGTGGAGCCGTCAAGGGAAATCACCCCGCCTCAGCAGGGGGCCACCACGGAGCAGCCGGGCAGCATGCAGATGGAAACCTCCAAGACCGGCGAGGAGTCGGCCGCTCAACCCCAGACGCAGGGCCAGGCCCAGAAGACGACCCTTGAGAAGGAGATGGCCTCCTTTGAAGAGAACGACATCTACTTCGACTTCGACAGGTTCGATCTCACTCCCGAGGCGAGGAAGACCCTTGCCGACAAGGCCAGGTTCCTGAACACCCACCCCAAGATGAAGATCCGGATCGAGGGGTATTCGGACGAGCGCGGTACCCAGGAGTACAACCTGGCCCTGGGTGAGAGGCGGGCAAAGGCGGCGCTGGACTACCTGGTATTTCTCGGCATCGGCCCGGAGCGGATCGCCACCATCAGCTACGGCGAGGAGAATCCGCTGGATCCCGGGCACGACGAAACTGCGTGGGCCAAGAACAGAAGGGCTCACTTCGATATCCTCTAGGAGTTGTGACGTATGAAAAGGGTCATCCCCCTTGTCTGTCTGCTGATGCTGGCCGGGTGCGCTTCGCAGCGCGATTTCAACACCCTGAAGGTGCAGGTTGACACCCTTCAGACGCGTATGGCCCTCATGGAGACGAAGAACGCGGAAAGGCAGCGGATAGTCGACCAGGCACTGAAGCAGCAGGCCGAGCTCCAGAACCGCTACACGGAGATGCAGAATCAGCTTTTCACGGTCCAGGGTTCCATCGATGAGCTATCCGCCTCTGCCGGGCTTACCCCTGCCGGCGGGGGGCAGACGAGGATCGGTCTGCTCGAGAAGGAAGTCAAGGCCCTCAAGGAACAGATGCAGGCAAAGGCGGCAGAGGCCCCTGCCCCGGTAGTTCAGAAATCCCTCTATGAGACCGCCCTGGACAAGTTCAAGGCGGGCAAGTTCGATGAAGCGATCGAGGGTTTCAAGTCGTACCTCAGCCAGGACCCGGACCCTGCGCTCACGGACAATGCATATTTCTGGATGGGCGAGTCCCTGTATGCCCTGGGAAGGTTCGATGACGCTATACTAAGCTACGACACCGTGGTGAAGAAGTTCAAGGACAGCGGCAAGCTCCCCGATGCACTCTACAAGGAGGGGCTTGCCTTCATGAAGATGGGGGACAAGGAGACCGGCTCCCTCATCCTCCAGCAGCTCGTAAAGGACCACCCCAACACAGATGCGGCCCAGAAGGCAAAAAAGGTCCTGACCAATCCGCCCGCCGGGAAAGGATAGGCGCCCTGGAGTGATGAACGGCATGACCGTGCAGGGCGTGGCGTTTCGCCGTACATAGCATTCGATGGCAGTCCCCCATGCGGACGGGGAACACTGAACAAAAGTGAAATGATGAGGGAAGGGCAGAGGCGAGCCCTTCGTTGTTCTGTTCTGCGGAGGTGTTCAGGCTTTGCCTCTGTGGATTGGACCTTTATAGAGGTGACGTGTACGTACGATCTCATGAAGAAACGAAAGGGGCGCGCATGAAGATCAAATCCTTCCGGGTGATTCCCACCCTTCCCGAGATGCTCAATCCCATCCTGGCTCTGTCGTACAACCTCTGGTACTGCTGGAACCAGAAGGGCCTCCGGCTTTTCCAGCACATGGACCGGGATCTGTGGGAGGAGTCGTGCCATAATCCCGTGGAGATGCTCTCCCGCATCTCCCAGGGCAAGATCATGGACATCATGGAGGACGAAGGCTTCCTCTCTCAGATGAACAAGACCTTCGAAGAGTTTCAGGACTACATGTCGGAGAAGGGGGTCTACTCGTTCCTGCTCGCCCAGCCCATCGATTTCACCATCGCGTATTTTTCCATGGAGTTCGGGATCACCGAAAGCCTGCCCATCTATTCAGGGGGCCTCGGCATCCTTGCCGGTGACCACCTCAAGAGTGCCAGCGATTTGAGGCTGCCTCTGTGCGGGGTGGGGCTCATGTACAAGCACGGCTACTTCACTCAGTATCTGAGCTGGGACGGCTGGCAGCAGGAGGAGTCGCCGGACAACGACTTCTACCACATGTCTCTCATGCTGGAACAGGGAGGCGAAGGAAAGCCCGTCAAGGTATCGGTCAACCTTGCGGGAAGGGAGTGCCATGCCCAGATATGGCGGTGCCAGGTCGGCAGGATACCCCTGTACCTCCTGGACACCAACCTGGAGGAGAATCATCCGGACGAGAGGAATATCACCGGCGGACTCTATGCCGGAAACATGCATGAAGACAGGCTCAGGCAGGAGATCGTTCTCGGCATAGGGGGGATGAGGGCGCTCAATGCCCTGGGGATCGACCCCATGGTCTACCATATGAACGAAGGCCACAGCTTCCTGGTGGGCCTCGAACGCATCCGCAACCTCATGAAGAAGCACGGCCTGGACTACAACACCGCCCGGGAGGTGGTCAAGGCATCGCTCGTCTTCACCACGCACACCCCGGTGCCCGCAGGCAACGACGTGTTCGAGACAAGTCTCGTGGAGAAGTACCTCAGGCCCTATGTGGATGAGACCGGCATCAGGTGGGCCGACTTCATCGCTCTCGGCAGGAAGAACGCCTTCGACGACAAGGAGCCGTTCGGCGCCACGGTGTTCGCCCTGAAGAACTCCTCGTTCCGCAACGGGGTGAGCAAGCTCCACGGAGAGGTCTCCCGGGACATGTGGAAGGATATCTGGTCCCACGTGAAGATCGAGGACGTGCCCATCTCTTCCATCACCAACGGGATCCATATCCCGTCCTGGATCTCCGATGAGATGGCCGATCTCTTCGACCGGTACCTCGGACCCAAGTGGAAGGAGGACCCGGACAACCAGAAGGTGTGGGAGCGGATCGACGAGATACCGGACGCCGAGCTGTGGTCGACCCACCAGAGGCGCCGCGAAAGGCTCGTTGCCTATGCCCGGAAGAGGCTCATGAAGCAGTTGCAGACCAGGGGGGCCAAGACCAAGGACCTCCAGAGGGCCATGGAGACGCTCCACCCGGACGCGCTGACCATCGGGTTCGCCAAGCGGTTCGCCACGTACAAGAGGGGGCTCCTCATCTTCAGGGACATCGACCGCCTCAAGGCGATCCTGGCAAACCGCGAGTTCCCCGTCCAGCTCATCATATCGGGAAAGGCCCACCCGAGAGACCACGAAGGCAAGTCCATCATCCAGAAGATCACCCACATAGCCCGCGAGGAGCCCTTCAGGGACAAGGTGGTCTTCCTCGAGGACTACAACATGAACATCGCGCGGTATCTCGTGCAGGGGGTGGATATCTGGCTCAACAACCCGAGGAGGCCGCTGGAGGCATGCGGCACCTCCGGCATGAAGGCCACGGCCAACGGAGCGCTGAACCTGAGCGTTCAGGACGGCTGGTGGGTCGAGGGATACCGGCCCGATCTGGGGTGGTCCATCGGCGACGGGGAGGTCTACGAGAACTACGACTACCAGGATCAGGTGGAGAGCAAGGCCATTTATGACCTCCTGGTGCGCGAGATCATACCGCTGTTCTACGACCGTGGGCTCGACGGGCTGCCGCGGGGCTGGATCGCCATGATGAAGAAATCCATGCGCTTCCTGTGCCCGGTGTTCAACTCCAACAGGATGGTGGAGGAATACACGGACCGGTGCTACATGGCGGCTGCCCTGAACATGAAGATGCTCACCGCCGACAGTTTCAAGAAGGTCAAGCAGCTCGTGAAGTGGAAGGAGTCCCTCCTTTCCCACTGGAACGAGATCTTTGTGCGTGACGTCAGCCACGAGGGAGGAGAGGAGATCGCCGTGCATAGCGACGTCACGGTGAGTGCCGAGGTAAACCTCGGCGCCATAAGCCCCCTGGACGTCAGCGTCCGTGTGTACTACGGGAACCTCGACGATGCCGGAAACATAAATGAAACCAGGGATTTGACCATGGATCACATCAGGGAGACGGAGGGCGGCGTCCATCTCTTCGAGACCTGCATCACCTGCGACGACACGGGGAGATTCGGGTATACCGTTCGCATCCTGCCGTCGCACCCGAACCTCGTCTACCCCGTGGACCTCGGGCTCATCTGCTGGGCATGACAGGTAAACGCGACCGCCGAAGGAAAGAAGCGGCGGCACGCTGCCCCCACCAGAGGTGCGTCATCCTCGAGGTGGACAAGACGCATGCGATCCATGTACAATATGGGTACGCGAGAGTGGCGGAATTGGCAGACGCGCTGGACTTAGGATCCAGTGGGTAACACCGTGGGGGTTCGAGTCCCTTCTCTCGCACCACCCGGCATCCCCGGTTCTTTCTCGAAGGGTGTCCTCCCTTTCCCTCCTGACCAGGGGGGACTATGCCCGGAATAAAAGCCACCCTTCTTTTCGATGGGCATGTACGCGAGGACGCTTCATAGGTGACCGGAACGAAGCACCTGCATCGTCTTTGCCCGGTTTCAAAACGTCATTACATACGCTCTTGACAGGGTATAGGGGTTCCTATATAAATCTTCTTTCTTATACGACGTATCCACACAGAGAGGGGGTGTTTACTTAACGCATGCCCGGTATTAAGGTAAGAGAAACCGAGCCATTTGAGGGCGCTCTGAAGCGCTTCAAAAAGCAGGTGGAAAAGGCAGGGGTTCTCTCCGAGGTCCGTAAACGCGAGTTCTACGAGAAGCCGAGTGTAAAGAAGAAGAGGAAGGCTATCGCAGCTCGGAAAAGGGCCCTGAAGAGAATAAACAAAGTTAGAACCTACTACTGATGCTGAAAGAGAAGCTCAAAGCAGACTTGGAAGCCGCCATGAAGGCACAGGACCGTGACAGGGTCTCGTGCATCCGCATGGCTCTCTCAGCGATAAAGTACAAAGAAGTCGCCCTGAATCAGGACCTTGACGACCAGGAGGTCGCCAAGGTCCTGCGATCTCAGATCAAGCAGATCAACGAATCCTTGGAGCAGTTCACCCGCGGCGGCAGGCAGGATCTCGTGGCAAACGAAGAGAAAAACCTCGAGACCCTCAAGTCATACCTGCCCAGGGAGATGGATGAAGAGGCGATTCGATCCATTGTCAAAGAAGTCATAGCCGAGACCGGCGCCACCAAGAAGGAATTCGGCAAGGTCATGAAACTCGCCATGGCAAAGGTAGCCGGTCAGGCAGACGGGAAGATCGTCAGCGCCATCGTGACCTCATTGCTCCAGTGAACTCATAGATTTTGAGCTGCAGCTGCTGCTGCAGCAGGCATAACGCCTGGTTTTGAACTCCATGGGATACGATCTGTTAGAGTTTTCTGCTCTGAAAGAGTATTTACAGCCTTTTGTCTCCTCCGAAATGGGCCAGAGCGCTCTGTCCGCCCTCGCCCCCTGCGAGTCGTGGGACGAGGCGAAGCACCGCCTTGCCCTGCTCAAAGAGATGATGGCGCTCATCGCGGACGGGAGGGGCCCCACCATTGCAGCCGGCACCGACCTCTCGGTCCTGCTTTCCATCAGGGAAGGGGCGGTCCTCGAGGGACAGGACATCATCACGGTCGCGAGGACGCTCACGGACATGGGCAGGCTCAAGGCCGAGCTGGCGAGGGCAGGGGGACTCCTTGCCGAGAGGGCATCACGGATCGTTCCCCTGGAAGAGGTAACAGGCGAAATCCACTACATGCTCCTGCCCACGGGTGAGATCTCGGACAAGGCCAACCCGCTGCTTCGGGAGCTCAGATCGCGATACCGCTCCACCCGCGCCTCTGTTCTGGAGAAGCTCGAACAGATTCTGGAAAGGCTCAAGCCCAAGTCCGTGCTCATGGAGGAGATCATCACCAAGAGGAACGACAGGTACGTGATCCCGGTGCGGCACGATTATCACCAGCACCTCAAGGGCATCACCCACGATTATTCCCGGACCAATCGATCGGTCTACGTGGAGCCTCTGGCCGTTGTGGAAGAGAACAACGCCCTGAACCAGATCAAGTCCCAGATCCTCGAGGAGGAGCACAAGGTGCTCCGGGAGCTTACCTCTCTCATCCTTGAGCACACAGCCGAGATACGGGAGGACCTGGAGATCTACGCAGGGCTCGACCTGTTGGCCGCCTGCGCCCGGTGGGCCATCCACCTCGATGCAACCATCCCCATGATATCCGGAGATGAGATCTCCCTGAAGGGTGCCCGGCACCCCATTCTCCTCGAGCGCCTCGGGAGGGCGTCCACGGTCCCCCTCGATATCCTCCTCCCGCAAGGGAAAGACTGCCTGATCATCACCGGCCCGAATGCCGGGGGCAAGACCGTTGCGTTAAAGACGCTGGGACTGCTCATCCTCATGGCAAAGAGCGGACTTGCCATCCCGGCCCGGGCGGATTCCGTCCTGGCCCCTGTGGGCAACGTGTGGGTAGAGATGGACACGAGCCAGGACATCACGCACGATCTCTCCTCGTTCACTGCCCATGCGCTCACCCTGAAGAACATCTACGAGAGCGCCTGTCCGGACGACCTCGTGCTGCTGGACGAGCCGGGTACGGGCACGGACCATGACCAGGGAGGGGCGCTCGCCGTGGCCTGCATCGACGGACTGCGCAGGAAGGGGGCGAAGGTCGTGGTGACCTCCCACTCGGACCTCGTGAAGCTCTACGCCATCTCTGCAGACGGCGTGGAGAATGCGGCCACCGCCTTCGATGACACGGGGCTCAAGCCCCTCTTTGCGTTGCAGTACGGGGTGATCGGCCAGAGCAGGGCCTTCGAGATCCTCGAGTCCATCCAGTTCCCGGCATCGCTCATCGACGATGCCCGGGGCATTGCCGGCCGGACAGGGAACACCACGCTGGCGCAGGCCATCGAAGACATCACGAAGGCCTCTTCCATGAGGCAGCAGGCGGCACGGGAGCTCGACGAGGCGAGATCCCTGAGGAAGAAGGCCGACCAGGCACTTCAGGACATGGAAAGAGAAAGGATGAGCAGCGCGCTCAGGTATAAAAGACTGCTGGAACGCCTTGAGCAGCTTGCGAAAAGACCGATAAGCACCAGGATCGTGCAGGAGGCACGGCAGGTGCCCGAGTCCTGCGAGCTCGAACAGGTGCTTCAGGAACAGGAACCGGCAGCCTCGCTCAATGTGCGGAAGGGTTCGGTGGTGAAGCTGAAAGGGACGGAGCAGGAGGGAGAGGTCATCGATCTTTTCCCCGACGGCGCCGAGGTGCTCTTCGGGACAAAACGCCTGCAGGTGGGGCTTGACCAGCTCGAGGTGATTGCACTGCCCCAGGGCGGCGACGCGAAGAAGTCCAACGTCCGGTTCATGAGAATGCCCCCTGCCGTGCTGCCCATCAAGGTGGTGGGCCTGAGGGTGGACGAGGCGCTGCCCATAGTGGAGAGGGCCGTCGACAGGGCCATGCTCACCGGGCAGGACCGCCTCGAGATCATCCACGGTGCCGGCACGGGGAGACTGAAGAAGGCGATCCGGGAATATCTGAAGGAGCTGCCGTGCGTGAAGTCCTTTGCCGACAGCCCCATGAGCGAGGGCGGGGGAAACAAGACCATCGTGGTGCTCGGGACGAGATAGATGGACAGATCCCAGGTTGAGAGAGTCAAGACGAGCAGCGACATCCTGGCCGTTGTGTCGGAATACGTGCAGCTGAAGAAGAAGGGCAGGTCCTTCTGGGGACTGTGCCCCTTCCACAGCGAGAAGAGCCCGTCGTTCCACGTGGACCCGGAAAAACAGACCTACAAGTGCTTCGGGTGCGACAAGGGGGGGGACGTGATCACCTTCCTCATGGAGAAGAAGGGGCTGAGCTTCGCAGAAGCGCTTTCAGAGCTTTCTCAAAAGGCGGGTATCCCGATGGAGCCTGCCAGGGGACGCGTTGTCTCGGAGAAAAAGGTCTATTATGACACGAACAAAGCCGCCATGGCCTTCTTCGAGCAGCAGCTGGTCTCCGTGAACGGCCAAGCCGCACAGAAATATCTCGCCGGCCGGGGCCTCAAGAAAGACACGATCAATGCCTTTCACATCGGCTATGCCCCCGACTCCTGGAACAGCCTCGCGAACTTTCTCAGGAAAAAGGGCATACCGGAGCCGGCTGCAGAGAAATGCGGACTGATCGTTGCCAGGCCCAGAGGCGGGTACTATGACCGTTTCCGCAACCGCGTGATGTTCCCCATCATCGACCTCACGGGCGAGGTCATCGGGTTCGGAGGCCGGATCATGGATTCCGGCGAGCCCAAGTACCTCAACTCCCCGGAAGGCCCGATCTTCGAGAAGAGGAAGGTCCTGTACAACCTCCACTCCGCGCGGAACCCCATCCGGAGCGGCGGGGCCGTGGTGGTGGAGGGGTACATGGACGTGGTGTCCCTCGCCAACGCCGGCTTTCCCGCAGCCGTGGCGACACTGGGTACGGCACTCGGCGAGGACCACGTCCACCTGCTGAGGCGGTTCACCGATGACATCACGCTGATCTTCGACGGCGACACCGCGGGCAGGAATGCCATGATCCGGGCCTTAGAGCCGTTTCTGACCAGCGATGTGACGCCCAGGATCGTGGTCCTGCCCCAGGACAAGGACCCCGACGACATCGCCAGGGCCGGAATCGAGGCGTGGAACGAACTCCTCACCAGGGCACAGGATATCTGGGACCTCATTTTTGATGAATCGTTTTCACACCGCGATCCATCAAAACTCCGAGATCAGAGTATGATCATACGGGAACTGGTGCCCATGGTGGCCCGGGTGAGCGATCCTGTCATCCGCGATCTTATCGTGCAGAGACTCTCGGTGAGGATCGGGGTTTCCCCCGAGGTGATAGCCCGAAGGATAGTGTCCGGCACGCAGCCCGAAGAAGGGAGAGATCCTTCGCAACGCAGCGAGAGAACTATGCTGGAACAGACACTGGTGATGCTCATGATCTCTGATGAAAAGGCCGTCGGCCTCATCAGAGACCTCGAAATTTCCCTGGAGATTCAGGACAAGGACCTTACGCAGCTGTACGATTATCTCATGATGCATGGCAGCGCCTCCTTCGATGACCAGGCCTGCCCCGACAAGGTGCGCGTGGCGGCCTCACGCATCATGGCCCGGGGAGAATTTCCCGGAGACAGAAAAAAGGCCTTGATTGATACGATATACAAGTTTAAGAGACTAGCGATCGAAGAAGAGCTCAGGAGAATCCAGATCGAGCTGAACGAAGCCGAGCTTTCTCAGAATAAACAGAAAAGAGAAGAAATGCAGCGACTGAAACAGGACAAGCAGCGACAGAAACTGAATCTGCGTTCTTATGTCATGGAGGCAATGGAGAGGAGATGAGCGACAAGAAAGCGTATCCCAAAGAGATTCAGAAGCTTATAGCCGCGGGAAAGTCCAAGGGCTTCCTCACGTACGACGAGGTGAACGAGGGGCTTCCCGACGACATCTTAAGCCCCGATGATCTCGATGATGTCATGGATCTCTTCTCGGAAAAAGAGATACAGCTGGTCGACACCGAGGCCGACTTCAATCCCGAAGAGGAAGATTTCGATTTTCACGACGACGGCTCGCTGCGCTCCCCCGACCCGGTGAAGATGTATCTCCATGAGATGGGGTCCGTCTCGCTGCTTTCCCGGGAGGACGAGACCGAGATCGCCAAGCGGATCGAGGCCGGACAGCGCCAGATCCTGAACGTCATCATCAATTCACCGGTGACGGTCAAGGAGGTGATCCAGATCGGCAATGCCCTCGGGAACAACGAACTCCGCCTCAAGGATGTCATCGACATCGACGACATGTTCGACATCGACGAGGAACCTGCGAGGAACCGCACCCTGGAGACCATCCGGGAGATCGAGTGCAGGCAGGGCGAGCTCAAGACCCTGAAGTACCAGCTCTTCCATGCAAAGAGCTCCAGCCAGAAGGAAAAGATCAAGACGAGCATGGCCGGCAAGAGCAGGGAGATCGTGAAGCTCATCCACGACATCCACTTCCTGCCGGAGCAGATCGACCTGTTCGGGAGCCGCCTCAAGGAGCTCAAACGGATGCTCGAGGCAAAGGAGGAAACCCTTTCGACCTGCGAGCGTCGGTTCAGCAAGAGCATCGACGAGATCAGGGAGATCTCCCTGAAGATCTGCAATGACGACTGCGATGAGGTGATCGAAGCCTTCCTGCAGGAGCAGCGGGTCGAACGGGACGAGTTCTCTGCCATCGCCGACGAGTTGGGGATTATCCTGAAAGAGGTCAAGAAGATCGAGATCGAGGGCGGGCTCACTGCCCACGGGCTCAAGAAGGCCGTCCGGATCCTGGAGGATGCTGAGCAGAAGACCAATGCGGCCAAGACCGAGCTCATCCAGGCAAACCTGAGGCTCGTGGTGAGCATCGCAAAAAAGTACGTCAACCGGGGTCTGCAGTTCCTGGATCTCATCCAGGAGGGGAACATAGGCCTCATGAAGGCAGTGGAGAAGTTCGAGTACCGAAGGGGCTACAAGTTTTCCACCTACGCCACCTGGTGGATCCGTCAGGCCATCACGCGTGCCATCGCCGACCAGGCCAGGACGATCCGCATACCTGTGCACATGATCGAGACCATCAACAAGCTCATCCGCACCTCGAGGGCGCTGGTCCAGGATCTCGGAAGGGAGCCGACACCCGAAGAGATCGCAGAGAAGATGGACTACCCCGAGCACAAGGTGCGCAAGATCCTCAAGATCGCCAAGGAGCCCATCAGCCTGGAGACGCCCATCGGCGAGGAGGAAGACAGCCACCTCGGAGATTTCATCGAGGACAAGAAGGTCCCGTCCCCGTCGGAGGCGATCCTTGCCAAGAACCTCTCGGAGCAGTCCAGGCGGGTGCTCGCCACGCTGACCCCGCGCGAGGAGAAGGTGCTCCGCATGCGGTTCGGCATCGGCGAGAAGTCGGACCACACCCTGGAAGAGGTGGGCAAGGACTTCACGGTGACCCGCGAGCGCATCCGCCAGATCGAGGCCAAGGCGCTCCGCAAGCTCAGGCACCCGGTGCGCTCCAAGAAGCTCAGGTCGTTCATCGACCAGTAGGAGAAGCGGCGACACGGCTCTGATAAATTCCGAAGAAAATCTTAAGACAGATAAAAAAAGGCCCGCCGTTTCGGCGGGCCTTTTTCATGTCTTCAGTGCAATCCAGTCGATTAGAAGGTGAACTCGACCTTGTGCTGGACCACGAAGATGGGATCCGGGTTGGAGATATCTTCGAGTGCAGGTAAATAGAGATTAGGTTGCGTGGCACCGTAGGTTCCTGCCGGTACAGCCACGGTCCATGTCTTGAGGTCTGAGATCTTTGCGTAGCCTGCATCGATGGAGTACACGACGTTGTCGCTGATCTTGTACGCCACTCCGAGGTCAGCCTCCCAGGCCTTGGCATCTTCCCACACGGTGTCCTTCTGGTTCGAAATCATGTAGCCGAAGGACGCGCTGCAGGTGAGGTTCTTGATTGGCAGCTGGACATCGGAGATGTAGGGTTTGATGAGGGTGAAGCCCGTGAGGTCTTCGGATGCCTGATTACTAGCAGCATCTACATAAGTGCCTGGCGCAGCAGCAGCTAGTGGTGCCAGTGCGGGGTTAAGGGCTGCAGCGGCCGCTATAGGAAGAAATCCTCTCGTCTCTCCCAAAGTTGCGCTTATCACGTTCTCATTGTTCAAACCTCTGCCGCCGAGGATGAGGTTGGACTTGAAGTCGTTCCTGAAGTCGAACCCGTAGCCGCCGCCGACCTTACCGAATAGGCCGGAGTTCTTGTCCCAGTTCCCGTAGGCCAGCGTGATGCCGGGCTTGCCGAAGTCCATGGCCTTCCACACATTGAGGTAGGCGCCGTATACCTTGGCATCTTCTTCGAACGGGCTAACACCGTTGAACATGAATTTCTTGTATCCCAACTCCGACTCGAAATCCACAATGCCGAGGTTCCCGCTCAGTTCCAGGGCGTAGTACTGAAGCTTCGCTCCTTCGCTTCCTAAATCACCTACCAATGTACTGTTGTTCACGAAGTAGAGCAGGGGCTTTATGAAGACGTTGCCTGCCTTGGTGATGGCAAAGATGGCATAGTGGTCGTGGTCGTCCTTCTCAGCATCTTTCTCATAAAAGCTGCCCTGTTCCGCGTCCTTTTCGAGCAGGGCGCCGAAGAGGCCCACCGGGGTCTTCTGCATGAACTTCACCCGCCACCGGGGCATGGTGTAGTCGCAGAACTTGGTGCCCCAGGCCTGGCCGTCCATGAGGCCCAGGTCGAGGATGGTGTTCTCGGTGAACATGTGCCTGACCCACGCGAGCTCGATGTTGATGTTGTCATCCTTCTCAGCTGAATACAGGTTGTAGTACACGTCGGGGGCGGTGCTGGTGGTAGTATATGCCTCCTCGCCCCAGACCTGGTCGTGGATCGCGAGCTTCAGGTTCAGTGTGGTGTTGTTCACGATGAGCTTGGGGTAGAGATTGATGTCCCCGTCGTAGAATGTGTACCATGAGCTGTCAGCCGTGCCTAACGCGTTGTTGTA
>JAJFUP010000046.1 GCA_021372395.1 Deltaproteobacteria bacterium
CGACCGATGCCTTCATGGATGCGGTGAATCAAGACCTTCCGTTCCCCTCGTCAACCCCCGGAGCGGTATCGTGGCGCGGACCGTCCGGGCCCGGGACATCTTCGACCTCATGGTGCAGTGTGCCTGGGAGGACGGTGAGCCGGGCATCCTCTTCCTCGACGAGATCAACCGGCACAACCCCACTCCGCTTTTAGGCTCCATCGAGTGCACGAACCCCTGCGGCGAGCAGCCCCTGCTTCCCTTTGAAGCATGCAACCTGGGGTCCATCAACCTCGCCCGGATGATCAGGCAGGGGGCTTCGGGCCCGGAGACGGACTGGGAAAGGCTCGCACGCACGGTCCACCTCTCGGTGCGGTTCCTGGACGACGTCATCGAGGTCAACCGCTACCCCCTTCCCCGGATCGAGACACTCGCGCGCGCAAACCGGAAGATCGGGCTCGGGGTCATGGGGTTTGCGCATTTTCTCATCCTGCTCGGCATCAGCTACAACTCCGAGCAGAGCGTGGATCTTGCGGGCAGCCTCATGGCATTCATCCGGGAAGAGGCATGGGCCGCGTCCCGCGAGCTCGCTCAGGAAAGGGGACCCTTCCCGAACTTCCGGGGGAGTGTCTACGAGATTCTGGGGGAACCCCCCGCGAGGAACGCCACCGTGACGACCATTGCCCCCACCGGCTCCCTGAGCCTCATCGCCGGCTGCTCTTCCGGCATCGAGCCTCTTTATGCCCTCGCCTACACGCGAAACATCCCCGGGGACATCGGCGTCCATGAGATTGACCCCCTGTTCAGGTCCATGGCAGAGCAGGAGGGCATCCTCGATCCCGGGCTGGAGAGCGTGCTCAGAAAAACCGGCACCCTGCCCCCGGACCCCCGCATACCCCGGAGGCTCAGGGACCTTTTCGCTACCTCTATCGAGATACCCCCGGAGCAGCACGTGAGGATCCAGGCCGCTTTCCAGGCCCACACCGACAACGCGGTGTCCAAGACCATCAACTTCGCCTCCCGGGTCGGGACCGCTGAGGTGAAGGATACGCTGCTGCAGGCCCACGACCTCAAGTGCAAGGGCCTCACCATCTATCGGGACAACAGCAGGGCCGGCCAGACGCTGACCTGCGGGCTGACGAGCACGTGCTAGGAGAAGAAGGGCCGGACGGCTTTCCCTGCTCCTCCTTCTCCGATATCCTCGCGTACCTACGTGGCCGAGACAGGGAGATCATTCCGGGTTTTTCCCATTCCGCCTGTGCATTTTGGTCATGCCGCAGGGGGTGAGGCATGACCAAAATGCACAGGTCAAGGGTCTTCCGGTGGCATCAGGAGGGGGGACACGAGCATGCAACGTTCCTCTCCCACCCCGAGGAGATTCGGTACTCGGAGCGGTGCTCTCAAGAAGTAGCCGGTTTTCACGAAAGGCTGATACAGGGAGGGTCCCCCGGAACAACCGGGGGACCCGGATACGGCTAAAGGGTTTGGGCCTGGGTGATCTTGTCCTCCACGTTGTCGCGCAGCCAGTGGGGGTCCCACCATTCTTTCGGGTCCACGAAGACGCCGCTCACCAGAATGCTGAAGTGCAGGTGATCTCCTCCGGCAAACCCGGTGGCACCGGAATTGCCGATGACCTGGGCCTTGGCGACCTGCTGGCCTTCCTTCACCGCAAGCGAGCTCAGGTGGCCGTAGAGGCTGGAGATCCCCTGCCCGTGGTCGATGATCACGCAGTTTCCGTAGATACCCAGGCTGTCCGCATACAGGACCGTGCCGTTGTTCGCGGCCTCGACCGGCGCCCCTGCCGTAGAGGCGAGATCCACCCCCAGGTGGACGCTGTTCCCCATGAAGCGGCCCTGATACATGTACGTCCGCTCGTCGCCGAACAGCGCCTTGGGTGCCGCATTGCTCATCCTTACGAAGATCCCCTGCCAGAGCTGTCTGCTGTCGGTCTTGGTACAGACGGAACGGATCTTCCTGTCGTTGGCTGCGCGTATCTGGGTGTTGATGTACGAGAAGGCATCGGCGGAAGTCTTGTCCGCAAGGCTCGGATCGAACTCCTGAAACTCGACTACCTTCTGCTGCACGAAGGTATCACCCAGCGTGACGGTGTCCTTTCGGAAAGAACGGACCGCCCTGATGTAG
This sequence comes from Deltaproteobacteria bacterium, assembly GCA_021372395.1. Classification (GTDB taxonomy): domain Bacteria; phylum Desulfobacterota; class Desulfomonilia; order UBA1062; family UBA1062; genus MWEI01. Next base: position 2,122 of record JAJFUP010000046.1, read on the forward strand.
AAAGGTATGCCCGCGATCGCCTCGTTGCCCGCCTTGTCCTTTGCCACGACTGCCATGGGTGTGCCCGTGCTCACATCCCTGGGGATGGCAAAGTAGCAGACATAGTACGGCTTCTGGCCCGGGACCGGGTATCCGGGGAAGAATGCACCCCCGCACCGCACCCCGCTCAGGGCCACTGCCTTCGATACCCGGTAGACGGCCAGGCATGTCCCGCCCGGATTGATGTTGTGGGCCCTTGTGAGCAGCGCGACCCGCGGGGGTACGGAATCGATTGCCACCTTTGCCTCGAGCCTGGTCGTGTTCTTCAGCGGGGAGTAGTCGACAGCCTTCACCTGGAAGAGAGCCTCCCCGTCTTTCAGTTTGAGAGTCCTCGGGGCAATCCTGACGGTCAGGGACTTCTCGAAAACACCCTTTGCTGGTACATCCTCGGATGCCACGACGTACTCCTTGTCCTCCTGGATGAGAGTCACCGAGACCTTCCTGATGCCGCTCCTCGCATCACGGACCGTGATGGTGACGTCCCTCTGTTTTCCTATGCTCTCAAAAGGCTTATCCAGGCTGATCTTGGGCTTTTCCCACTCGAGATAGTAGTACGCTGCGGCAACCGCCCCCACAACGAGCACCATTCCCAAGACGAGCTGAAACTTTTTCAAGGAACCTCTCATGAACTCCTCCTCGATCTGAATGTGTCCCGGGGGAAAGACCATCCCCCGGAACATGCCTACTAAAACGGGAGGGATTATTCAAGGGCTTTCGGCGGCAGGCTCCGGGGCGATAAGGAACCTGTCCTCACCATTCACCGCTTGCCTTTTTCCATCATTTGAGAGATGAATGCCGCAATCATATCTGTTATGTATTGAAAACAATATCAAGCTGGATGGCCCTTATGGATGCAGTGAATGAAAAGGTGGCGGTCGCACGCCTGTCGATCATCTCCAACAGCGCACTGATCCTGCTCAAGATCACGGTAGGGCTGTTCATCGGCTCCGTGTCGATCATCTCGGAGGCAGCACACTCGGCGGTCGATCTCATCGCCGCGATCATCGCCTTCCTCTCGGTGAGGAAATCGGGCAAACCCGCGGACAGGGAACACCCCTTCGGACACGGGAAGATCGAGAACATCTCCGGAACGGTGGAGGCGATTCTGATCCTATTCGCTGCAGGCTGGATCATCTTCGAGGCCGTCAAGAGGTTCATGAATCCCAGGCCCATTGAAGCCGCGGCATGGGGTGTCGGTGTCATGCTGGTGTCGTGCATCGCGAACATTCTGGTCTCAGAGAGACTTTTTGCCGTCGGCAACAAGACTGACTCCGTGGCCCTGAAGGCGGACGCCTGGCACCTGAGGACCGATGTGTACACCTCGGCGGGAGTCATGGGCGGCCTGTCCCTCATATGGGTCGGGGGATGGCTGTTCCCCGGGGTCGCACTGAGCTGGATCGATCCCATGGCCGCCCTCGCCGTTGCCCTGCTCATCATCCATGCTGCATGGGAGCTCACCGTGGCGTCTGCAAGGGATCTTCTGGATGTCACCCTGCCTTCCGAGGAGAAAAAGGTCATCCAGGACCTCATCGCAAGCAAGCGGCCGGAGGTTCACGGGTTCCACCAGCTCCGCACCCGAAAGGCCGGCAGTGCCAGGTTCATCGAATTTCACATGCTCGTGGACCCGCAGATGAGTGTGGATGACTCTCACCGCATCACGGACGAGATCTCCCTTCTCATATCCAAAGCCCTTCCCCATTCCACCGTGACCATCCACGTAGAACCCTGCGACGGCCGGTGCGACGACGAGTGCCGAAACTCCTGTCTTCTCTCAGCCGATGAGCGCGCCCTGGTGGCCAGAAAGTCCTGGGTCAAGAGATCCTGAGCGGCAATTCCTGTCCTGCTGAACCTAAGGGACGATCTTGAGTATGTTCGGCTCGTTCCTCGGGGGCTTCTCCGGGATCTCTACCGGATAGCCGAGGATGATGGTACCGACAATCACGTGGTCTTCCGGCAATCCGATCTCGGTGCGCAGGGCCGGGTCCGTGATGGCCGAACCGAGGTCGACCCAGCACGTTCCCAGTCCGCGGTCTGCGGCAGAGAGCATGAAGTAGGAAGCCGCGAGCGCGCAGTCGACGGCCACGGATCGCACTTCCTTCGGCCCGGCGATATAGACCAGGCAGGGCGCGTTATAGAAGACATTGAAACCCGGGTCCTTCAGGATCGCCTTATAGCCGGAGAGCGACGTGGATGGATTGTGCTCCATCTCCTTGAGGATGTTCTTCTTGCTCTCGTCCGAGATGCTCTTCATCACGTTTTTGTTGGTGATGACGATGAAGGACCAGGGCTGCCGGTTGCTCCCGCTTGGCGCCTCGCAGCTGTCGGTTATGATATCCTTGACAAGGGACATGGGGACAACCCTATCCTCGAAGTTTCTCACCGCGCGCCTCACCTTTACGAGCTCTCTGAAATCCATACGCTATTCCTCCGTCTTCTCCCCGTCGGGATCACTGTCCGCTCATCGCCCGAAGGGCGGTCGGCCTCTCGGGTCTCCTCTTCCTTTTCCGAAAGATGCGATCGTGAAGGGATTTTCGATCGGCTACCGGTAAATATAGCTTCTTTTTATTACGGGGCAAGTATGCCGGAATCACCAGTTCCTGGAAACGACCGCTCCTTTGCATGATGGGAGAAGAGGAATCCAATGATCCCGGTGATTCATCAGAATGGGTACAGCGAGAAGGTTCCTGGTGGAAGTCCGCAACAAGGAGTGAACGAATGGAAAAAAGGAGGGAACGGATATGTTCGATGTAAAAAAGATCCTGGTCCCGACAGACTTTTCGCAGTACTCGGACATGGCTCTGCAGAAAGCCGTCGATATCGCATCGAAGTATGACGCCAAGGTTGTTCTCCTGCATGTCTTGGACGAGGGGATCCAGCAGTGCGCGGCAGATTATTGCCTCAGCAACGAGGTGTTCCTTAAGATCGAGGATGACACCATGACCGCGTCAAAAGAAAAGCTCCGGAACGAGGTGAACTCCCTGAAGGAGAAGAAGCCGGTGGAGATCGACTACGACATCAGGAAGGGCTCGCCGGCCGATGTCATTCTGGAGGAGCAGCAGGAAAAAGGCATCGACCTGATCGTCATCCCGTCCCACGGCAAGTCGGGGATCCTGAAGCACCTCATCGGCGGCGTCACTGACAAGGTGGTCAGATCCGCGAAATGCCCGGTCATGGTCGTCCGGTCCTGACCTGGACAATGGCCCTGATCATTCCGATCAGGGCTTCATGCCCGTTTGGAGTGAGGGAACAGGTTCAATTTCCTCTTTTTTCGTTGATTTGCCGACCTTGAGACCAGCCCCATTGACAAGTGCCGACGGGGAAATATCTTTGAGGAACAGTGTGATGATTCAGGGAGGGACTGTCCATGGATCGAACTACCTTCAAAAAGCGCCTCGATCGATGCTGTTCGCTCATGAAGGATGCAGGGCTCGATGCGCTTCTCCTGACGAAACCCGCCAACATGTTCTACCTCACGGGTGACGGCCGCCTGTGCGCATTCGCCATAATCACCCGGGGCGGCCGGGTGGCCCTCGGGGTTCCCAGGACCGATGTTGAGGATGCCGGCTGGTTCGCCCACTTCGACCACATCGCCGGGTTCGACGACGAGGTGGGCATGATCCACGCTATTGCTCACTATTTCAAGGAGTTCGGGGTCACGCAGGGAAGCCTGGGGCTCGAATACTCCTTTCTCACCCAGTCGATGATGACCATGCTCACCCACCCCCATGCAAAGCCCGATGGCGTCACCCCCACCGACTGCACTCCCCTCATGTCTGCGCTGCGGATCGTCAAGGATGACTGCGAGATCGATCTCATACGGCACGCGGCAAAAGCGGCGGATGCCGGGATGGCTGCCGCGGTGAAGGCCGTGAAGCCGGGTGTAACGGAGAGTGCCGTGGCGGCGGAGGCGGAGCGTGCCATGCGCCTCGAAGGCGCCGACGGGTTCTGGAAGACCTACGTGAGCGCCGGAGAGCGCACCGGCATCGCCCACGGACTGCCAACCCAGCGGAAGATCACCCCCGGCGACCTGGTGATGATAGACCTCCACCCTGTGGTAAACGCGTACAGTGCGGACCTCTGTCGCACGGTGTGCGAGGGAAGCTCGTCCGTGGAGCAGGAGAAGGCCTACGAGGTGTACCTGGATGCCCAGCAGGCAACCATCGAGAAGATCAAGGCTGGCGTAACCGTGAAGGACATCGAAGAAACCTTCCGCGGCATGCTCAATATGGCCGGCCATGGCGAGCACCTCTTCGGCCCTTTGATACACGGTGTAGGCATTGAGTTCGAAGAGGCCCCCCTGCCCGCCGGCCACGCTTTCTTCCACGGCGAGAAGGCCCCCGAGGCCCTCAAAGAGAACACGGTCATCGCCGTGGGGAACTGCGGCCTGTACCTCGGCCCCTGGGGCGTGCGCGTTGAGGACACCGTGGTGGTGACCCGGGACGGTCACATGGTGCTGACGAACTTTCCGCGTCAGCTGCTGCTGGAGCTGTGAATCCTCCCGGGCATCAGTCGATTCTCTTGTGGAACCTCCCGATGGCTCCGGCGAAGAGGGCCACGCCCAGGACGGCCAGCGCAAGGAATTGGGGCCAGAGGATGTGGAGCCCTATGCCCTTGAGGAAGATCCCCCTGATGATCACCAGGAAGAACCGTAAGGGATTCAGATAGGTGAGCCACTGCACCACCACAGGCATGTTGTCGATGGGGAACACGAAGCCCGAGAGCATGAAGAAAGGCAGGATGAAGAAGAAGGTCGTCATCATGGCCTGCTGCTGGGTGGACGAGACCGTGGAGATAAAAAGCCCCACCCCCAGGGTGCTCAGGAGAAAGATGCAGGTTGCGAAGAACAGCAGCACCACGCTGCCGACGATGGGGATGCTGAACCAGAACTTGGCGATTCCGGTGACCACCACCATCTGGACAACCGAGATGACGATGTAGGGGAGGGTCTTCCCCATGATGAGCTCGATGGGCTTGAGCGGCGTGACGATGAGCTGCTCCATGGTACCCTGCTCCCGTTCCCGGATGACCGCGATGGAGGTCAGGAGCAGGGAGATGAGCATGACCACGAAGGCCACAATGGCCGGAACGAAGAAATGCTGGCTGTCCATGTTGGGGTTGTACCATGCCCTGATCCGGGCATCCACACGGCCATAGTCCATGCCCTGCCCGTAAAGCTCGCGGATCATGTTCTTGTTGAACTGGTCGAGCACGAGCACGGTGTAGGCGATCCTCACGGATGCCACGTTGCTCATGCTGCCGTCCGCCAGGATCTGGACGTCTGCGGTCTCCCCCTTCCGGATCCTGCTCCCCATGTCGGGCGCGATCTTTATGCCGAGATCGACCCTGCTCTTCAGAAGCAGTTGCTCCATCTCCCTCTGTTCGCCCGGGTAGCTCGTTATCCGGAAGGTCTTGTTGCCCTCGATGGTGTCGATGAGCATCCTGCTCTCGCTCGTGTGTGCCTGATCCATGACAGCCACCCTGATATCCCTGATGTCGTAGTTGACGACATACCCGAACAGGATGATCTGGAGAATGGGTGCCACGAAGAGCAGGGGCCGGTTCTTCCTGTCCCTGAAGAGGATGATGAATTCCTTGCGCACAAGCTCCCGGATTCTCACCCAGCTCATAGTCCCTCCTTCTTGAGGATCGCCACGTTTATGATCGCCAGGACCACGAACATGACGGCCAGGATGACAAAATCGGGCCAGAGATGGGTGAAGCCGAGGTCTTTGAGGTAGATGCCGCTCAGGACATCGATGTAGTACGTGGCTGGCACGATGTAGGAAAGGCCCTGCAGAACGACGGGCATGTTGGAGACCGGGAAGACGAAGTTGGACAGCATGAGCGACGGCAGGTACGTGATCAGGATGGCGCTCTGATTGGCCACGAGCTGCGACCTGGTGACCGTGGAAATGAGCAGGCCCAGCGCGAGTGCCACGAAGATGTAGAGCGACGAGGCCAGGATCATGAGCCAGAAGCCGGCCTTCATGACCACGCCGAAGAGCACCTGGCCCAGGAGGACCGAAACGAGCACGTTGATCAGTGATATGAAGAAGTAGGGAATGGACTTTCCCAGGAGCAACTCGATGGCGGAAAGCGGCAGGGACTTGATGGTCTCCATGGTTCCGTTCTCGTACTCGCGGGCGATCACGAGCGAGGTGAGGATAGCGCCGGCGATCATGATGATGACGGCTATAATGCCCGGAATGATGAATTTTCTGCTCTCGAGGTCCTCGTTGAACCAGACCCTGATGCGCCCCAACACCGGCACCTTGATCTCCTCCTGGCCGTTCCGGTTCAGAAATTCCAGCAGGAGCTTCTGGTTGTATGCTGCCATGAATGCAGTGACATACCCCTTCGCGATGTTCGAAAAGTTGGGGTCGCTGCCGTCCATGAGCACCTGCACGGGTGTTTCCCGGTCCGAGTGCAGGTCCCGGGCAAAGCCCGGAGGGATGATAATCCCCACGGCCGCCGTTCCGCGGTCCAGGTACCAGGCCACCTCCCCGGCATCACGGACACGGGCCTTCACCAGGAAATAGGGCGATGCGCCCAGGTGGGTTATGAAGTCGCGGCTCACATCGGTCCGGTCGTAGTCGACGACGACGGTCTCCACATTGTTCACGTCGAGGCTCAGGGCGTAGCCGAACAGCAGGATGAGACAGAGCGGAATGATGAAGGCGAGGATGAGGCTCCGGGGGTCCCGGATGAGGTGGTAGAACTCCTTCTTCATGACCGCCATGATCTTGTGAGCGCTCATGGAACCCTCCTGGCCATCAGCGAGATGAAGGCATCGTTCAGACCCGCTCCCGGCTTGTCCGGGCATGCCTGGGCAACGATCTCCTCCGGGCTCCCCTGGGCCACGATGGAGCCCTGGTCGATCATCACGATGCGGCCGCAGTTGAGGGCCTCGTCCATGTAGTGTGTGGTCACGAACACCGTGATGCCCTGGCCTGCAAGCTCCCTGATGAATTCCCAGAAGTGCCTGCGGGTGAGGGGGTCGACCCCGGAGGTTGGCTCGTCGAGGAAGAGGATATCCGGCTTGTGCAGGAGCGCACAGCCGAGCGCAAGTCTCTGCCGCCACCCCTGCGGGAGGTCGCGGGTGAGCCTGTCCTTCATCTCCTGGAGCCGGGCCAACTCCAGGACCCACTTCATGCGCTCCCCCCACCTGTCCTGCGGTACGCTGTACATCCCGAGGTAAAACCGGATGTTCTCGAGGGGCGTCAGGTCTTCGTAGAGCGAAAACTTCTGCGACATGTAGCCGATGGAGTGCTTCACCTCTTCGGCCTCGGTCACGATGTCGTGGCCTGCGACCCATCCCTGGCCAGAGGTGGGGGTGATGATTCCGCAGAGCATGCGGATGGTGGTGGACTTGCCGCTCCCGTTGCTGCCGAGAAAGCCGAAGATCTCTCCCTTCTTCACGGAGAAGCCGACCTTGTTCACCGCGACAAAATCCCCGAATCTCTTCTCAAGGTCTTTTACAAAGATCACATCATCGTTTGAAGGTGTCATGGATGAGTTCCTTGTCTACTTCCTGGATGCGTGCAATCATGGCATCTTCCAGGCTATCGAACCGCGAGCGTATCTCGCCGGGGGTCGCCACGGTGAGAAGCTGTGATTTATGCATGATGCCGATCCGGTCGCACATCTCGCCCTCGTCGAGGTAGGCGGTAGAAACCATGATGGTCATGCCGCTTTTTCTCATCTGCAGGAGGATGTCCCAGAACTCCTGGCGGGAGACCGGGTCCACTCCGTTCGTGGGCTCGTCGAGGATGAGCGCCTCGGGCTCGTGGACCAGCACGCAGGCAAGACCCAGCTTCTGCTTCATGCCCCCGGAGAGGTTCCCTGCCAGGCGGTCGAGGAAGGGGAGCAGGTTCGAGAACCCGAGGTACTTCTCCTTCCTCTGTCTACGCTCGTTGCCGTTGATACCGAATATGTCCAGGAAGAAATCCATGTTCTCTTCCACGGTGAGGTCCCCATAGAGCCCGAAGCGCTGCGGCATGTATCCGATGAGCGGTTTCACCATTCCCCTCTGTGCCGTCACATCGATGCCGCCAACAGTGATGGTGCCGGACAAGGGCTTGATCATGGTTGCGATCATCCTGAGCAGGGTGGATTTGCCGGCTCCGTCGGACCCCACAAGTCCAAAGATGGTCCCTTTCTCCACCTCCAGGCTCACCTCCCTGATCGCCTCGGTCTGTCCGAAGCTCATGGAGGCTGCTTGTACCCTGATAAAGGCGCTACTTGAGGTAGGCATCCGCAGGCATACCCGACTTCAGCTCGAAGGAGGGGTTCGGGAGAGAGACCTTGACCAGGTAGACGAGCTTTACCCGCTCCTTCGTGGTCTGGATGATCTTGGGAGTGAACTCCGCCTCGGGGGATATGTAGGAGACGCTGCCCGCATAGACCTTGTCCTTGAAGGTGTCCACCTTCACATCCACCTTCTGGCCGGGCTTGACCTTTGCGATCTCGGTTTCATCCACAAAGATCTTCAGATCCACCCGTGACAGGTCCGAGAGCGTCAAGACCTCCCTGCCCGGGCTCACCACCTCGCCGGGCTCCACGTTCCTGCTGGTGATGATGCCGTCGTACGGTGCCGTGAGCTTTGTGTACCCGAGCTGAATCCGGACCTGATCGAGGGTGGCCCGGGCAAGATCGATCTGGGATTGCGCAGCCTCGATGTCTTTCTTTGTCGTGTCGATCTTTTTCAAATTGCTCTTTGCCTGCTGATACATGGCTTCGATTTCATTCATCTTCGCCTGAGCGTTCTCGAAACCGAGTTTTACCGTGTCCCGCTCCTTCTCGGATATGACGCCCTGCCTGAACAGCTGCTCATACCGTTCATCGTTTTTCCGGGCATCGAGCATGGTGTTGCGGGCCATGGAGACATTGGCCTCGGCACGTCTGACATCGTCCGGAAGGGTGCTGGTATAGATAGCGAGCACCTGTTCGAGCTGTTCTTTTGCCTTTATCGACTTGTCCAGACTTGCCTGGGCCTGATCGAGCCGTGCCTGGAACTCCCGGCTGTCGAGGAGTGCAAGCACATCGCCCTTGAGAACCGCCTTCCCTTCCCTGGCCAGGACTTCCGCTACGTGGCCCGATACCTGGAAAGCGAGGTTGGACTGGGTCGCCTCGATGCTGCCCGAGTAGTACATCTCGTCGTTTTTCGCCTTCTGCTGGGCATAGTAGACCAGGGCGCTCACTCCCACGAGGAGTACAAAGAATATGAAAATGAAAATCCGCTTTCTCACGGCCGTGCCTCCCCTTGCGCATGTCTTTCTTTCATATGCTTATTGCCTTCAGAATGAGCCTCTCCACTTCATTGGCCACCGGGCCGGATACCTCGCACCCCATGTCCTTGAGGACACCCGGGATCTCCGGGGCTCCCATCATGACAGGGGCAATGGACTTGTATATGATAATGGCGCCGATGGCCATGAAATGCACCAGCAGCGGAACCGTATCCATGAACACGCCTTTGGACCTTCCTTCCTCTATGATACCAGTAAGCGTCGAGATGATGGAAAGGAAGTCCTTGAAGAAGATCTCCGGCAGGTTGTGCCCGCCGGATGCAATCTCCCGCATCATGATGCGCGGCATCTGGGGATGCTCGTCAAAGGTTGCGGCCAGGGTGCTGATATAGGTTTTCATCTTGTCCTGGGGAGAGGGTGACTGCATGATGCCATTGGCCAGATTCACGGAGGCCGTTCCCACGACGTCATGGATGACCTCTGCATAGAGGGCCTTCTTGTCGCCGATGTGGTAGTAGAGCGCGGCCTTGTTCACGCCTGCCCGCCGGGCGATCTCGTCCACCCGTGCACCCGCGAAACCGACCTCGGCGAAGACATTCTTTGCGGCCTCGAGGATCCGCCCGGTTGTCTCAGCGCTTCTTTCCCTGTGCACGCCTGGCATGTACGCCTCCACTGAAACCGTATGTTTTAACCGACTGGTTGGTTAAGATTTTCATTCTCCTATTGCATATCCTCTGTCAACAGGAATTTCACGTCGGAACAGGGCCTTCGAACGGAACGTTTCCCCTGCCCGGAAAACCCATCTTGACGCATACGGCGCCGCGATGGGCCATCGGCATACATGCGCAGGACGCCACCGGGCAGAAACGGGTTGAGCGATCAGTCAGGTACGGTGTCTGATTTCGGATGGGGCACTGATGAATTTTCGGCTTCTCACCGAACGGGTGGTCCGGCTGGGCTCGGAGTGATGCAAAAGGTATGTAAATATTCGGTTAGTTATTTCAACCCCCATTGCATTTTCGACTTCATCGCATACTATGTAAATCCTTATTACATCAAACCTCCATATCATTGACTCCTTCCCTCATGCCCTAGGGAGGGAGCTTTTTTTGATCGCTGCAGACCTGCTCAAGCCACGAAAAACCAGCTTGGCATGCCTCACCCTGCAGAGCGTATCATGTGCCGGTCTTCAGGAACTCCTCCTCGTACTGTTCAGGGGGGATTGCAGCCAATCCCGTCTTTTCGGGATACTTGCCGGCAATGCCAGAGTAAAAGACACAGATCTCCCGCATGTCGGCCTCGATGTCCCCGGTGGGCATCAGGACCGGCCCGATGCCGCCGGTCTTTCTGCGATAATCGACGAACCCCAGTACGATGGGGACATCGGCACCCAGGGCGATGCGGTAAAACCCGGTTTTCCAGTAGCTCACCTTGCCGCGGGTGCCTTCGGGCGGCACGATGATGACCAGCTTATCGTGCCTGCCAAAGACATCGATGGTGCTCGCCACTACGTTCCTCGACCTGGTCCGGTCGATGGGGATGCCTCCCAGCCAGCGCATGATGCCTCCGAAGGGTCGTTTGAACAGGGTGTGCTTGCCCATCCAGTAGCACTTGACCCCGAGGGCAAAGGCCAGGAACATGGTGATGGGAAAATCCCAGTTTGAGGTGTGAGGTGCTGCGATCATCACGTACTTGGGGACATCGGGCAGCCGCCCCTCGCAGCGCCACCCGAAAACCTTCAGATACGTCCGGGAGAACCAGCGGAGGAGGGTGTTGACTATGGGGGTGTCGAACACGGTATATTGCATAGCACTCCAATCTCCTGATGTTTGGATGGAACGTACCACACAACCCAGCAACCTCCGTGTAAAACAACGGTAAATGACGTTTTTCTCATTCCCCCGCACGGGACATCCCGGCTTGCCATCTGGTCATGGGGTCAGACACAAAGTCAGCCCGGCGTACAGGTGCCCACCGGATCTGATCCGTCGGTATGGGGCGGATGCTCAGGGCTCCTGGGACTTCCGCAGGGTGAGCGAGATGCGCCGGCGTTTCACGTCCACCTCGAGCACCCTCACCGTCACCTTCCGGTTCACCTTCACCACCTCGGAGGGATCCTTGACGAAACGGTCGGCAAGCTGGCTTATGTGGACCAGTCCATCCTGGTGAACACCGACATCCACGAAGGCCCCGAAGTTGGTGACGTTCGTGACGATGCCCGGGAGTTCCATGCCCACCGTAAGGTCCTCGATGGTGTTGATGCCCTCTGCGAAGCTGAAGGCCTCGAACCTCTCCCGGGGGTCCCTGCCCGGCCTTGCGAGCTCTGCCAGGATGTCCTTCAGTGTGGGCAAGCCGACGGTTTCGCTTTCATAGCGCTTCAGGTCGATGCGCGAGCGCAGCCCCGCATCCTTCATCAGGTCGGGCACCGAACAGCCGAGGTTTCCGGCCATCTGCTCCACGAGTCCATAGCGTTCAGGATGCACTGCGCTGGCATCAAGCGGATGCGAGCCGTCCCTGATGCGGAGAAACCCTGCCGAGAGTTCGAAGGCCCTGGCCCCGAGGCGGGGTACCTTCTTCAACTGGCCCCTGCTCCGGAAGGGGCCGTTTTCGTTGCGAAAGGCGACGATATTGCCGGCCAGGGTTTTCCCGAGCCCTGAAACATAGGCGAGCAACTCTGTGCTCGCGGTGTTGACCTCCACACCCACGGCATTCACGCAGCTTTCCACCACCTCGTCCAACTTGTCCCTGAGCCTTGTCTGATCCACGTCGTGCTGGTACTGCCCCACGCCGATGGATTTTGGGTCGATCTTCACCAGTTCGGCCAGCGGGTCCATGAGGCGCCTGCCGATGGAGACCGCCCCTCGAACGGTCACGTCGTGGTCAGGGAACTCCCGGCGTGCGATATCGGAAGCGGAGTAGACCGAGGCGCCGCTCTCGTTGACCATGATCACCGGGATCTTGAGATCGAGCCCGCGTACGAAGCCTTCGGTCTCGCGGCCGGCAGTCCCGTTCCCTATGGCGATGGCCTCGATGACGAATCGCTCGACCATGTTCCTCAGGATCTCGCCGGCCTCCCGGACCCTGGCGGGCGACTGGGTGGGGAAGATCACGTCATGGTGCAAAAGCGCCCCCTGGCTGTCGAGGCAGACGACCTTGCACCCGGTGCGGAAGCCGGGGTCTACGGCAAGCACGCGGGCGCGCCCGAGCGGGGAGGCCATGAGGAGTTCTTTCAAGTTCCTGGCAAAGACCAGGATCGCATCTTCGTCCGCGCGTGCCTTCAGCATGGCCCGGATCTCGTTCTCCAGAGACGGCATGAGGAGCCGTTTGCAGCTGTCCGCCGACGCCTGTCGAACCTGCTCGGTGCACGCATTGCGCCCCTTGCACACGAGCTTTTCCACCAGCGCCAGGGCCTTGCCCTCGGGAGGGCGTACGGCCAGGCTGAGAAAACCCTCCTTGGTCCCCCTGAACATGGCCAGTACGCGGTGGGACGGCGCGTTGCACGCCGGCTCTTCCCAGTAGAAGTAATCCCGGTAGGTCGCCGAACCCTCCCCGGCATCGTCATGCACCTCTGAACGGATCGTGCCCTCTCCGGCGAACAGTCCCCGAACCGCGGCCCGGACCTGCGCGTCCTCTGCCACCCGTTCTGCAATGATATCACGGGCACCGGCCAGGGCGTCTTGTGCGGCATCGACGCCTTTTTCCGGGTCGATGAAGCGCTCGGCCTCCTGGAGAGGATCTCTTCTGTCTTCCTGGGCAAAGATCAGATCGGACAGCGGCTCCAGACCTTTTTCACGGGCAATAATGGCCCTGGTCCTGCGCTTTGGTCGGTATGGCAGATAGATGTCTTCCAGTTCGGAAAGGGTCCGGGCAGCGCCCACTGCCTCGCGCAGCGTATCGGTGAGCATCCCTCGCTCATCCAGAGAACCGATGATCGACTCCCTTCTGGCATCCAGCAGCTCGAGCTCTCTGAGACGGTCCCTGATGGCCCCTATTGCTACCTCGTCCAGCGATCCGGTCAGCTCCTTGCGGTAGCGGGCAATGAAGGGAACCGTGGCGCCGTCGGCCAGGAGGGCGGCCGCAGCCTTCACCTGATGAGGTTTTGTCTCGAGTTCCCGCGCAATCACAGAGAGGTAGGCATCATTCATGGCACTTCTCTATCTTTCCCTCGCGTTTCTGTCAATGAGGTCACGTGGATCAATCCGGGCGTACCATCGGCGTTTATTTGTATGTAATTATTTATTTTCATAGGTAATTTTAGCCTTCTCTGTCTAGCCGTCAACCACTTGCCTTGTGGAAAGGAAACCCATAGTCACCTGTAAAAAATGATTATTTGATAAAAATCTCATTAATCTTGGTGACAAATTTTTCCGAATACTTTATGGAGAAACTAATGACCGATTGGCCGCCAGAGCCGGTTGCCACAAACGGTTCTCGCCGAGAGCGTGGAATGGAGCCAGGGGAGAGGCAGCATCGGAACATAAGGGGAGGTAGTTATGACGAAAACGGAATTGGTGAATGTTATTGCGGCAAAGACGGGCAAGACAAAGAGCGCATCGGCTGTCATCGTTGATTCGATCCTCGATGCCATCAAGGGTGCGCTCAAGAAGGGCGACAAGGTCACCCTCGTGGGCTTTGGCACTTTCGAAGTGGCGAAGAGAGCGGCCCGCTCAGGCGTGAACCCCCGCACCAGGCAGAAGATCAAGATCAAAGCCTCCAAGGCCCCCCGCTTCAAACCGGGCAAAGCCCTGAAGGACGCCGTGAACAAAGGCAAAAAATAACTACTGCATTTCGAACGTACTCTTGAAACCGCTGCCCGGTGTGCGCAACACATCGGTCGGCGGTTTTTTGTTCCAGGGCCTCCGCTTATCGGCAGGGGCCATCTTGAAAAAATCGAGGGGAGTGAGCAAGGTTGCGGCTCACTCCCCTTTCTTGACAGACTCCTTGTTCCTCAAGCCTTAAAGGCCCACAAACACCGCCCAGAAGATGAGTACGGTCAGACCGAGGCCCACCAATACGCTGGCAATTCCGAACACACCGGCAAAGAGCTGGATTGCGGTGCCCGGGCCTTTGCATTTGATCTCTTCGAGACGGTTTTCCTCAAGGATTCGTTCGTACTCCAGCGGCCGTTCTCTCTTGAGTGCCTCCAGGGTATAGCTTCCCGTGAAGACGTTGGCCTCCAGGGGGAACTTGTCCGGAACCAGGTGGTTGTTGAAGAAATGGACCGTGAATATGAACACCGCGGCCAGGAACGCCTCCTCGGAGTGAGCCAGGTGGACGATGTTGATCATCCAACCCGGCATGATGTACGACGACCACTCGGGGATCCACATGACCAGCCCTGAGAGCCCGATGACGAACATGCCCCAGAAGACCGCCATGAAGTCGAATTTCTCCCAGTAGGTCCACCGGTCGAACTCAGGCTTCTCTCCGCGGTTGAAGAACCACTTGAACATGCCCCACATGTCCTGGAAATCCTTGATCCGCGGGAACAGGGAGTCGGGCCCGAAGAGCCTGCCCACCCATCCCTTGAACCTGAAGCCCGGGAACAGGAACTTGAGCGAGAGCCAGCAGGTGTACAGGAACAGTATTCCCATGAGCGCGGCGCTGATGCGGTGGAGGTCACCCGCAGCACTGACGCTCCCGAACAGGGTGATGAAAACCTTCGACCACCACGCCTCGGGGTATTTCAGCGGGAAACCGGACACGATCACCCCGAAGAAGGAAAGGATGAGCAACACATGCATGATCCGCTCCTTCACGCCGAACCTCCGGACGTACTGTCTTCCGGCATCCTCGGGCAGTTCAGCCTTGACCTGAAGGCCTTGACGGCGCAGGCAGCTCTTTTCCGCATACACCTTGCGCCACCACAGCAGCGAGTGGAGCCAGAAGAAACCGAAGACTCCCACCAGCAGCGCGATCATGAAGATCTTGGTAAGGTACAGGCTGAAGAATCGTTTCGGGTCATCAGGGACCGGGTGCGGCACATACGACACGAACCGTTTGTGGAAGCCCTGGTGGCACTTTCCGCACGTCTTCACCAGCTGGTCAGGGTTCAGGACAGATGCGGGGTCACCTGCAGGCAGGATATTGTGTCCCGTGTGGCAGTCCGCACAGCCCGCAACCCTATCGGGGTACCCCAGCTTCATCACCTTCCCGTGGTACGTCTCTCCGTACGAGGTCACTGCCATGGGGAAAATCCCGTAGCGCCCTGCCACTCCACCCTCCCGGTGGCACGAGACGCACAGCCCGGTGTAGTACGCCCTCTTTTCGGCAACACCTTGAGCCGTGGCAGCGAACACCCGCGTATTGTGAACACCGTGGCAGTCGGCGCACGAGGGGGCATCCTCGTTCCCGGCAAGGACCTTGGCCGTGTGCCCTTTCTTCAGGTACTTGTCCTGGTCGCTGTGGCATCTCAGACAGGTCTGAACACCTGCCACCTTGCCTTTCTTCCCTGACACGGCACTTTCGGGATGGATATCGGTGTGGCACTGGAGGCACGAGATATTTGCCACCTTCGCGTGGAAGCTGCCGGCGTACTGCCTCTCGATGTCCTTGTGACAGACCGCACAGGAAACCAGCTGGGGCTTCTCCTTCTTCTGCATGTGCCGGGTGAAATCCGTTATGCCCTGATGACAGACGGTGCAGCTCAGCGCGCCATGGGGTGTCTGGCTAAAATGCTGCTTGAACTTGGGCCCCGAGTGACACGTGCTGCAGTCCATGGCCGCTCCGGCGGCCGCTGCGGGTGCTGCCATTACTTTTTTCGCGCCTGCAGCCTCTTTGGGGTGGATGTCGGTGTGGCACTGGAGGCACGAGATCTTCTTCACCGTGGCGTGGAAGCCCTGCTTCTGGATGTCCTGATGACAGGTGAGGCAGGATACTGCCTCGGGCTTCTGCTGCCCCTTCATGTGCTTGTTGAAGTCCTTGATGCCCTTGTGACAAATGGCACAGCCGAGTTTGCCATGCCGGGTCTGGGCAAAATACTTCTGGTACTGAGCCCCGGAATGACAGGTTGTGCAGCTCAGGGCCTGGCCGGGGGCCCCTCCAGGTGCGGTGGCGGGCGCTGCCTCGCCGGATACAGCAGGGGCGGCTGCCGGCGCCTTTGCTTCCGTCTCCTTTTCCGAGAAGGACAGCGGCAGCATGGGAGAGGGTGTCACATTGGAAAATTTATGGCACTGCGCGCAGAAGAACTCGGACTTTGCGTGCTGGTGATGGCAGGTATTGCAGTCGACATCGGTCCCATAATGCGAATTGTGCGGGTTCGGCCTGTCCGTCCCCTTGGCAGGGGCCTTCGCAAGGCCCTCGATGCCGTGGCACGCGGTGCAGGTCTTCATGCCGACCTTGGAAACCGCGCCGCCGGCCCCGTGGCACTTCTGGCACGATATGCCGGAGAGCATGTGCGCATGGCTCGACGGCATCTTGTCCTTCAGGGGGGTCTTGTCGTTCTTGTGGCACATGAGGCACTGCTGCAGCGTCATGGCCTTGGTGTTCGGATGGGTCCCCGGAAGGACCTGCTTGCCGCCGGCATGGCAGGCTGCACAGTCCCCGGGCTGCACGTTCGCCAGGCGCTTCGGCGCACCTGCCTGGGCCATGGCCATGCCGCCGAAGAGCAGCCAGGTGGTGCCGGTAACTGCGAGGGTGCACAGTATCACCTTGTACATCAACCGAGATGTCCGGTTCTTATTCACGGTACTGCCTCCTGGTAAAAAGTGAAAGGTTTCCTTCACGAAATTCGGCCGGCACAAGATGCAGAAGGTAGGACCCTGCGATGCCCTTGCATGGTCCATCATGGTTTTGTCTCGAACCATCGCCCGCGGAAACCGGGTCAACGGTTCGGGCCATGGCTGTTTCAATGCCCTGCAGGAAGTGCTGAATAACAGGATGTCGCTGGAGGAATCTGTTTTCTTTTTCTTTTGTTACGTAATTTCTCGTTCCCCTGTCTCTCGGATACGTGAAAACGGCGGAAAGATCCTCTCTTGTACATTTCGACAGGTTGACGCTCTTTCCCGGGAAATGCTCAATCAGGACATGATAAAGCACACAGTGTAGTTGCCCCACTGTATTTGGCATCCTCTCCGCCGGAACCGCACCATCAAATGATTTCGAGATGGGATCCGTGCTGTCTCAGCCCCTATTTCCCCTATAACGCTCATATCAATCATCATAATAAACTGTCAACACGCATTATCAAGTCACGGTTGGTCAAAATAGACCTGCTGACGCCACCAGATCATCCGGACGTGTTTTTTTGCGTATTTCATTGCTGATTGATCGGAGAGGATTATAATAACAGCTACGCTTTAAGTTCCCCATCACAACGAATGAGGAGTTTCCATGAAAAACCAGATACGACAATATGAAAAGGAATTCGAAGAGTTCCTCCGTACGGAGAAGCAGCTTGCACTCATGGTGAGAAGCCGGGTGAAGAGATGGAAGGACACGAAGATCGCCGTGAAGCAGAAGCCCTATGGGTCATGGATCTCCTACACGTGGGCGGACTTCGGCGAGCAGATCGACGCCTCCTCGAAAGCACTGCTCGCCTTCGGGGTAAAAGAAATGGAAATGGTGGGTATCTTTTCCCACAACCTCGTGGAGTGGTCTGTGGCTGATCTTGCAGCTCTGAGCATCAGGGCCGTTTCGGTGCCTATCTACGGGACAGACTCCCGGCAGGAAGCCGAATACATCATCAGAGATGCCGAGGTGCGGATACTCATTGTGGGAAACCAGGACCAGCACGACAAGGCCGTTGCCATCCTCCAGACGTCCGGGCCGCTGGAAAAGATCATTGTCATCGACAGGACCGTATCCCTGCACGACGACCCGAACGTCATGTACTTCCACGATTTCCTTGACCTGGGACGCTCATCGGGCAGGGATAAGGAGCTGGAGGAGAGGCTCGCAAGAGTCGGGTCCGATGACCTGGCCACCCTCATCTACACCTCCGGCACCACGGGGGAGCCCAAGGGGGTGATGCTGACCCACAGGAACATCCTTGCCATGATGTTCGACCCGGAGGGTCACCTGACCCTGGGCGTGGATGACGTCAACCTGGCATTTCTGCCTCTGTCCCACGTGTTCGAGCGTGCATGGACATACTTCATCTTCCTGCGGAGCGGAGAAAATCACTACTGCCACGACACGAAGGCCATCCTGGAATTCCTGCGGGAATCCCGTCCCATGTACATGTGCAGCGTGCCGAGGATGTGGGAAAAGGTCTATGCGACCGTGATGGAAGGGCTTCACAAGGCCCCGCCTCTGAAGAAAAAACTCTTCGGCTGGGCCGTCGAAACCGGCGGAAAGGTCGCGGTCAGGAAGCGTGACGGACAGGACATCCCAGCGCTCCTGCAGATTCAGTATGCCCTTGCCGACAAGCTGGTGCTGCAGAAGATCAAGGCCCTTTTCGGAGGCCGGACAAAGTTCTACAATGTCGGCGGTGCAGCCTTTTCCGCCGAGATCGCGGAGTTCTTCTTCAAGGCCGGGGTCCTCCTGCTCCTGGGATACGGGCTGACCGAGTGTTTCCCCATCTGCATCGCCAACGAGAAGCACAACAAGTTCGGTACGAGCGGCCCGGTGCTGCCCATGGTCGAGGTGAGGATCTCCGACGAGGGCGAGATCCAGGCACGTGGCCCGAGCGTGATGCTGGGCTACTACAAGAAGCCCGAGGCCACCCGCGAGGTCTTCACCCCTGACGGGTGGTTCAGGACCGGCGACGTGGGCACCATAGACGGCGAGGGGTATGTCACGATCACCGACAGAATAAAGGATCTCTTCAAGACCTCGGGCGGCAAATACATCGCACCCCAGAAGATCGAGACCCTGCTCAACGAAGACTTCTACATCGAGCAGTCTTCCGTCATCGGGAACGGGAGGCAGTATGTCTCCGCGCTCATCGTTCCGAGCTTCGATCAGCTGGAGAAGTATGCACGCGAGCAGGGGATACGTCACACCTCACGTGAAGAGCTCATCGGCAGGCCCGAGATCCTCTCTTTTTACCGCAGGCGCATCGATCAGCTGACCGAGTCGCTGGGGCAGGTGGAAAAGATCAAAAAGTTCACCCTGCTCGCCAACGAGTTCTCCCAGGAGGCCCGGGAGATCACCCCCACGCAGAAGCTCCGCAGAAACGTGATCAAGGAGAGGTACGCGGACTTCATCGATGAAATGTACAAGGAGTGATGGGGAGTACCTGAACATCCCTAAAAGAGCGGGGCGATACAGGGGGTGTCCCTGTCGCCCTCCTCCCCTCCGTGCAGGTCGGCTCACCGGTTCTTCGCCGGGGAACGACCCCCTCAGGCAACCCTCTGTTCTTTCTCTGAGAAGACCGAAGCAGGGTACTCGCTGAGCTCCACGGCCTTGTTGTACTCCAGCACATATCTCATGTGCCAGTCGTTCGGGAACAGCAGCACGGTCTGGCCGGATCTGTCCCTGGCGACCTTGACCCCGGTGGGAAGCACGAGCTTGTCGGTCGCAGTGCCTTCAGGCTTGAGCCACCTGGCCATGGTCCACGAAGCACCCTCGAGGCGGGACGGTGCGCCGTACTCAGTCTCCAGGCGATACTGTACGATCTCGAACTGCAGGGGGCCGACGGCCGCCAGCAGCGGGATGCGCTGTGCCGCGTCGGGCAGCTCGAAGGCATGGACCACGCCTTCTGCCAGCAGCTGGTTCAGCCCGTCGCGGAAACGCTTGTGGTTGGAAGGGACCTCGTTGTGGAGAAAGGCGAAACACTCGGGCGGGAAATGCGGGATTTCGTCGAAGAGCACGTCCGGGTCTTCACTGAGCGTATCCCCGATGGCCAGGAACTTGGCCCCGGCTATGCCCACCACGTCGCCCGGATACGCCTCGTCCACCGTTTCCCGGTCGCGTCCGAAGATCTTGTTGGAGTTGGAGAGCCGGAACTTCTTTCCGGTGGGTACGTGCGTCACCATCATGTCGCGTGAGAACCGGCCCGAGACCACGCGGATGAACACGATGCGGTCGCGGTGGTGCGGGTCCATGTTCGCCTGGATCTTGAACACGAACCCGGAGAACATCGGGCTGTCGGGCGCCACCGGGACGCCGCGGCTGATGCGGGGCATGGGCGGGGCTGACTGCTCGATGAACCCGTCGAGCATCAGCTGCACGCCGAAGTTGTTCAGGGCGCTTCCGAAGAACACCGGGGTCGTTTTCCCGGCAAGGACATCGGCACGGTTGTAATCCGAACCCGCCCCATCGAGCATCTCCACCTCTTCGCACACGGCATGGTAGCTCGCCTCGTCCAGATGATTTCGGACAACCGGGTCGGACAGGCCGCAGGTGGAGACCGGTGCACGGTACAAGCCTCCCGGGGTGCGTTCGTAGAAGTGGGCAAGAAAAGTCCGGCGATCCCAGACCCCCTTGAACTGAAACCCGGTACCCAGGGGCCAGTTCATCGGGTAGGCGCCGATGCCCAGGACGCTCTCCAGCTCATCCAGCAGCGCCAATGGCTCGCGGGAGGGCCTGTCCATCTTGTTGATGAAGGTGAAGATCGGTATCCCGCGAAGCCGGCACACCTCGAAGAGTTTCCGTGTCTGATTCTCGATCCCCTTCCCGGCATCGATAACCATGATTGCCGCGTCCACGGCCGTCAGCACCCGGTAGGTGTCTTCGGAAAAATCCTTGTGGCCCGGCGTGTCCAGCAGGTTGATCAGGGAGCCGCGATAATCGAAGCTCAGAACGGTGGAGCTGATGGAAATGCCCCGCTTGCGCTCGAGCTCCATCCAGTCCGAGGTGGTGGCGCGCTGATTCTTCCGGGCAGTGACCGACCCTGCCAGGTGCACGGCCCCCCCATAGAGCAGCAGCTTCTCCGTGAGGGTCGTTTTCCCCGCATCCGGGTGCGAGACGATCGCCAGGGTCCTTCGCCTGGCTATTTCATTGTTCATGCTCATGTTGTGGAACCGCCTTTCTCGTTGCGCCTGTTCATCGGGCTGAACCTCATTCGTCCAGGGGTTGCAGGCAACCCCACCCCTCAAGTCCCCTCAGAGGATCATGGAACCCGGGGGACGGGAGAATTTCTCTTTAGAGTGATAGAAATCCCGGTATCAGGGCGGGGTGCACCCGGAATCGATCCAGCGTGCGGAAGATGCCTGCGGACGATGATGGTCTTGAGACGATTTTTCCATGACCGGGAAATAGCACCTTATCCTTGTGAAGTGCAAGTCGAAATCGGGGAATGTAACGCTAGGGTGGCTTCCAGCCTTCTGCCTGGACGCCTTTCACGGATTCAACAATTTTCACCTGACTACCGATACCTTGTCCAGACAATGAGAACGCTCATCACCCATCTGAACCGTATCATCGAAGGCAGGCCACCCGTTTCCGACGATGCTCCGGAAAACCGGGAACGAAGAGAATTCCTGCTGGCGGAGCGCATCCGGTATGTGTTGAACGACCCTACCAGCTCTTTGATGACGAACATGGCCCTAGGCATGGTACTGTGCTTCCTGCTCAAACCCATGTTCGACGTGGCCCGGCTGCTCATCTGGGTCGCGTGCCTTCTGATGGCATGCCTCCTGCGAGTTTCCCTTGCGCAGCTCTATGCAAAGCACGCAGATAAGTTCCCGTCTCGATACTGGATGCGACTCTATTTCGCGGGCACCGTGCTCTCCGCACTCGTATGGAGCAGCACCTCCCTGTTTTTCTTTCATACCGGCTCCTTCGATCTTCAGGTGTACCTGGTCGCCATCCTGGCAGGTCTCGTTCATGGCGCAGGCCACAGCCAGGCCCCCTTCAGAAGGCTTCACGTCCTGTATGCGATCATCGTGATGGGTCCTCTCATCTTCCGATTTTTCGCCATGGGATCATTCTTCTATGGAACGTTCGCATTCACCCTGATCTTTCTCTTTGCAGCCTTATCCATCAGTACGCGGAGAATGCACCGGATCCTCATGTGGTCTCTCGACATGCGCTACGATATGTCTCAGCTCGCACTCATCGACGCACTCACAGGCGTGGCGAACAGGCGCCACTTCGACATCTTCATCTATCAGGAATGGAGAAAGGCCCAGAGAGAGGACACCCCCATGGCCATGCTCATGGTGGATGTGGATTTCTTCAAGCTCTACAACGATATCTACGGACACCAGCGTGGTGATCAATGCCTCAGAAGCATTGCCAGGGCGATAAGCGGCGTCATCCACCGGCCGTCGGACCTGGTGGCCAGGTACGGTGGAGAGGAGTTTTCCGTGATCCTCCCCAATACCCCGCTCAGAGGGGCCATGAAGATTGCGGAACTGATACGCCAGGAAGTGGGTGCCCTGTTCATCGAACACAGGAAAAGCACGGTGGCGCACTATGTCACGGTGTCCGTAGGGGTTGCCGTGATAAGCCCGGGGCAGGAAAATCATCTCAACGAACTGGTATCTGCTGCCGACGAGGCCCTGTACAAGGCCAAGGAAACAGGCCGGAACCGGATCTATGTGCACCTGGCAGAGCCCCGGGAAGAAGGCTCGAATGTCCTTCCGGTAAGCAGATAGTCTCCCCCCGTTCATCCCACAGGGGTGAACGGCTCCCCTTTCTCGCCCTCGCTTCGGAGCCACACCCGGAAATGCCGACCCTGCTAGGCTTCCATGTCCCCCTGCACTCCCCGCGGGGCCGGGGTTCTTTCCGTGTGCATGTTCCCCCGGGCAAGGGACATGAAGATCCCGGAGATGGACAGGACACAGAAGATGATGAGCGCCGAGTGCACGCTCTTCATGAAGGCCGGGTAGGTGTGCGGAGCAATCTGTTCGGCCCCCATGTTGAGAGAGAACAGCAGCATGATGGCGGCCATGCTGATCATCTGGCCGGTAAGCCTCATGGTGGAGAGGATCCCGGCGGCCACCCCGTAGTGCTTCTTGGCTACCGAACTCATGATGGCATTGCTGTTGGGGGATGAAAACAGCGCAATCCCCGTTCCGATCATGACAAGGGCTGCCACGATGGTGAATACCCTCGTATCCTCGTGCAGGAATATGAGCATGAACAAACCCAGCGAGGTGAGCCCCATGCCCGCAGAGACGAGCAGACGCGGTTCTATCCGGTCGGAGAGACGCCCTGCCGACGGGGTGAGCAGCACCATGATGATCGGCTGTGCCATGAGGATCAGTCCGGCAGTCTGGGGACTGAACCCCTTGACGTACTGGAGGTAGAGGCTCAGGAGAAACACGAGCGCAAAGGTGGCGCTGTATTGTATCATGGCGGTGAGGTTCGAGTACACGAAGACCCTGTTCTTTCGAAACAGCCGGATGTCGAATATGGGGTGCTCCACCTTCTGCTCCCACTTCACGAACGCGATCATCCCGGCAAGGGACGCTCCGACAAGGAGCACGCCCCACCAGGAGGGAACCATGGAGAGCCCCCACATGAACGCCACCAGGATGAGCGCGTACAGGGTCGATCCGACATGATCGAAACGCTCCCCCCGGGCATCGGCCCACTCGCCCTCGAGCCTCGTGAGGACCAGGTAGACAACGAAAACCCCGACGGGCACCGCACACAGGAACAGGCTCCTCCATCCCAGGTGCTGGGTGATCACACCACCGAGAAAGGGCCCCAGCATTACGCCCAGGTAAACCGCGGAAAGGTTGATCCCCAGTGCCCGGCCCCTCTCCTCGGGCGGAAATATGGAGGTGATGATGGCCATTGCCGGTCCCACGATCAGGGCTGCGCCGACCCCCTGGATCAGGCGCAGGAGTATGAAGGCCACAGCTGAGGGGGCAAAGACGATAAGCAGGGTCGTCAAGGTGAACAGGCCGAGTCCGATGATAAAGGTTTTCTTCCTGCCGTGGATGTCGGATACGCGGCCTATGGGCAGCAGAAACATCGCGGTGCCGAGCAGGTATGCGGAGGGGACCCAGCTCAGCATAAGGGCGTTCATGGCAAGGTCTGTCCCGATCATGGGAAGGGCAACGTTCACCGCCGTGGCCATGAATGCGATGAAAAAAGCAGGCAGTCCCATGATCAGGTGCACGAGAGGCCTATTCAATACGGTTTCCATGGTGCAGTCTTCCGTCCAGTCCCCAGCCCGGCAGCGATACTATAGGAGACAGGGCCTGAGGTCAACACCCCTGATGGAGGGCTCGACAGGTTCAAGGAGAAGACACTTCATGCATGCGTCAAGCTTCGCCATCTCACCCCTGGTGCTGTGTGTTCCCTGCAACAGTCGGTGATGAACTTCACCATGGCACCACTGCCCGTGATCACGGCAACTGCCCTTGCCTGCTTGCGTTTTACCATTCGAAACCCTGAAAGTTCATACGTGGTACAATGATTGCAACATCTCCCATGCTTCCACTCTCACGATCCGGACAGGAGAACGATCGAGGCTGGGAGGGAGATGGATCATGAAAAGAACGAATGATCTGCGTTTCACATTCTTCGGAACGCCCATACTGATCGCCTGGATCCTGCTTATCGCCCTTGGTGCTTCGGCAAAGCCGGAAAGCCTCTACGGCTCGGACATTCCGGCGCTCGGTCGCCCCCTTCCGGTCGAACCGGGGTTCAAGCCGCGATCCGGAGCGTATTACTACAAGATCGATTTCAACAGCGTGAATGTAGGAACGGCATGCATCTCGATCGACCGTGAGAATGATCTGTACAAGGTCCATGTTCAAGCCCAGACAATCGGCATGGTGGACCGCGTGTACAGCATGCGATACCAGGGCGATTCCCTGATGGAAACCGACCCCCTTTCCCCGGTGAAATCCAAGATGCAGCAGGAAGTGAAGTCGACCGAAAAGATCACGACCATCAGCTTCCAGGAGAATGGGACCATCAAGGCCACGGAAAAGAAAACCAAGCACGGTGGTCAGGCGAAATACGATGTGAGGCAGGTTCAGCCGGAAAGGTTCACCCTGGATCCTTTCTCCGCGTCATACCTCGTGCGGGCGCTCGACTGGAAACCCGGAGTGGAGAAGGTCTTCGCCGTGTACACGGGGAAAAACCAGTACGAGCTGCGCCTCAGATGCGACAGCCGGGTGACCGTGGAGATCGCCGGCGAGAAAAGGGACGCATGGGTGATCGTGCCGAGGGTTGCGAACCTGGACCCCATAAAACAAGCCCAAGCATCGAAGAAGAAGCCGGCCAGCATGAAGATCTATGTCTCGGCAGACGAACTCAAGGATGTGCTCAAGATCGAGGCAAGCCATACCATGGGTACCTTTCGGGTCCTCCTGGACCGGTTCGACCCTGCAGACAACCAGGGCAAGTCAGTGGTCGCCCAGGCAAAGGCCGTGGCAACCCAGGGCGAGGATGCTGCTTCATCCGAGAGCAACTGACCCGCCAGAGTGCCCGGCTTTCTTGCGATCCTTACCGCACCGCCACCTGAATATTCCCGGTCCTGCCGCTTCGATGATCGACGATGAACAGGTTGACGGACTGGCCTGATTTCAGCGTGCCCACAATGGTCGAGAACCTCTCCGGACTGTCGACCGGCTGGTCGTTCACCCTGAGGATGAGGTCGTCGATCTCGAACCCAGCCTTTGCCATGGGCCCCTTGGGCTCGAGCCTGCTGATGGCGACACCCTGGTCCTGCTCGATGCCGTACCTGCTCACTTCATTGTCGTTGAGAGGCCTCACATCCACACCCAGCTTGTCTCTCAGAGAAACGGCCATCATCTTTGCCGAGTCCTCGAGATTCCCGACCTTTGAGACAATGGAGAGCTTCTTGCCCCCACGCACTATGCCGAGCGTCACCTCCTTGCCGATGGGTGTGGTGGCCACCAGGTTCCTCAACTCACCGGTATCCGCAACATCCTTTCCATCGAAGGTGACGATCACGTCCCCCGCCTTGATGCCGGCACGAAACGCAGGCCCACCCGTTACCACATCAACCACGTAGGCCCCTTTTGACATATCGAGCCCGAGGGCCTTGCGCCTTTCGAAGGTGATATCCTGGAGCGTGATCCCGAGCCATCCGCGCTGGATCCTGCCGGTGCTCATCAAGGCCTTCGCTATGTGAATGGCCATGTTGCTCGGTATTGCGAACCCGATCCCCTCGGAGCCGCCCGACTGCGAGGCAATGATGGAGTTCACCCCGATGACCTGGCCGTCGAGGTTGAGCAGTGGCCCGCCGCTGTTTCCGGGGTTTATCGCCGCATCGGTCTGGAGAAAGTCCTGGTATGTGCTCGGGTCGGTTATCCCCTGCCTGTGCTTGGCACTTATGATGCCCTGGGTAACGGTCTGGTCGAGGCCTCTCGGCTGGCCGATGGCGACCACCCATTCACCCACCTGGACCCTGTCCGAATCCCCGAAGGTAACAAAGGGAAGCTTTTCCTTTGCAGACACCTTGATCACGGCCAGGTCAGTCTTCGGGTCGGTGCCTACTATCTTTGCCACGTACTGGCTCTCGCTGGAGAGGATGACCTGTATCTGGGTTGCGCCGGCCACTACGTGATTATTGGTAAGGATGTAGCCGTCTCTGTTGATGATCATGCCGGTTCCGATCCCCCTCATCTCCCTCTTGAACTTCCTGGGTTCCTGGGGAAAATTGAAGAACCGGCGGAAGAACGGGTCGCTCTCGAATGACGACAGCGGGTTCACGACATCCTGTCGCTGGGTCACCTCAATGTGCACCACGGCAGGGATGTTCTGCCTGGCCACGTTGATGATGACGTTGCGGAAGTCCTTCTCGTTTATAGTCGTCTTCTCGGACGGGGCCTTGGTCACCTGCGTGATCCCGGAGCTCACGTTGGTCACGTCCTCTTTGGTGCAGGCGCCGACGGACAGCATAATAATAATCATGCCGATTGAGATGTACCAAGGATATCGTTTCATTGTGTCCTCCTGTCTGGAACCATAGTGAAATAGTAACGCAAATACTTTTCCGTGCAAGAAATTTCAAGATGCTGTTTTCCGTATCCCGCCCGCCGGAGAGTTGCCTGGTTCAACAAGCTTGTTTACCGGCCGCTCGATACAGTCTATATCCAAGGGGGAAGATCACTGTTGTCATTGCGTGGCTGCAGATGATACTATCGTAAAACCGTACTGTTACGAGAGGAGGAAGAGAGTATGTCAAAATCCGAAATAGTCAAGAAAGACGAGAAGAAAAAACCCCAGAAAACAGCGAAAGAGAAGAAGCAGGCAAAGCTGGAAAAGAAAAAGAACAAATAGCCGGTCAGCTTCATTCTGCCATGATCGGTGGCAGGATATGACGAGAAATGAATACAGCGCTATGCCCTCCCGAGGAGAACTGTCCATCGACCAGGAGGGCAGAGGGCCCTGTGCTCGCGAAGCAGGGTCGTCGGCCTTAAAGCCCTCCCGGCTGGCGAGGGGGTATGAAGGCAGGGCAATCATGCCCTTCTCATGACCTGTGAACCTTGCCCCCCCTCTTCTCTTCGAGTGCTTCGGTCTTATTAATAGGTCCGTATCCGCCCTCTCCTTCCGGAGGTACGGCCTGGAGTGCCTCCAAGGGAGCGGGATGAGACAAAGGAGGTGGCAGGGTATGCCGTACGTCCTCATCAGGCACAAGGTCAAGGACTACAAGACATGGAAACCCTTCTTCGACGAGCATGGCAAAATGCGCAAGTCATCAGGCTCGAAGGGGGGTAAGGTTTTCAGGAATTACGACGATCCCACCGAAGTCTTCATCCTCCTGCAGTGGGACACCCGGGAAAATGCCCTGAAGTTCATGAAATCGGATGATGTGCGCGAGGCCATGCACCATGCAGGAGTCATGGGACAGCCCGCGATATCCTACCTGGATGAGGTGGACGTGCCCCCGGCATGACATTCCTGCTGCCCCGGGATGGGTGAGCACAAACCTTTCATGACTCTCCACGGGTGGCGGTCACGAAAACGGCTTCCCTTGAAGGGCGACGCGGCGGCCCCCTTCCCCGGCCCTCACGTTCCCCTGGCATGCGTCATTTTTGCTGCCGCAGCGAGCTCATCGAGGAAAAGAGGTAGCAAAACCTGGCCGGATTCTTTAAGGTGTGGAACACAAAGGAGAGTCGCGTGAAAAGGATCGCACTTCTGGTGGAAGACCATTATGAAGACCTGGAACTGCACTACCCCTTGCTGAGGCTGAAAGAGGCCAGGTTTCAGGTCGACCTGGTGGGATCGGAAAAAGGGGTGGAATATACCGGCAAGCACGGCTACCCGGCGCTCAGCGATTTTGCGTCGTCGCAGGTCAAAGCCGCGGATTACGACGGGGTGGTGATCCCGGGAGGATACTCCCCGGACATGATGAGAAGATGCAGGGCCACCATCGACTTCGTCCGCGAGATGGACGCACAGGCCAAGCTCATCGCCGCCATCTGCCACGGCCCCTGGATCATGGCCAGCGCCTGCAACCTCAAGGGCAGGACCGTGACCTCCTTCTTCTCCATCAGGGACGACCTCGTCAATGCCGGCGCCCAGTGGGTCGACAAAGAGGTCGTGATATCGGAAAACCTCATCACCTCCCGCACGCCTCAGGACCTTGTCGCATTCACCATAGCCATCATCAGCACGCTACGCGTATAAGGACGCAGAGGAGAAAAAATCCTGAGAACCGGTCGGACGGTGGCATCACCCCTGGCCGGTGTAATAACGGGACGGCCCTTCCCAGACATCCCATCCGCTTTCTCTGAAGAGCGCCCGGCAGCTCGAAACGCTCTCTCCCCGCCCCTCTTCGGTCCTTTCCCTGGTGTCTCTCGGGTTCGCCCCCGACTCCGCCCAGAACAGGTTCGCCCCGGCAATTGCGCCGAGCGTACAGGGTTCGTGCGTACAGTTGCCCAAGACCTTGCGGGTGACGCCGAGCCTCGTGACCGCGACGACCTGCGCCATGCGCAGCTCGCTTATCATGCCGCGCTTTGCGATTTCAGACCCGGGGATGGTGATGCGCCGGGCAGCACCGCTGTAAGAGGGGGTTATGGAGCTGGTGAACTGTATCAGCTCGGCGATCTCCTCGTTCGTGTGCTCCGGCCCCACGGGCTCGATGCAGGTGCCGACGCCCAGACCCGCTTCCTGAAAGTTCCGGATACTCTGTCTGCGGCCCTCCGGCGAGAGCGTGGTGTCTGTCCCTTCCCGCAGCCTGAGTGCATGATAGACGCCCGTGTAACCGGCTTCTTTCAACCTGATGGCGTTCTTCAATGACTGGTCGCCCACGTTGGCGATGAGAAGGGTCTTTGCGTCCAGGTTCCGGCGTATCTCGGAAGACATGTCGAGAAACAGCTCGAAGGGATAGGCCGCCGTGGTCATCACGAAGACGGCGTTGGCCCCCTCGGCCTCGAATCGCTTCGCCTGGGAAACTGCGTCTTCTGCCGTGATCCGAAGCTCCTGCGTGAAGATCCCATGCATCTTGGCGAATGAGCAGAACGCACAGTTGGCCGGGCACGGCGCAAGGTTCAGGGCGAACTGGGCATGGACCTCGGCCTTGTTCCCCGTGAGGTCTTTCGAGATCATGTTGGCAGCAGCCATGATCCGGTACGCCTCGGGTGAGTCGGGAGGACAGCTCAACATCAAGACCAATTCCTCCCTGGTGAGCGAATCCGTCTCATGGACCTTCCTGATCAGGTCATCGACGTGCATCGTATCCCTCTCGGACGATTTTTCAACACTATCTCCTCACACGGCTATTACCGGTTAACTTCCAGAAATGCAAACCGTTCTCGGCCTTCAAGGGCGCATTGCGGTCGAGGTCTCCGGTCTCTGCCATGGACTTCTTCAGGTTCCCTCCGGTCTGTGCACGAACCGCTATTTCCTCTGCCAGCCTTGCGTTTTCTTTCGCAAGCTCGAAGGTCAGCGTTTTTTTTCACTGCCGTCACCGCCCGCTTGAAGGATATCGTCTGCCCCTGCTTCCTGTCATGAAATGACATAGGCATGATATCGGATTGCAGTTACCATGTAAATCTATGTTTTATTTCGCTTTATTTGATCGATCACCGCCGTTCCCGGCTTGCCGAGGTTCTTGCTCGGGATCTCGGGCGTGCGATTGGCATGAGATTCCTGCCTCATCCGGAATACATGGTAGGGATGGAGAGAAAAGCCTTGCGTGATTTCTTCTCGATCCTCGGCTTCAGGATCGGATCCGGTGGAACAGCCAGGGGGCGACGGCAGTCCAGACGAGTACCAGCGACCAGAGCCTGCCCCGGAGAAGGTTGTAGTCGTGAAGGAGCCTGTTCCAGGGATGTCCCATCACGTAGTGACCGAAGAGGAACTCGAAGGTGACGGTCATGATGAGCCACATGCCGCCTATGGTTATTGCCTGTCTCGTGGACCGGATCTGCCGGAATCCCGTCAGAATCCAGATGTAGACACCGAACAGGAAGAGCCCGACAACGGTCGACAGCTGGTGGGCCGAAAGCTCGCTCATGAAAGGCCCATAGACCTTCTGCCGTACCGTCCCGTTCAAGATCGCAATGATCGCAAGGCCGATCCAGCCGGCCGCATAGATTGCGAGGGTCTTCATCTCACGGCGATTCTCTCATGATCTGCATCTCACCGCAACCTCACCCCTCAATGGATACCGGGACATGAGCACGGGTTCGAACGGTCACCTCACCTGCTGAAGAATCCATCTTTGTAGCCGCACGCTACGCATGTCTTCTCGTCCTGCGCATCCATGACCTTCAGGTAATGACCTCCGGCCCAGAGCTCTTCCGCGCTCCAGTACCCTTCCTTGGTCTCACGGCCGAGTATCTTGTTCGCAGTGATGGTCAGCAATATCGCCTGGGCGCTCTGACTGGACAGACAATCGTTCGGGATTCCGGCCCAGTCGACGATGCCGTCAAGCCTGTTCTTGTCGGTATCGTATTGATACGCCCGGAAAAACCGGAGATCCTTGGGTGTGAGGTTTCTCTGCGGACCCTGCTCATACTTGTCCGTGACGGTAATGGCCTGCCGTGGTCGCCGGACAACGGCAAGCAGAATATAGCCCTTGTCCCCGGCAGTATTCAGGCTGGTGAA
Source organism: Deltaproteobacteria bacterium (assembly GCA_021372395.1). Taxonomy (GTDB): domain Bacteria; phylum Desulfobacterota; class Desulfomonilia; order UBA1062; family UBA1062; genus MWEI01. Next base: position 33,282 of record JAJFUP010000046.1, read on the forward strand.
GATATAGTCCCCGGCCCTTGGCTCTCCCTTGTCTTTCAGTACCTTCTGCAGATACAAGGAGGCCTCCTGCATGGTATGGAAAGCCTGTCCCGTTTCCCCTGACGGCAGGACATCCTCCAGCTTTTTCCCGTACGCCGCCCTGTAGGTGTCTTCAAGCGAAACCCCTATACTGGTGGTTTTGCATGCCTCGTCGATCTTCTTCAGATCGGTCTTCGAGTAGACCAGGTAGGGCAATGCCGATGCACCTTGTCCAAAGGCACCCGCGATCTGACCGGGAACCATGACCGGGAATTGCAGGGTATTGACAGGGCACGCACAGAGCACTACCGTGAACACTACCCCCAAAAACGATCTCACTCGGTTCTTCCCCATATTCACCTCGTTTCATCAGGTATACCTCTCCCCTGGGGGCGATGAAAATATCAGGTTGAGCGTTCATTGGATGAAAATCAAAGACTTTCTCAGTAAATATAACAAACAATACATCCATCTATCAGGCAGGGGAACGCATATTCATCATGAAATAAGTCACTCCACCAAAAAGTCAACTCGCGTGCCTTGACGCCATCATGGGGAGAGATGTGCAAGGGAACCTCGGAAAATGGATCGATGTTCCTGAAGAAGCATCAGCGGTGACCCGGTGCCGGAATCCTTTGTTAATTCACTCATATTACTTGTATTTATACCTGATCTAAGGCATAGGTATAGCGGGGAGATCGCTGCTGATTGTCTCTTTTTATGATTCTGTGGAGGTGGCGGTATGGACAGGGAAGCACTCAGGGCTGCCATCACGGAAACCATCCCGTGGGTGAAGATGAGCTCTCTCTTTGTGGAGACCTTCGAAGAAGGCCACGTGAAGCTCTGCGTTCCTGCGGCAAACCACCTGAACCACGTGGGGATCGTCTATGCGGGCACGCACTTCATGCTCATGGAGGTCGCAGGTGCGGCTCTGTTCCTGGCAACCTACGGCATTCAGAAGTACATACCCGTCAACAAGGCCATGAGCATCAGATACCTGAAGCCCGCCACCACCGACATCTCCTGCGAACTCCGGATGGACCGGGAGGAGGGAATCCAAAAGCTCAAACCCGTGGAGGAAAGGGGAAAGGGGGAGTGGATCCTCGACATGACCGTCACCGATGCTCAGGGCACCGTCGTCTCCACCTCGACCTGCACGTACTACCTCATCGGCTCCCCGATGGCGTGAATGGCATACCCTGGTGGTGATGAAACCCGTTCCGTGCGGATATATCAGGGCTCAAAGCTGCGCGCATCGTTCAGGCATTCATCACCGAACAGGATCTCGGAGCCGTTCGTGATGACCTCATGGATGAACTCGACGAGGTTCGCCCTTTCATACTCCCAGTACATGACGCAATCTTCATGAGCACAGTGGTGCGGATGACCGGGGTCTTCGTGGTCCGAGACCATCGGCACCCCGCTGTTCACGAGGCCCAGTGAGTGCCCGAGCTCATGGACGAGGGTCACCTGCTCTATGAACGGGTCATCGGAGGGCGAGGAACTCGATGCGGTGATAACGTCCTGGAAAACGGCGACCACCGACGTTCCCCCGATGGCTATCCCGATTGCATTCGAATCGACTCCCCCCTGATCCATAAAATTCCCCCTCACGAAGAGCACGTAGAAGTCGGCGTTGTTGGGGGTCTGGGGAAGATCCCATGTGTCTCGTGCCAGGTTCATGATCTGGGTGGCTGTCCAGGTCATCTGGTCCTGTGCGGGGATCTGTTCCATGTCCTGGATGTCTTTGGGGACGGAGATCTCCGGCTCGGTGAATCGCCCTTGGAAAAGGGCATTCATATTGTTTTCGAACACCGACCAGTACTTGACATTGTTCGGTGTAGCTCCGGTGAAGGGTTCCACCCCGGGTTCATAGGCCACATGAACGGTGATGGATATCACGATGGAGTAGAGCGCCGGCAGGTTCAGCGCCATAGGGTCCTGCTGCGTCTCCTGTACGCTCTCGGTTTCCGGGAGGCACCCGGCCGGGGCAAGAAGGAAGCCGGACAGCAGGTACAGGAAAAGGCACCTTGGGAAATACGAACCCAGTTTCATTCATGATCCTTTTCTTTTTGACGTTGCCTTGCTTTTCGATACAGGACGCAAAAAAACGACCGTCCCCATGTCACTCCATATTCAGGAGATAATACGAAGAGGCAAGGAGAAGTCCAGGCCCGTTTCCCTTTCCACGAGATGAGAGCGGGGCGCCTCGTGAATTCCCAAGGCCTTCGCGTCATGGTTCAGAGCGGGTGATCCGCCGGGGGAGATTCACGTTTCACACCTGACAGGCGAGCCTGCTGCCCCTGCCTGTCAGGTGTGAAACGGTAACGCATGATCATCAGGCATTCACGACAGGCGGCGAAGAATGCACAGGAAAGCCTGGCTCAACCTTTCAGCCGGTCGATCATGTCCTTCATGAATGCCTCCCGTTCCTTGAGACATCTGCGGAACTCCCGGTCGTCGGTGTTGATGATCTCGATGCGCAATGCAGGGTAGTACCTCTCGAGGACTTCCAGGAGCAACTTTTCTTCCTCAGGTGTCAAACTCAGCTTCGACATGGCCATTCTCCTTTCCGATCCGATAAAACCACGTCCCTTTTGACAGACCCAAAGGATAAAGATCGACCTGCTACACCTTCAGTTTCTCCTTCGTGGCACCGGTCGGGTAAACGGGAAAGATCTCGAACTTCATGACATCCCGCCATGGGGCCCGGGCAGCGATGAGCCCCTTGGCATCCGCCTCGACCACATAGATAGTCCGACGGCCCTGCAGGTCGTAAAACTCGGAGATCACCGCCACGTCTTCAGGCCACTTCCAGTAAACGCTCCTTGTCCTGACTTCATTTTCATCCTCTGGTTCCCAGGTACAGATCATCATGAACA
>JAJFUP010000047.1 GCA_021372395.1 Deltaproteobacteria bacterium
GACGAGATGACGAAGCTGTTCGAGGAAAAGGGCTTTATCGTGCTCGGATGGATGGACCTGGGCTTCATCTACACCTTTTCCAAGGTGCCGCTGCTCTCGCTGGATATCGCGAGGAAGCAGAAGTGGTGGACCATGGAAGGCGAGCCCATCGGCCAGGCCGTCTACCAGGCCCTGGGCATCTCGCCCATATCGCTGTCCATATCCGATGTCGCCACCTCCCTGTCCACCAACATGATCGATGTCGCGAACTCGACCCCCTACGGTGCCGTGGCATTCCAGTGGTATTCGCGGTTCAAATACATGTCCGCCTACCCGTCATCCAATATCCTGGGCGCCACCATCGTGACCAAGAAGATGTGGGACCGGATCTCTCCCCAGAGCCAGAAGATCGTACTGGATGTAGCCAGGAAGCAGCATGAGAATATCGTGAAGGCAACCCGGCAGGAAGATGCAAAAAGCCTGGAGCTCCTCAAGAAGTCGGGCATCGTGATCGTGCCCCTGGATGCGGAAAACAGGGACATGCAGTTTGTCTTCGAGGCCTCGAAAAAGGCCCGCGAGAGCCTGGTGGGGAAGCTCTACTCGAAGGAGCAGCTTGACCGCACCCTGTCGCTCGTTTCGGAGTACCGGCGGACCCACCCCAAAGACAAAGCGGTCATAAGGGTCGAGTAGGGCTCGTCACATGCGCTGCCTTTCGTGCGGATCGGAATCGGGCAACGCGGGTGAGCAATGCCCTGTATGCGGCAGCACGATATCACCCCCCGGCCGATTTTCCCGGGTCATCGCCCGGACCGAAGATGCCATCGTGTCGATCATGCTCTGCGCCATGGTTCTGCTCGTCCTCGCCCAGATCCTGCTCAGAAACTTCCTGGCAACCGGGATCACGGGCGGTGCCGAGATCGTGAGGCACCTCGTCCTCTGGGTGGCGTTCATCGGGGCCGGGATAGCCGCGCGTGAGGCCAAGCACATCAAGATCGACGTGGCGTACCGGGTACTGCCCACCCCGCTGAAGAGGCTCACCGAGGTCCTCACGGGGCTTTTCACAGTGGTCGTCTGCGGCATCCTCCTGTACGCATCGATCCGGTTCGTGGCGGTGGACTACAGCTCGGGCACGACCATCGCCTTCTTCGACATGCCCGTGTGGACGCTGGAGGTGATCATACCCATGGGCTATCTCGCGGTCATGCTCCGCTATGCGGCACGCTGCGGCCGTTCTCTTGTGAAGCTCCTCAAGGGGGAGTGAGCCCATGGTCACTGCGCTCATTCTCCTGATCATTGTCCTGGCCTTCCTGGGCGCGCCCATGTTCGCGGTTCTGTCGGCCTTCGCCCTGATCGGGTTTTCCCTCTCGGACATCCAGTTTGCCGCTCTCATCGTGGACATCTACAGCCAGTTCTCGAACAACCCGGTCCTCTACACCATCCCGATCTTCACCTTTGCCGGCTTCATCCTCGCCGAGAGCAAGGCGTCCATCCGGGTGGTCAACTTTTCGCAGGCCATCCTCGGGTGGCTGCCGGGAGGGCTCGCCATCGTGGCGCTCGTTGCCTGCGCCTTTTTCACCACCTTCACCGGGGCCTCGGGCGTGACCATCATCGCCCTGGGCGGGCTTTTATACCCTGCCCTGATCAAGGGGAACTATTCGGAGAGGTTCTCGCTGGGTCTGCTCACCACATCGGGCAGCCTCGGGCTGCTGTTCTTCCCGAGCCTTCCCATCATCATCTACGGGGTCGTTGCCGGGACCAGCATCACCCAGCTCTTTGCCGCGGGGCTCATCCCGGGGATCTTCCTCATGATCGTTCTCTCCCTCTACAGCGTCTTTGTTGCCAGGAAGACCGACACCGTGCGCACACGGACCTCCCTGGCCGAGATCAGAGCGGCCACGAGGGCGGCCAAGTGGGAGCTCTTCATCCCGGTGATGCTCGTGGTGGGGATCTTCGGAGGATTCGTGACGCTCGGAGAGGTGGCTTCCATCATGGTTGCCTATGCGTTCATCGTGGAGGTCTTCATCCACCGGGACATCCGGCTCAAAGAGTTCCCAGCCATCATCCGTGAGAGCATGGTCCTGGTGGGGGCCATCTTCATCATCTTCGGCTCGGCACTGACGCTGACCACCTACATGATCGATGCGGAGATCCCCATGATCATGCTCCAGTTCATCCAGGCGCACATCAGCTCCAAGGTGGTCTTCCTGATCGCGCTGAACGTCTTTCTCCTGATCGTGGGCAGCCTCATGGAGATCTATGCGGCGCTCGTGGTGGTGGTACCGCTCATCGTCCCCATAGCCACGAGCTACGACATCAACCCCGTGCACCTGGGGATCATCTTCCTGGCCAATCTCGAGATAGGCTACTCCATGCCGCCCGTGGGCCTGAACCTGATCATCTCGTGCATCAGGTTCGACAAGCCCGTGACGAGCCTCTACCGGGCGTGTCTGCCCTTCATCATCATCATGGTCATCGCGCTGATCGCGATCACCTACCTGCCCTGGATGAGCCTTGCCCTGGTCGAGCATTTCGGCATCCGATAGGGAGGCAGCCCTCCCGAGCCGGGGTTGTCCTGTCTGAAGAGACTTTAAAAAGACGTTACAGGATCTCGAGGAGTTCGATATCAAAGACCAGGGTCTTGCCTGCCAGAGGGTGGTTGGCATCGAGGGTGATGGCGTCGTCATGAATGTCTGTGACCCTTACCGGGATCTCCTGGCCGTTCTGATCGACGATCCTGAGCATCATCCCCACCTCGGGAACGATGTCTTGGGGCACGTATTCCCGAGGCATCTCCACCAGGAGTTCATCGTTGTACGGCCCGTAACCGGACTCGGGGACGATGGAAACGGTCTTCATCTCGCCGGCGGCCATGCCGATGGCAGCTTCCTCGAAACCCGGGATGACCTCGCTTTCTCCGATCACGAATACGAGGGGGTCTCTGCCCACGGAGGTGTCGAACTCGAATCCGTCCTCGAGCCTGCCCCGGTAGTGTACTTTTACCCTGTCGCCCTGTTGGGCCGCCTTTTTGTCAAGAGTCATCACGTTCCCCCCGATGGTTTTTGGTAGGGCGCACGGTATCAGATCCCGATGGAGGGGGCAAATAAAAATGGTCGGGAAACGGATTTCCAAAAAAACCCCGCGTTCGTGCCGATCCGAAGCCGGCCGGCAAGTTGTTCCTTGGATTGTGCCGGGCAAAAGGGTATAATCCTGAATCTATTCCATCATGTCAGAGAGGGGAGGCGTACATGACCTTGGTTGAATACGAGCTCGATGGGGGGGTGGCCGTTCTCGCCATGAAAAACGGGGAGAACAGGTTCAACATGCTCTTCCTGCACGAGTTCCTGGACATCCTGGACGAGATCGAACAGAAAACCGATGCAAATGCCCTGGTGGTGAGATCGTCCCATGAGAAGATCTTCTCCAACGGCCTCGACCTCGACTGGCTCATGCCGCTGACCCAGGCCAAGGACACCGGCGCCATCAAGGAATTCTGCTACACCATGAACCGCCTGCTCAGGAGGATCCTCCTCTATCCGATGCCTACCATTGCCGCGATCACCGGGCACGCCTTTGCCGGAGGCGCCATCATGTCCTGTTGCTTCGACTTTCGGTTCATGCGTTCCGACCGGGGATTCTTCTGCTTCCCCGAGGTGGACCTCGGCATCCCCTTCTGGCCGGGGATGGTGGCCATGGTGAAGAAGGCCATCCCGCAGTACAAGCTCGACGAGATGTACTACCTGGGCACGCGGCTCACCGGGGCCGAGTGCGAGGAGCACCGCATCGTGGTGAAGTCGCTGCCCATGGATGAGCTCATGCCGGCAGTCATGGCCTTTGCCGGGGGTCTGGGCAAGAAGCGGGGGTATTACCTGGCCCAGAAGGAGAGGATGAACGCGCCGATCGTAAAGATCATCGACGAGGAGGATCCGAAGATCTTCGAGTTGGGCCGGATCCAGGCGTGAAGGTGCTCTTGAGGGCAGCGTCGACTGAGCAGGGGAATCGTGTGGTGGCGTATGGCTGAATATCTCTCGATCTATGCAGGCGACAGGGCACGGGATCTCATCAGCGAACAGGGCCTCACCCCCGAGATGGTGGAGGTGGTGGCGGGTGCGGCCGGCGGACCGAAATGGCTGGTGCTGTGCGGCCTCGACAGGGCAATCTTCTCCGACTGGATCTTCCGCCGCGAGAAACCCCTGTACCTCGTGGGGTCTTCGGTAGGCTCCTGGCGGTTTGCAGCACTGGCCCAGGGCATGGATGCCTATGAGAGATTTCTGGATGCCTACTTTCGCCAGACCTACAAAAAGGCGCCCACTGCAGGGGTGGTGAGCGCCGAGATCGGGAAGATCCTGGATGCATACCTCGATGGAGAGGGCACCCGGAGGATCTTGAACCACCCGACTGCCCGGCTCAACACCCTTGCCGTCAGGTGCTCGTGGCCATGCTCCGTGGAGCGGCGTTACCCCTTGCTGCTGGCCATGGCATGCGCCGGGGTCCTCAACCTGGCGAGCCGGAAGCTCCTCGGGGGCTTCTTCTCCCGGGCGCTCTTCTACGATGGGAGAGACATACCTCCCTTCTTCACCATGAAGGGCTTCCCCATCCAGCGTGTGCCCCTGACCAGGGGCAATCTCCGCCATGCCGTCATGGCCTCGGGCTCCATGCCCGCCCTCATGGAGGGGGTCAGGGATATCCCGGGTGCCCGGCCCGGCATGTACCGGGATGCGGGCATTCTCGACTACCATGTGGATATCCCCTTCCACAGCTCTTCCATCGTTCTCTATCCCCACTACATGGGGCGCATCACCACCGGGTGGTTCGACAAGATGCTCTTCTGGAGGAAGCCCGACCGGCTGAACCTCGAGAACGTCGTGCTGCTCTGCCCGGGCAGGGCATTCATGGAGAGTCTCCCGGGGGCAAAGATTCCGTCGCGCCAAGATTTCTGGGACTTCCGCGGTCGTGACGAAGAGCGTATCGCCTACTGGCGGCAGGTGGTTTCCTCGAGTGAGGCACTGGGCAATGAATTCCGAGAGATCCTCGAGAAGGGGACCATCCTCGAGCACCTCAGGCCCATCGGTGAACTGAGGGGCTCCCCTCCCCGGACGCTCTCGTGAGCAGGTGAGGGGCCGATCTTACAAAGGAGAGATCCCTGCACGGTGCATGCAGTACGACGTGCAGGAATATATGCCTTGACATCCTGTTCAACTTAACGCAAATAAAGGGAAATTGAAGTACCCATTGGGGTGGAATGAAGGTTCGTGACGGGGCGGTATTCACCATTCTCGTAGTCTATCTTCTGATCTTCCCGGCACGTGTCTCCGCATCACTTGTTGCAATCACCTGGAACAACAACATGGAGTCGGACCTTGCCGGCTACAAGGTTTACAGCGGAACAGTGCCGGGCGGCTACGACTATGTCCTCGATGCGAGGTACAACAACCAGATCTACGTGAGCGGCCTCGAGGAGGGCCTTCCCTACTACTTCGCGGTGACCGCCTACGACTGGTCCGGCAACGAGAGCGATTTTTCCGAGGAGGTCCGGACGGTCATCCCGTACGGCCAGAGACCTGTCCTGGATATTCTCCAGGAGCTCGGGCTGACCGTCTACGATGTCCTCTATGAATTCAGCACCTATGTCCCGGGATCGTCCATTCTCCTGGAAAGCAGCATGTTCGGGATCTATGTCGATATCCCATCGGGCGCCATTTCCGAAGTGCTCCCCCTGGGTATCGGCTCCGGAGGGGATGACTGGTCGCCGTTCTCCTCACAGCTCGGGGTGCCGACCAACTATCTCGAGTTCGATATCGTGCCTGCCGACCTTGTCCTTTCAGAGCCGGCGCTGGTGTCCTTCCCGTTTGAAGCGGACCGGGTGGGCGTCGAACGCTACGACGAGAGGACCGGGTCGTGGGTCTGGGTCAGCGACGTGCAGAGCAGCGGGGGGCTGGTGAGCTTCTCGACGCAGCAGTTCGGCCGGTTCAAGGTCTATGAGCTCTCCGCGAACCCGGAGGAGGATGCCCCCGAAGGGTCTTCGTCAGGAGGCGGAGGGGGCGGCTGCTTCATCATGAGCTCCCAAGGAGGCGGGGTGGTGTCCACCTTCCCCTTGTTCATCCTCCTGGCGGCTGTCATGGGCAGCCTCCTGCTCGCAGGCCTCGAACGCCGCGCAAGCCGGAATCGGTAAACAGATTTCTTCTTGTCCCTCTACCCCGTGTGTGCCCCTGGAATCCATGCACTACATGCCTAGAGCCTCGCGCCTCTCCTAAAACAGGAACATCGGGTACGAGTCGGGATTCTTCCCGAACAGGGTGATGTCGTCTATCTTCTGGATCTTAGCTCCCCGCAGAAGGGCAAACAGGGTC
>JAJFUP010000049.1 GCA_021372395.1 Deltaproteobacteria bacterium
GCGCATCCGGGAGGACAGCTCCGCGCATGTCCTGCCCTGCAGTTCCTTCACCTGTTTCTTCATCATGTCGATCTGCTTGCCCTTCATGAGCAGGGATATGAAGAAGTTGAAGAGCTGGGCATAGGCGAGGTTGCCTTTCACAATCAGCTGGTTTTTCAGGATCAGGTTCAGGATCTCATTGGGGGGAAGCCTGGTCATTTCACCCAGGACCTTGTTGTCCCTGAAGACCATTTCCACGTTCACGTCGTTCGGGATCTCCCACAGGACGCGGGCCTTTCCGTCCCTGAATGCGATGGCCTGCCGGACGGTTCCCGTCTCGGTGCTCAACCCCACGGTGAAGTTGATCCACCCGTCTTCGGACCTGAGGCGGTTCCTGAATTTCGGAAACAACGTGAAGAGAAGAGCCATGATCTGCAACACGCCGTGAGTCGCCAGGTTTGCACCGTTTGTTTTCCACATACTCCCTCCCATCACGGAAAAGAACCGTGTTCGTTCAGTCGTCCTGCCGGAGCAGGGATCGATCAGGGTTTTCCGCGAGCTCCCGGAAAGAGCTCACCAGGTCGGAGACCATCCGCTCGACGATTGCCTCCGGGCGTTCATGCACTTCATGGAGGACACGGCTGTTGTACAGGGCTATGATGCCGTGAAGCGAGCTCCACAGCCTGATCACGAAATAGCGGATGTCTTCTTCGGCAAGATGGTATTTCCCGTGCACGGTATGCGAGAACTCGCGAGATGTGATCTCCAAGAGCTGAAGCGCTGTCTGTTTCTCGAAGAATGCGACCGGTTCTATGTCGGTTCCCACGTAATCCAGGTACTTCGGTGCGCCGGAGGTGAACATGATGTTGTAGTAGTTTGAATCCTTTATCCCGAAGTCCACGTATGCCCTTATCATCGCCTCCAGTCTCAGGAAAGGATCCTGAACGTTCTGCTGGAGGTCGTGGAGGGTGGAACTGAGCAGGCCGAATCCTCGGGTAAGGATCATGAGGTAGAGCTCATCCTTGCTGGAGTAGTAGTTGTAGATGGTGGTTGCGGTTATGCCGAGCTTCGCTGCAAGCTTCCTCATGCTGAAATGTTCGAATCCCTGATCGTTTATGATGGACAGGGCGACATCCAGGATTCGTTCCTTGATGGATTCGATATCTTCCGGGCTTCGTGCAGCTTTCGGCATAAGACACAACCTCTTGTGATAATAACGGTGTTACTATAACAGCGTTAATTAAACCTCATAGTCATCTTTGTCAAGGGGCCGCGGGGGAGGGGTACTGCCTGGAGCCGGGATTGGAAAATCTCCGGGGATGTCTCAGCGACCTGGTAATTTCCCGCAGTTTTAGAAACGTATGGAGTTTTATCCCCTTCGCCTGTTCATTTTGGTCATCCAGGCCACGGCCTGGATGACCAAAATGAACAGATCAAGGTTTCTCCTGCCATATCATGGCGCGTAATAGCGGGCATTGGAAGACACTCCTACAAGGGGGGATCCTGCACTCAACACTGTCTTTAAATCGGATGGACCGGAATCTTTCACACGGCATGAAGGATTGTTTGATTTTTTGCCGGTAACTGGCTAATAATAGATCATCATGTGATGAGAATGATGTCCGGATCCAAAGGCGCTTTTCATTGCTTTCCGGCATCGGGGAATATGATTGCAGGAGGGACACACTCTATCTGCGGGCTTCAGCGAAGGTGACCGCAGAGGACAGCAAAGCACAGCCATCGAAAATATACCACATGGGGGGCGTATGGATCGAGGGTACATGGGGAAGATTCTGATGGTGGATCTCGGCAGCAGAGGTATCAGGGAAGAGGTCATTCCCGATGAGATCTATGAGAAGCACCTTTCCGGACTGGGGCTGGCGGTTCACCTTCTCTACCCCAGGATACCGGCAGGCGCCGATCCTCTGGGACCGGACAACATCCTCGGGTTTGTGTCGGGGCTTCTGACCGGGACCGGGAGTCTTTTCTCCGGGAGGTGGACCGTGGTGGGAAAGTCGCCGCTCACCGGCGGGTGGGGCGATGCGAATTGCGGAGGGTCCTTCTCTCCTGCCATCAAGCGATGCGGGTATGACGGTATATTTTTCCGGGGAGTCAGCGAGAAGCCGGTCTTTCTGTACGTGAAGAACGGCAGGGCAGAGCTGAGGGACGCAACCTATCTGTGGGGCAAGGACACCGTGGAGACCGAAGAGATCCTGAGGGATGAATTCGGTGCAGGTGCACGGGTGGCGACGATAGGGCCTGCGGGGGAGATGCTCTCCCTCATCTCGGGGATAAGCAATGACAAGGGGAGGTTTGCAGCGAGGTCGGGTCTCGGGGCGGTGATGGGGTCGAAGCGGCTCAAGGCCATTGTCCTCGACGGAAAGAAACGGATACCGGTCCATAACCGGGAAGAGGTGAACGCCTTGAGCAGGATCTGCAACAAGTGGGTGCAGTTCCAGCTTCCCCTTGGTCCGGGCATTGGCGTAGCCTTCCTTGGCGCCCTTCTGAGGATACTCCCGACAGCCATGGCCATGGACGGCGTCATCTACAAGATGATCCTGAGGCAGTGGGGGACCGGGGGCCTCAACCAGATGTCGCCTGAATGGGGGGATTCTCCCATCAAGAACTGGAAGGGCAGCAATGTCGACTGGCCCATGAGGAAATCGAGATCCGCCGATCCCGACCTCGTGAAGAAGTATGAGAAGGCAAAGTACCACTGCTACTCGTGCCCTCTCGGGTGCGGAGGCATCTGCTCGTACCCGGGCAAGTACCCAGAGACGCACAAGCCCGAGTATGAATCCGTGCTCGCCCTTGGCGGCCTCTGCATGAACGATGACACCGACAGCCTCTTCTATCTCAACGAACTTTTGAACCGGGCGGGCATGGACACCATATCGGCCGGCGCTGCCGTGGCCTTTGCCATGGAATGCTACGAGAACGGCATTCTCACCAGGGATGACACGGACGGGATCGATCTTACCTGGGGCAATGCGGCCGGGGTCGTGGCGCTCCTCCACAAGATGGTGAAGCGTGAGGGAATCGGAGACATCCTGGCGGACGGGACCAGGGTGGCAGCAAGGAAGATCGGAAAGGGCGCTGAGAAATATGCCGTCCACGCAGGCGGCCAGGAACCGGCCATGCACGACGGCCGCATGGACCCGGGATTTGCCGTGCACTATTCGGTGGAGCCCACACCCGGCCGGCACACCATCGGCGCATTCCTGTATTACGAAATGTTCCAGCTCTGGAAGAAGGTCAGGGGATTGCCGAAAAAGCTGCCTTTCCAGATCTACTTCAAGAACAGCAGGTATGCGGCATCGGGCAAGCAGGCCCGTGAAGCCGCTGCGTGCAGCAAGTACATGTGCGTGGTGAACGGGGCAGGTGTCTGCATGTTCGGGGCCTTCCTGGGTATCAGGCGGACCCCCACCTTCGACTGGCTCAATGCCGTCACCGGCTGGAACAAAAGCCCTGAGGAGTACATG
>JAJFUP010000054.1 GCA_021372395.1 Deltaproteobacteria bacterium
CAACTGCCTCGAGATCATCCAGGAGGGGACTCTCGGCCTGATACGGGCCCTCCACCGCTTCGACCCTGACCGGGGAGTCCCTTTCATCTTCTATGCAGTCTGGTGGATCAAGGCCACCATCAAGGTGTTTCTGCAGAAGAGTGGAAAGGTGCACACCGGGAGCCTGGAGCATGCAAAAGGGCTGCTTCCCCTGGACAAGACCGTAGGAGACGATGATGCGTGCCGATGGGTGGACTTTCTCACCGACGGTGTCCACCCGGAAAAGCACTACTATGACAGGGAGAGATCCCAGCACATCTCCGCCCTGTTTCAGCACTGCTTCAGTTTCCTCTCGCAAAGGGAGGTCCTGGTCATAACGCAGAGGTTTTTTACCGACCCTCCGGTCACGCTCAAGGAGATCGGCATGCAGCTGGGGGTGAGCAGGGAACGGGTCAGGCAGCTGCAGGTCCGGTCCATGGAAAAAATGAAAGGGATTCTGAACGACCAGGGAAGACAGCTGATGGAACCCGAATCTCATGACACGCCCGCGCTCAAGGAGATCAGATGCTGATGATTTCCCTCTTGGGAAGGCACCCTCGCGGCTCGCCCGGTTTTCACCCCGGGGAGAAACCCCTGGTGTCCCTGCTGAGAAGCCGTGCCGTGGCGGCGCTCGTCACCTTCCACCTGGTGCTGTTCGTGACGTCCCCCGCCTGTGCAGCCCAGATCCCGTCCATGGGATCAACGACCCCCCATGCCGGGTATGCCCTCCGGGATGATGTCGCCTTTGTCCAGCAGGCCTTGGAGACCAGGGTGGTACAGGCACGGCTCGAGGCGTACGGACTCACCCCGGACGACGTGACGTCCAGGCTCTCCTCCCTGACCCCCCGACAGATCCACCTGCTGGCCGTCTCCCCCTCCGATCTTCCGGTAGGGGGTGATGCCCGGACCCTTGTCATGATCGCGGTGATCATCATCGCGACCCTTGCGGCGTACTCGCTCCTGGGTTTCCTCCTGGGGAGCGAGCAGAACTGAATCGCCCGCACAGGGTTTGTCGTCCCTGTGCGGGCAGTGTGCAATCGGGGGCAAAAACCCCCCGGTGTTATTTCTTCGGCTTGGCCTTGCCGGACTTCTCCTGGTAGCGCTTGTTGAAGAGATCCATGATCTGGCTGGTGATGTTGATCTTGCCGGACGCATAGACGATCACGGGGTTTGACTTGTCCAGGACAAGGTCATACCCGTTTTTCTGCGCATAGCCCTTTATGATGTCGTCGAGCTCCTTGCTCCACGGCTTGAGAAGGTTCACCTCCGTGCGTTTCAGCTCGTCCTGGGCGTCCTTGACATACCGCTCATAGTCTTTGAGCTCACGCATGTACTGGGCCTCGAGATCATTCTTGGCAGCTGCGGTCATGGTGGTGGACTTGGCCTGCAGGCTCTCGCTCAGGGCCTTCAGCTTGGTCTGCCTCTTCTTGACCTCGGCTTCCTTCTGGTTCTTCATGGTGCTGAGACGCTTGTACGCATCCTTGCCCACAATCGACTCGTAGAGAATCCGCTGAGACTCGATGTACACGATCCTGGTTTCCTGGGCCGACGCTGTGCCGGCCGAGATGGTGACCATGGTGGTTATCACGAGCGCCACGATGAATTTTTTCATGTGTTCTCCTATCTCTTTTGTATTCTCGGTACGTTTATTCTCAGGGCCTTTCACCGGCCGCCCCGTGTTTCGCCTGCGCAGGAGGGCTGTCCGTCTCTCGACATGGTGTCGTATCCTATCCCCTTTCCAACATCAAGGCAACTTTCTCCGCACGACCTTCCTTTCCCCCTGCAGGAGAATCAAACCCGCGCTTCCGGCACAGGGATACGCGTCTTTTCGTGATCCGGTTGAACTTTTCACCCTTCATGTACCGACCTTGCCTTTTCTCCTTTCCAGGATTATTTTCTCCAGCATGAGCACACGGGCCGCCACATAAGCCCTCACACACCCACGATCCGATTCCCGCAATGGCTGCACATCATCACTCGTCAGAGGAGGTAGAATATGAAGAACAGGAGAATAGCGTATGTATCCCTTTGCTTTCTCGTCGTTGCCGCGCTGCTCACCGTTCCGGTGTCCGCCGGTGCGGCAACCGGGCGCCAGCTTACGGACGCCGCGATATCTTCACTGCAGTCCGTGGCACCGACCACGATCACGAAAAACGTGGTGACGCTCGGCTGGTCGTGGCGTGAGGTCAGCTTCAAGGACGACACGTATCCCCTGACCGTGGATTTTGTCGGCAGCAACTTCAGCGCCGCGAGCAAGGTCATCTACCTGCTCCCGGGCGGGGGCGTGAATTTCAGATCGAGCTTCTTCACGCCCATGGACAAAAACCTCGCCCAGTTTTTCCGGACGAACGGATACCTGGTGGTGGGCATCACCCCCAGGGAAGACAGCGTGACGTCAGGGATACCTGCCGAAATGGCGGGCTGGGGCATGGCCCGGCACAAGGCCGATATCCAGACAGTCATCTCTACCATCCAGGCGAGGCTGGGCAAGCCGTACCGGGTCCTGGGCCATTCATTCGGCGCAGCCTACGCCCTCGACTACGCGAGCACCTGCAAGGACGGGCTTTTCGAAAAGGTGATTGCGCTCGACATCTACAGTTTTCAGAACTCGATTACGGCAGCAGAGTCGAGCGATTATTTTCAGGACCTGCTCGATGCTGACCGGTATGCCGACGCGTCCTACACGGACATGAAGTCGCTGATGCTCATCTCCCTTCTCCTGCCGAAGATCGATTCGGGCGAGCCCCGGGGCGATTTCGGCCCGGGAAACTTCACCTATGAGGGCCTCCTGTACTCCTCCCTCATCTGGACCTCCGAGATCCCCGGGATCGACCTGACGGACTGGCCCCTGGTCCAAAGCTACGCCGCAGGCGTGTACCACCCCGCCTGGTGTCCTCTGTTCGACACCTACTCCCTGACCGAATCGGACATGAACACGGTGAGGTCGGCGTCGTTCGTGGTGGGAAGCGGCCTCGTGCCCCATGCCGTGTACCGCGACTACTTCGCCGTGAACGGCGGCATTACCGGCACCTACAGCATCACGTGGTCAAATATCCGGGTGCCCATCGTCTGGGTGAACACCGAGCTCGGGTATGGTTCGAACGCATACAGCGGCGGCGTGGCCAAGACCTTCACGGTGATCGCCGGGTACGGGCATCTGGATGCCCTTCTGGGCAGGACCGCCCAGGAAGACGTCTGGAAATATTTTCTCCCCTAGGCAGCGGGGCGCTTCAATGGAACCGGTGCCTACGTGGTCGGGTCAGCCGGGGTGATCTTGTCGAGCCGGGTATCCCCCTTCATGGCCTCGTAGCCCGAGACAATGTCCAGGAGCTCCTCGGTGATGGTCATCTGCCGCTGGCGGTGATAGTCGGCAAAGATCTCCTCCAGGTGGTCCTGGATGTTCTTCTCGGCGTTCTGCATGGCGGCGAGCCGGCTCGCGTTCTCGCTCGCCAGGGACTCGGTGAAGGCCCGGTAGATGGACACGAAGAGGTACTCGCGGATGAGGGATGCGAACAGCGCATCCCATTCCATGGTGAAGAGCGGCAAAGACTTCGATTCCCACTTCCTTGCCTTGAGGCCGTCGAGCCACGCCCGGTCCACGGGCAGCAGCCGCAGGGTGTGGGGCTTGAAGCTGGCGCCCGAGAGGTAGTGGTTGTAGAAGAGGAAGATGTGCTGGATGTGCAGCACGAAGTGCCACTCCTCCAGGATCATGACGATCTCCTGCACCATGGGGGTTATGCCTGCCGTCGAGCTCGGGGTGGAGAGGTTCTCGTAGATCTCCATGTCGAATCGCTCCATGTAGTCTTTCGAGCGCTCGCCCACCGTGAGCACGTAGCGGTTCTCGGCCGCTGCCCCGAGCGCGTCCAGCTCGTCCTGGGCATGGGAAACGACCTGTGCATTGAACTGCCCGCACAGGCCCTGGTCCGAACCGAACACGATGGCCCCGACCCGGGTGATGGGAACGGGCCGGGCCGGAACCTGGATCTCCTCCTGGGCCTGCAGCACCACCTGGAGCCCCCTCTCCACGGTGTCGGAATAGTCCACCAGGGATTCCACCGCCCGCTGGTACTGGCGGATGCTCACCGCTGCCAGGGCCTTCATGGTCTTGACCACCGAGAGCAGGTCCTGGGTGCTCCTGATCTTTCTCCTCAGAGACTCAATGGTCTGCATCCGCCTTTTCTCCCATGGCCTTGACCGCCTCGTGCGCGGTGTTCAGGATGGTGTTGAAATTGTCCATGGAGAGTTTCTCCCCGGTCTCGATCCGCCTGCAGAGCTCTCCCTGATGATCCGTCACGGCCTTCCGGAGCACCTGCTCGGCCTGGCCTATCCGGCCTATGGGAACCTCGTCGAGCGCACCTCCGTTCACCGCCAGCAGGGCCGCGATCTGCTCGGGGACGGGCATGGGCTTGAGCTGAGGCTGCTTCAGGATCTCCCGGACACGCCAGCCCCGCTCAAGGCGCTTGCGCGTGTCTTCGTCCAGGCGGGTCCCGAAGCGGGAGAAGCTCTCGAGCTCCTCGAACTGCGAATAGGCGATGCGCAGGTCGCCTGCCACGGCCCGGTACGCCGGCAGTTGGGCCTTGCCTCCCACCCGGGAGACGGACTTGCCCACGTCGATGGCGGGCAGCAGCCCCTTCTGGAACAGCCCCGGGGAAAGGTAGATCTGCCCGTCGGTGATGGAGATGAGGTTGGTGGGGATGTACGAAGAGATGTCCTGGGCCTCGGTCTCGATGACGGGCAGCGCCGTCAGCGAACCGCCGCCGTGCTCCTTCCTGAGGTGGGTGGAGCGCTCGAGCATCCGGGAGTGGATGTAGAAGATGTCGCCCGGGAAGGCCTCCCGGCCGGGCGGCCTGCGGAGAAGCAATGAGAGCTCGCGGTAGGCCCGGGCATGGCGGGTGAGGTCGTCGTAGATCACGAGCACGTCGCGGCCGGTCTCCATGAAGTACTCTCCCATGGACGTGGCTGCATAGGGTGCCGCGAACTGCAGCCCTGGCGGCTCTTCGCCGGCCGCCACCACCACGATGGTGTACTCCAGGGCATGGTGCTCCCTGAGCGACTCTATGGTCTTGGCCACGTCGGAGGACTGCTTGCCTATGGCGCAGTAGATGCAGATCACGTCCTTGCCGTTCTGGTTGATGATGGTGTCCAGGGCGATGGCGGTCTTTCCGGTCTGGCGGTCTCCGAGGATGAGCTCCCGCTGCCCCTTGCCGATGGGGATCAGGGCATCGATGGCCTTGATCCCGGTCTGGAGGGGGACCGTGACCGGGTCGCGGTGCATGATGGGCGGCGCATCCCGCTCCACGGGGTAGCGTTTTGACGACGCTATCTGGCCGAGGTTGTCCAGCGGCCTGCCAAGGGCATCCACCACGCGGCCGAGCAGCCCCTCCCCCACCGGCACGTCCAGGACCCTCCCGGTCCTCTGCACCTCATCGCCGGCGTGGATGCGTTCGGAGGCATCCAGCATGATGATGCCGATCTCGTCGGGGTCGACGTTGAACACGAGCCCGTAGAGGTCGCCGGGGAAACGGACAAGCTCCTCGGACCTCACGCTGACCATGCCGCTGACCCGGGCGATGCCCGACCCGACGTAGGTGACGATGCCCACTTCCTCGGGGGTGAGCCCCGGCCGCTGCTCTGCCAGGGCATGCTCCAGGTCGCGGAACGTGTCGTCGAGAGCAGCTTTCAGGGCTCCTTCGTCACGCATATCATCCATTTTCGAATCCCCTTTCGCTGCCCCTCTCATCCGTGGGAAGACATCCGTTGGGCAGGCGTGCTCAGACGAGCTCTTCGGTGCGGATCTCCTCCTTGAGGACCCGCACGAACTTCTCCTCGAGGCTCGCCAGGTAGTCCTCTATGCTCCAGGAGAGCTTGTACCCGTGCACCATCATCTCGATCCCTGCGCCGATCGCCTCTGCGGTCTCGTACCTGACCGATGCCTTCAGGGCCAGGTAGGGCCTGAGCGCCTCCTCTATCATTCCCCGCTGCTCGGGGCTCAGACCGAAGGTGCTCCGCACCATGATCACCGCCTTGCCCGGCTTGAGCGCTTCCTTCAGCAGGGCCTGCTTCTCCCGGTCCATCTCCCGGATGAGCCCGACAAAGACGCGCACCATCCTCGACTCCAGGTCTTCGTCCGCCATGTCGGAAAGGACGTGCCGGATCGTGTCATAGATGTAGGTGCCGGACCTCCGCCGAAGGTCCTCGAGAAAGGTCTTCTTCTCGCGGGAAAGCGTCTCGTGCCACCGCTGCCTCACCACTTCGACCTCCTGGCGCGCCTCGTCCATGAGCTGGTTCTTCTCGTTCTGTGCCGCCCTGGTCGCCTGGTTCAGCAGTTCCTCGGCCCGCTCGGCCAGATCCCGGTTCTTCTCCTGATAGGCCCGTGCGGACTCAAAAGCCTCCTCCTTGAGCCTGCCCGCCTCGTCGAACTGTGCGGTGATCCTGGCCTCGCGCGTGTCCATGGCGCCCAGGATCCGGTTGTAGAGAAAGTGCTTGAGGAGGAACACCAGAACCAGGAAGTTGATGATCTGCGCAAACAGGACGAACCAGTCGATGCGCATCCTCTATCCCCCCTTGGCGATGAAGTGGTCCCAGAACGGGTTGGCAAAGATCAGGATCATGGAGATCACGAAGCAGTAGATGGCGATGGACTCGATCATGGCCAGGCTCACGAACAGCGTCCTCATGATGGTGTTCTTCTCGTCCGGCTGCTGGGCTATGGCGCTCACCGCCTGCTTGGCCGCCAGCCCCTCTCCCAGCGCCGGCCCGATGGCACCGATGCCCATGGTCACCCCTGCGGAGATGATGGATGCAAATGCAATTACGGTCAAACTATCCATGTCATACCTCCCTTTCTTTTTACGGTTCACACTGCTATAGCTTCTGCCCTTCACTCTTCGCCTCGTGGGTCTGCGTGGCCGAGGCGATGTAGACCATGGCGAGGATGGCGAAGATGTACGCCTGCACCATCCCGATCAGCAGGCCCAGGGCGTGCATGACGATGGGGAAAAAGAGCGGGGTGATGGCGAGCAGGATGCCGATCACCTTGTCGTGGCTCATGATGTTCCCGAAGAGCCGTATGGCCAGGGCCAGCGTCCTGGTGAGCTCGCCCATGACGTGAAACGGAAAGAAGATGAACGTGGGCTGGAAGTACTCCTTGAAGTACCCGAGCACCCCCCGGCTCGTTATCCCGTACAGAGGCACGGCGATGAACACGCATATGGCCAGCGCCGCCGTGGTTGTCAGAGAAGAGGTCGGGGCCACGTACCCGGGGACGATGAGCAGCAGGTTGGAAAGCCCGATGAAGAGGAAGAGCGTGCCGATGAATGCCAGGTAGTGGTCGGGGTTGTCCTGGCTGATCTCCTTGATCTGTTCCCTGATCGTGGACACGACAACCTCCAGGAGGTGCTGCCAGCGGGAGATGGCGATGTCCGTGGATATCCTGCGGGTGACCAGCCACGAAGTGCTGACCAGCATGGCCATGATGAGCCAGGTGTAGACCATGGTGGCGTTGATCTTCATGACCCCCCACTGCCAGAGGATGAGCTGGTCGGGGCTGATCTGGTTGAGATGCAGTATCTCCATGCATGTACCTCACGACGTTCTGGGGCTTCTGCCCAAACGGCGCACCAGGATCTCGCGTGCGAGCACGAAGCCGCAAAGGGCTGCCAGGAGGCGCTCCCAGCGCCCTCCCATGACGAGGGAGAACCCGGCCAGGACCACCACCATCCTCAGCAGGAAGCTCCCGTACATGACGTACCAGGGCGTGGATTCGTCGGCCATCCTCTTTACCGCAGACCACAGGTTCACCGAGTAGAAGGCCCCCAGGGCCATGCCCACGACAAAGGGAAGGATAAGGTCACTCATCGCCATCGGTCTTTTCGCTCCACCTTCCGCTCTTGCGCACCCAGTACCACGCGTTCAGGCACCCGATCATGACGCCGCCGATCAGGAGCATGAGGGTCCAGGAGAACTGGCTGGGCCAGGTCCTGTCTATCCACAGCCCGCAGGCCACGCCGATGAGGGTGGGAACGGCCACGGACCAGCCCACGATGCCGAACATCCCGAGCCCGAACCAGACCGTCTCCCCCTTCTCCTTTCTCCCCCGGATCATGAGGGCCTCTTTCTTCTCCACCTCCCGGGCGAACTTCCCCATGATGTCTCGCCGTCTCCTGCTCGATTTATCCATTTTTCCTGAGCTCCATGAAACGCCGCACGAGATCCGCCTCGAGCCTTGCGGCTGCGGTGCGGGCCGCCTTCTCGCGATCGTCCAGGGTCTTGAACTGCTCCTCCACCACGAGCCTGAGCCCCCCGAGGTCCGGCACCTTCAGGGCGTTCCGGGTGGACACCATGACGTCCGCCCCCCTCTTGATCAGGATGCCCTCGTCCACTGCATAGAACTCCTCGGTGCCGTCGGCGGCCACGATGTCCAGCATGCCCGGCACGAGGGCAGCCACGAAGTCGATGTGCTGCGGGAGCAGGCAGAACCTGCCGTTGCCCGCCTCGGCCACCACCTTGGCCACCTCCTTGTCGAGAAAGACCTCGGATGGGAGGAGGACCTTACAGTTCATCCTTGTGTGCCTCGTCAATGGTCCCGATCATGTAGAGACTCGCTTCGCTCTGGTTGGCGAACTCGTCGTTCAGGATCCTCTCGCACCCAATGAGCGTGTCCTCCAGCGAGACCATCCTCCCGGGCAGCCCGGTGAACTGCTCCGTGGTGAAGAACGGCTGGGTGAAGAAGCGCTCCAGCCTCCTGGCGCGGAACACGATGCGCTGGTCCTCGCGCGAGAGCTCGGCGATGCCGAGCATGGCGATGATGTCCTTGAGCTCCTCGTAGATGTTCAGGGTCCGCCTGATCTCCTGGGCGATGCGGTAGTGCCTTTCGCCCGCAGTGCTGGGCATGAGCATCTTGGAGCCCGACTGGAGGGGGTCGACGGCCGGGTAGAGCCCTTCGCTGGCCCTTTTGCGCGAGAGCACGATAGTGGCGGAGAGATGCCCGAAGGTGTGCACCGCGGAGGGGTCCGTGAAGTCGTCCGCAGGCACGTAGACCGCCTGGATCGAGGTGATGGCCCCGTTCGTGGTGTTGCAGATGCGCTCCTCGAGTTCGGCCAGCTCGGTCCCCAGGGTGGGCTGGTACCCGAGCCTGGAGGGGAGCTGCCCCATGAGGCCCGAGACCTCGGAGCCCGACTGGATGAAACGGAAGATGTTGTCCATCATGAGGAGCACGTCCTGGTGCATCTCGTCGCGGAAGTGCTCCGCGATGGTGAGCGCGGCGTGGCCCACCCGGAACCGTGCGCCGGGCGGCTCGTTCATCTGGCCGAAGACCATGACGGTGTTGTCGATGACGCCTGCGGTGACCATGTCGCGGTAGATCTCTTCGCCCTCCCGGCAGCGCTCGCCGATGCCGCAGAAGATGCTCACCCCGTGATGCTTCTTCACGGTGTTGTTGATCATCTCGGTGATGAGCACGGTCTTGCCCACGCCTGCGCCGCCGAACAGCCCGGCCTTCCCTCCCCGCTCGAGGGGGGCCAGGACATCGATGGCCTTGATGCCCGTCTCGAAGATCTCCGAGACCGTGGACTGCTCCGTGAGCGGCACCGTCTTCTGGTGGATCGACCTGAGCTCTCCTTGCACCTCGCCCTTCAGGTCGATGGACGTGCCGAATACGTTCACGACCCTGCCCAGGAGATCCTTGCCCACCGGGACCTGGAGGGGATGTCCGGTGTCGATGATCTGCGACCCCCGGGCAAGACCCTGGGTGGGGGTGAGCGCAATGCCCCGGACGAGGTTTTCGCTCAGGTGGGTGTTCACCTCGATGACGATCTGCTTCTCATCGCCGGCCAGGAGTACATGGTAGATGTCGGGCAACCGGGAGGGGAACAGGGCGTCCACGACACTGCCCCGGATGGAAACCACGGTTCCGGCACTGACAAGCTCGCTCATGGGTGCCTGATCCCTCCTTCCACAGAATCTCTTCACGCACATTGCACCCGGGAATCCCGGGAAAAGAAATCATATCAATACCTAGTTAATTAAAAGCCATGCCGGCATAGTCAAGGGCAGCGGGGTCATGCTTGATGAATCCCACTGGCAAAACGACCTCCGAAACCTGCAGGCACGGTACGAAGGGAAAGACGGTGCGACGTAGCGTGAAAAGGGCTTTGATGCCTGCTCAGCGCAGGTACGAGCACGCCCCGTAGAAACGGTCTCGGTAGTAGGAGGTGGAGAGCTTCTCGGAGCAGATGGTCTTGCCCCTTCCGGGGGCATGGATGAACTTGTCGTCGCCGATGTAGATGCCCACGTGGCTGACACGGCCGTTGCTCGACGTGCTGAAGAAGACGAGGTCTCCCTTCTCGAGCTCGTCTGCCATGACCTGCCTGCCGCTGCGGTACTGGTCTTCTGAGGTCCGGGGCACATTGAGCCCGTTGAGCTGGTAGACGGCCAGGACCAGCCCGCTGCAGTCGAGCGCGGAATCCGGCGAGCACCCGCCCCACTGGTAGGGAATCCCGATGAAGGTCTCGGCGGTGTCCACGATCTCTTCCCTGATGGAGCCTTTCCCCGGGGTCCTGCCGCGGGCAACGGCATATTCGCCGGGCTTCACCACATAGTACACGTCGATGACGCCCTCGTCCCTCAGGTGTTTCGCCTCTGCAAAGGCGGTGCGCAGACTCGAATAGTTGCCGAAGCGCACCTTGTAGAGCCCCGAGCTGTGGGCGAAATAGAAGGCCTCGAGCCCCTGCTTCTCCAGCTTCTTGGTGAGACGGGCTGCGTTATCGACCCGGGTAAAGGCACCCACCTGGATGGTGTAGCCCATCTTCTCGGCCTGCACGGGCTGGACGGCCTGCCCGGGTTGAGCGGCCTGCTCGGGCTGCTTGAAGCTCTGTGCGGGTTGCTTGAAGCTCTGCGAGGGCTTCGCCGGTGCGGGTGGTATGCGCATGTATGAGACCGGCCGGGTGTATTTCGGGATGGCTACCCGGGCCTTGGGCGCACAGCCCGGGAGGAACAGCGTAAGGAGACATATGCATGCAAGAAACCCTGCAGCGGAAGATGGTCTATTCCTCCTCATACCCTCCCCGAACGATAAAATGCTGCCAGCACACACCCTGCTTGATAACGCCATGATAACAAGATCGTAATCGCTTGTCCAGCTTTTCGTGGCGGGCCTGAGACCAGGGCCCTCGAGCCCGGGGGGCTTGTATTCCGCCTTTTCACGCCTATGAATCTAAAGACAGGGGCATCGGCCGCACCTGCGGCAATCACGGGAAAAAGAGGCAGCGAGGAGTACCCATGGGACATGACCTTCATGGAGCCGGCAGGAGCAGCTTTGACCTCATCGACGCGGAGCTGTTGTTTTCGGGCCTGGCCCTTCGCCCCGGGTCGACCTTCCTGGACCTGGGATGCGGCAGGGGGAATTACGCCATCGCTGCTGCGGAACTCATCGGTGAGGCGGGCCATGTCTACGCCGTCGATGCCTGGGAGGAGGGCATCGAGCAGCTGAAAAGCGCCCTGAAAGACCGCGGAATCCGCCACGTCAGCCCCATCCTCGCCGACATCGGGCAGCGGCTTCCCCTCGAAGACCACTCCATCGATGTCTGCTTTGCGGCCACGGTCTTCCACGACCTGGTTCGAGAGAACGTCCACCACCAGGCCCTCCTGGAGGTGAAACGGACCCTGAAGAAAGACGGCTCCCTGGCCGTGGTCGAGTTCAAGAAGTTCGCGGGCAGGCCCGGGCCGGCCATCGAGGTCAAGCTCTCTCCCGGGGAGCTCGCGGCGATCCTCGCACCCCATGGCTTTTTCAGCAGGGCGTCCACGGAGATCGGGCCCCACAATTATCTGACCATCTTCGGCCTGCTCTGAAGGGATGGACAAGGCAAAGGGCATGGCCTTTTCTCCCTTGACAGCGTGCGTCACACGCCGTACCTACAAGGCTCTATGACGAAAAACCCCGTGCCGCCCTTCGATTTCGACACCCCGGTGGAGCGCCGCCACACCGCGAGCCTCAAGTGGGACAGGTACAAAGGCCGGGACATCATCCCCCTGTGGGTGGCGGACATGGACTTCAAGGCCCCTCCCGCGGTCATCGCCGCCCTCCACCGGCACGTGGACCACGGCGTCTTCGGCTACACCGTGGCTCCCGACGACCTCGTGGAGGCCGTCATGGACCTGCTGGAGCGCGAGCACGCCTGGGTGACGAAGCCCGAGTGGATCGTGTGGCTGCCTGGCCTGGTGAGCGGACTGAACGTGGCCTGCCGCGCCGTGGGCGAACCGGGTGACGCGGTGGCGACCACCACCCCTGCCTACCCGCCCTTCCTGAGCGCGCCGTCCCTCTCGCAGCGCACGCTCGTCACCGTGCCCCACGTGGATGACGGCCCCAGGTACGGCTTCGACTTCACCGCCATCGAGCAGGCCATCACGGACCGCACCCGGATGTTCATCCTCTGCAACCCCCAGAACCCCACGGGCCGTTCCTTCACCCGCTACGAGCTCTCCCGCCTCGCGCAGATCTGCCAGCGCCGCCAGGTCGTTATCTGCTCCGACGAGATCCACTGCGGGCTCATCCTCGACCCTGACAAGAGCCACGTCCCGCTCGCCACCCTGGACGAGGAGATCGCCCGGCAGACCATCACCCTTCTGGCGCCGAGCAAGACCTATAACCTCCCCGGCCTCGGCTGCTCGCTGGCCGTCATCCCGGACAAGGGGCTCAGGACCTCCTTCAAGAAGGCCATGGAGGGCATCGTGCCCCACGTGAACGCCCTGGGGCTCACCGCTGCTTTAGCCGCGTACCGTGACGGTGCAGACTGGCGGGCGGCGCTCCTCGACTACCTCAGGGGAAACCGCGACCTGGTGGAGTGGTATGTCGCACGCTTGCCGGGCTTGAGCATGCACCACGTCGAGGCCACCTACCTTGCCTGGATCGACTGCAGGGGCCTTAACACCCCCCACCCCGCAGCCTTCTTCGAGGACGCCGGGGTCGGCCTGTCCGACGGCACGGAATTCGGCGCCCCGGGCTTTGTGCGCCTGAACTTCGGCTGCCCCCGCAGCGTGCTCACCGAGGCCCTGGACCGCATGGGAAAGGCCCTTGAAAGGCTCCCTTGAGCAAGGAATCGTATCTGCCCGCGCATTTTTTGCTCCTGACGAGAACCCCGGTTTTTTTCACCTGGCCTGATCATTTTCGACCTCAAACCTGTTCACCGGTTTGAGGTCGAAAATGATCAGGTACGGTTTCCTCCGCATCGGCTTTTGCTTCTCCCCACAGCGTGCATGGGCATCCCCTGCTGCGTGCCGGCCGAGGTTTTGGGCTGGGGTGATGCATCGCATCAGTCCTGGCATCCTTCACCCCGACATATACGATCGGTTCCTTTCCCTGTGCCTCGTCATTTTGGGCATCTCGCCCTTCCGGCGAGATGCCCAAAATGACGAGGTCAGGTTTCCCCTGCCATGGCCTGGAGCCTTTTAAAAAGGGCTTGTGAGGGCATGTGCCGCGACGAGAAACGGTTCTGAACAACAAGGTTCGGCTCGGGCCGGTTCGATCCTGATGTTGCTGTGCAGGGGTGAGTTGGGTTATTTTTAAAGAGACAGGGGGAGGAGGTTCAGGGGGACAGCCCCGCATCTTCTGCGGAACGTCCCCTTTTCTAACAAAAACTACGTCTTCAGCGTGCGGAGACCTGCGTGCGGTAGTGGTCGCCGGCCTTCCGCAGTCTGCTGACGGGGGCTGCGGGGCGTGGTGCGGCTGTGCGCGGCCTTGACTGCTGGGGGCGGCGTTCCCTCTGGAAAGACCCCTCGTCCCGGGAAGCGGGCTTGGCATAGTCGAAGTCCGACAGGGTCTTGTGCTCCAGCGAGGCGCCGAGGATGCACTCGATGCTGTACGCAATGGCCGTGTCCTCGCTCGTGACGAAGGAGAAGGCCTCACCGGTCCGGGAAACGCGGCCGGTTCTGCCGATGCGGTGCGTGTAGGCATCGATGGTGTCCGGCATGTCGTAGTTGATGACATGGGTGATGGCCGACACGTCGATGCCGCGGGCGGCTATGTCGGTGGCCACGAGGATCTTGTAGCTGCCGTCGCGGAAACCCTCTATGGCATGCTGGCGCTGGTTCTGCGACAGGTTGCCCTGCAGGGAGGTGGCCCGGAAACCGGCGTGTTCCAGCTGCTCAGACAGGCGCTTGGCGCGATGCTTGGTGCGGGTGAAGACGAGGACCGATTCCGTGTCAGTGCGCTTGAGCAGCTCTTTCAGAAGTGCGGTCTTCAGGTGCTGTCCCACCGGGTAGAGCACGTGGGAAATGGAGGCCACCGGCTTGGCGAAGTCGATCTGTATCGTGGCGGCGTCGTGCAGCATGTCCGCGGAGAGCCGTCTGATGTCGTCGGGCATGGTGGCCGAGAAGAGCAGGTTCTGCCGCTTTGTCGGGAGCTTTCCCACGATGCGGCGGATATCGGGCAAAAAGCCCATGTCGAACATGCGGTCCGCTTCGTCGATGACCAGGACTTCCAGCCCTGTCAGGTCGACGTTCATCCGGGACATGTGATCGAGCAGTCTGCCCGGGCAGGCCACGATGATCTCGGTGCCGAACCTGAGGGCCTTGATCTGGGGCTCCATGCTCACCCCGCCGAACACGACTGCGCTGCGCAGCCGTGTATGTCTGCCCAAAGCCATGATGGTTTCATGCGTCTGCATGGCCAGCTCACGGGTGGGGGCCAGGATCAGTGCCCGGATGCGCTTGCGCGGGCCGTCTGCGAGCTTCTGGAGGAGCGGCAGCACGAAGGCCGCGGTCTTTCCGGTGCCTGTCTGGGCAAGGCCCAGGACGTCGCGCCCCTCGAGGATGGGCGGAATGGCCTTCTCCTGGATGGGTGTAGGGCAGGTGTATCCCTGCTCGGCAATGGCTGTGTTGATTTCCTTTTTAAGATTGAATGGTTCGAATGTCATTGATGCTCCTTTGTGTATCGTGTTTGACAAGTACGCTCCCTTGCTTACCGGGACAACCCCTGGTAATACGGGAATCACTTGATATTGGTTCAGAGATAATGGTTCGGGCTCCTGGCAGATCTTTACCCTTTCGGGATTTGGAAGGAAAATCGTGATGCTTTTTTTCTCGATGCTTCGGTGAGCCGCTTCCCTGCCACGTTGACCTGACGATGCCTCTGCCTCCGGTTTCTCTCTCCCCCTGGGCAAACACCTGCGGCCCGGGGGTTTCTGAAAGACGGGAAGTATCGACGTAAAGACCTCAAAAAGTCTGCCGGATGTCTACATGAAATAAATCAGGTAGGACCAACTCGCGTTTCAGATTGTGCCTATGCGTACGCACTAAATCCGCGATTGTCAAGGATTAAATGCGGCGCCACCCCTTTTTCTTTGGCCATCTCTTTTCCGGGTCCTGCACGTGCCGCTTCATTCCTTCGCGCGCTTTGGCCGGGCTTGACCGAAATGCCCCCCAGGGAGTAGACTCGGCAATGGGACAAGGGGGCCTTGCTATGGATCCGGACATGCGCCAGTACGTTCAACCGTCAGCCACCGTGGATTGCGACAACCAGGAGGTGGCAGAGTTCGCCCGCAGGAGTTCGGGTGATTCCGCCGACCCGAGGGAGGCGGCCGTCAGTCTCTACTATGTTGTCCGGGACTCCATCCGCTACGACCCGTACACCCTCGTGCTCACTGTCGAGGGGCTCAAGGCCAGCACGACGCTCCGCACGAAGAGGGGCTGGTGCGTAAGCAAGGCGATTCTGCTCGCGGCCTGCTGCCGGGCTGTGGGAATACCGGCCCGGCTGGGTTTTGCCGACGTGCGGAACCACCTCACCACCAAGCGCATGCGCGAGCAGATGAAGACCGACGTCTTCTTCTGGCACGGGTACACGTCCATCTTTCTGGACAAGGCCTGGGTCAAGGCCACGCCCGCATTCAACATCGAGCTCTGCGAGAAGTTCCGGCTCAGGCCCCTGGAGTTCGACGGCAGGGCCGACTCGGTCTATCACTCCTTCGATCTCGCGGGGAACAGGCACATGGAGTACCTGAACCATCGCGGCGAATACGCCGACGTGCCCATCGATGAGATGATGGACACGTTCCGCCGGGAATACCTCGTGGACCCCTCCTGGAACCAGGCAGACTTCGATTGCGAGGTGGAGCAGGAGAACCCGGGCACGTGAAGGGAGGCCACCACCATGGGGCACACGAAAGACGTTTCCAGGCGGAAGTTCCTTGAGCTGACAGCCCTCGGGGCAGGCGCCGCAACCCTGGGCGGGCTGACGATCGCCCCGGGGGAGGCGCACGCGGCAGAGAAGAACCGGGCGTGGGACAGGCAGGCCGATGTCGTGGTGGTGGGCTACGGGGGCGCCGGTGCAGCGGCCGCCATCGCTGCCCGCGATGAGGGGGCATCGGTCCTCATCCTGGAAAAGGGCGAAACAGGCGGCGGTTCCACCTCTTACTCCGGCGGCTTCTTCGTGAGCCCCCGGGATGTGGACGGTGCGGTCAGGTATCTCATGGAGTGCGCCAAGGCAGCGGACCGCGAGCACTTCGATCTCGACCGCGACGGGCTCAAGGACTGGGCCACGGAAGCCGTGCAGAACGAGTCGTGGGTCCGGAGCCTGGGGGCCGACCCCTTCGTGACGCTCAAAGGCTGGTACGACCTGCCCGGGGCCTCTTCCTTCACCTCCTGCCAGCTCCGGGGGGACCCCACCGGTGTGGGGCTCTGGAAGACCCTTTCCCGGGCAGTGGACGCCCGGAAGATCGAGGTCGTCTGCAATTCCCGGGGCATCGAGCTCCTCACCCGCGAGTCCGCCCAGAAGACCCGGGGCGTGGAGGTGCTGGGGATCGTGGCCGAGGTGGAGGGGA
This sequence comes from Deltaproteobacteria bacterium, assembly GCA_021372395.1. GTDB lineage: Bacteria > Desulfobacterota > Desulfomonilia > UBA1062 > UBA1062 > MWEI01. The sequence goes on from JAJFUP010000054.1 coordinate 16,830, forward strand.
GGAAGATGACCGTCAGGGCGAACCATGCCCTTGTCATCACCTGCGGCGGCTTCGACTACGATGAGTCCATGAAGAAGAACTTCCTCATGCCGTATCCCCAGTACTCGGTGGGCCACCCGGGCAACACGGGCGACGCAGTCAAGCTCTGTGCAAAGGCCGGGGCCGGCCTCTGGCACATGAACGCGGCGCCCGGCACCCTGTGCCACAAGATCCCGGAGATAGAGGTGGCCTACCCGTCCCTGCTGCAGATGTCGGCCGGGGGCCGCTCGGTCATCTTCGTCAACAAGCGGGGAAAGAGGTTCACGAACGAGGAGATGATCTCCTACGACGCGGTTGCCAAGTCCCTCTCCCCCTTCGATCCCGTCTCCCGCGACTTTCCCAACATCCCCTGCTGGTGCGTCTTCGACGAGAAGAGCCGGCTCAAGGGCCCGGCAGGCCTGGCTGTGCCCATCGGCAGACCCGTCTTCGAGTGGAGCCGGGACAACAGCGTGGAGATCGCCAAGGGCTGGATCCTGCGCGCGGACAC
>JAJFUP010000067.1 GCA_021372395.1 Deltaproteobacteria bacterium
TGTGCCTTGGAACGGTCTATGCGTGGTCGGTCTTTAAAAAACCATTGATTGGTGCCCACGGGTGGGGTGAGACCGAGACGCAGTTGACCTTCATGATTTTCATGTTCATGGTAGGAACTTCAGCTGCATTCGGTGGGACCCTGGTGGACAAGAAGGGTCCGAAGTTTGTGGCGACCGTCGGGGGAGTTCTCTTTGCGGCGAGCACGCTGCTTGCAGGTCTGGCAGATCAAATGGCCAGCCTGCCGCTCCTGTACCTCTCCTATGGAATCATCGGCGGTCTGGGCAACGGCTTCTGCTACGTGACGCCCATTGCCACACTCATCCGCTGGTTCCCGGACAAACGGGGTTTCGTGACCGGCCTTGCCGTCATGGGCTTTGGTCTCGGCGCCTTCTTCATGGGCAAGATCGCCCCTGCCATGATCATTGCATACAAAGGCGGCATGACTGCCTCAGGTGTTGCCCAGACCTTCTACATCTGGGGCGTGATCTTCCTGATTCTGGTGGTCGGAGCTGCCCAGCTCTTTAAGAATCCCCCGGCGGGATGGCTGCCGGCAGGCTTCACCCCATCCGCCGCCACCGTTTCAGCCGCCGACTCCTTTACCTTTGGCGAGGCGGTGAAGACCTCCCAGTGGTGGATGCTCTGGGGTATGCTGTTCCTGAACGTCTCCGCCGGTCTCGGCCTGATATCCCAGCTTTCGCCCCTGGCGCAAGAATACTATAAACCGCTCATCACAGATCTGAACATCCTCAACAACCCCGAGGCCCTCACCAAGGCCCTGGCGGTGGCAGGCGGCACCGTGGTCTCCATCTCGGCCATCTTCAACGGCCTGGGACGCCTCTTCTGGGCACGGGTATCCGACATCAAGGCTGTCGGGAGACGGGGGGTATTCGGGTTCATGTTCGCATCCCAGGCAGTCATCTACCTTCTGGTGGCCATGGGCATCATCAGCAGCTACTGGATATTCCTCATTGCAGCATGCTACCTGCTCGCCTGCTACGGCGGCGGCTTTGCCACAATGCCCGCCTTTGCGGCCGATAACTTCGGCCCTGGCTATATTGGCAAAGTTTATGGTTTCATGCTCACCGCATGGGCGTGTGCAGGCATCATCGGGCCGCTTGCCTTCGCCCAGTTCAAGGAACAGTCGCTTTACATTGCGGCGGCGCTGCTCATGATTGGTCTCATGCTCGCCCTTGTGTTCAAGAGGCGTGAGCACCACAAAGCAGCTTAGGAAGGATCAATACGACATTGAGATGCCGAAGGACGGGAGGCGGGCACACCCCGCCTCCCGCTGTTTTATTCCATAACCGGTCAGATTTTCATTTCCTGTAACACTCGGATCAGGGCGATATGACGGGTCATATGTCGTTCTCCTTTCCCTGTCTCCGCGCCAGGAAAGGCAATGATCTCGTCAGCCTGAATGTTTCCATGGGGTGATGCATGCCGCTATTATGCCATACCCAGGCCCTATTGTTTTTCCGCACGGGATCTTTATTAGTTATTTACAGATCATCTCAAGGAGGGTGCCATGAAGATCGCACGGATAATAGGAATGATCTTTTTCCTTACCACAATAGTCCTTGCCTCCCAAACTTATGCCGCAGATGAAAAGGATGACTCTTCAGCATCCCGGGATCAGGGGTGGTTCTGCCCATGGGCAGGGCAAGGATACGATGGCATGGGACCGGGCATGATGGGGCGAGGGTACGGTCCTGGTGGGGGATGGGGCCATGGAGGCATGATGGGGTATGGTCCTGGCTATGGCTACCACAGCTACAATCGATCCGGAAAATCCATGACCATGGAGCAAACGAAGTTACTGGTGGAGCATTACCTTACCTCAATGGGTAACCCGAATCTGAAGATGGGCAAAATCACCGATAAAGAAAAATATTTCGAAGCAGAAATCGTCACGAAAGACGGATCGCTGGTGGATACGCTCATGGTTGACAAACAAACAGGGTGGATGAAATCAGTTTATTAGAGAGATATCCGGTATAATCCATAAGGAGTTGCAACGTGGGCTTCTCTTCAGCGTGCACCCATGGATGCAACTTCAGCCACAACGACAGTCACCTGCGGAATGCGATACCCCTGCAAAGCCGTAGAGACACAGGCTAGGCGGGAAAAATAGGGCTGAGACTGCTATTCAAGGATAGAAGCCTGTGCGCGTAAAAGGTCATGGAGGGTGACGATGCCGGTAATTTTATTCGTCTGTGCATCGAGCACCACGATAACACCGTCAGGTGATTCGATGAATTTATTGCCCACGTCCAGAACACGCTGATCGGGGTGGCAGGTTATGGCCTCCGGAATTATCGATACTGCATCATGGGCAAGGATCGATTCAATTTGCCTGCGTGTAATAAGCCCCACACGCTCATTCTTCATCTGAATCGGGAAACAATTGTAGGGGTGGTTTTCGAGTGTCTTCCGAAGATGGCCTTCCGAGAGATCTTCAACCACTACGGGATGAGGGTTGGCAATTGAGGAGATCGGGAGGTTCTGCCAGCTCTGAATATCAAGAGGCGGTCTTATTCTGATGAGCTCATGGCCGTCCTGGAGCAACAGTGCGTCGTAGAAATTCGTTTTTCCGGCAATGCGGGCAATGATAATGCTGATGATCGTCCCGATCATCAACCCCGGGACGAGGAAAAACTGGTGAGTCATTTCGAAGACGATCAGGAGCGAGGTGAGGGGCGCCCGCACAACGGCTCCAAGGCATGCACTCATGCCGACCGCCGACAGGACGATCCGATCGGAGGGTTCCAGCGGGATCCAGAGATTGGTAAGCCCGCCTATGAAATATCCGCACATCCCCCCGATGAAGAGCATGGGAGAAAAGATACCACCGCACCCCCCGCTGCTGTAAGAGAAGATTGTAGCAAGCAGCTTGGCGATCACGAGGACGCCTGCGACCCACCAGATAAACTTGTTGTCCAGAGCGCTTGAGAGATCATGATAACCGAGACCGAACACCCCCACCTTTCCGGTGGTACAAAAGACAACAGCCCCGATTGTCCATACGATGAACCCGCCGCAACAGGGCAGAAGCCATCCAGGAATGACCTTCTGCACCTTGAAACGAGAGCGAAGGAAGAGGGTAGAGCGGTGAAAGATCACGCCTGCAAGTGAGGCAAACAAGGCAACCACGGGAACGATGAGATAGTGAACCCAGGACACGGACTCGATGGACGGGAGCGTGAAAGCAGGCTGTTTACCTATCAGGCCAAAGACGACGAATGCACCGATCAGGGAAGCCAGGACGACACGTCCGATGGCACGGCTGTTGATATCTCCGACAAACTCCTCCAGGATGAATGTTATGGCCGCCAGGGGTGCATTGAAAGCAGCGGCCAGTCCGGCTGATGCACCGATTACGACGGCACTTCTCCGCTGTCGTATGGGGACGCCCATGAGTCCTGCGACATTCGAAGCCATGCCGCCGCCGATAAAAACCGTTGGTCCTTCCCGTCCCAGGCTTGCACCGCCTCCGATGCTGAGAATTCCGGCAACGAATTTTACCAGGACCGGGCGCCAGGGCACATATCCCAACTCCTTCCAATAGGCTGCCTTGAGCTGCGGGATGCCGCTCCCGGCATCATCAGGGCTCAGTTTGTAGAGCAACAACCCGACAATGAGAGATGACCCCATCACCAGGAGAAAGCTGGCTATCAGGAAAAAGAGTTTTGACCGGGAAGAGAAAGCAAGGAACGTATGCGCAAAGGCATAGTTTATGAGAAACATGAACCCAACGGCAGATGAGCCGGCAACGAGGGCATAAAGGATTGTCTGGAGCAGGGGGCGGGAATTTTCGGGGAGACTGCGCAAAAGAGAAAGGAGTGACTGTGATATTCCCGCCTTTTCCTCCATGGTATCTCTGATCAATCAGTCCCTGAAATCGTCTATCAATAAGGATGATATCATAACAATCACATATGGCAATGAGGCGCAAGGTGCAACTTCATGTACCGGATTTGTCCTGGAAAGAAATTTCAGTCATGTTTGCACTTCATCCATCCCTGTCTCCCGGGTCTTTCATGTCAGGGGATCCTTCCCGTTTACGGAGAAGGTCCCTTCCATGGATTGTGGTCAGGACAACGGCAATCACGCCCAACGTGATGAAAATGGTCGTGAAGCCGATCATCACGATATTCCGGGCAATGTCGAGTTCTGCAAAGGCCACGGACGAGAACAGGACAATCAGGATGACCTTGGTATAGTAGGCGATGAACGTGGCATGGGGAATGTTTTCCTGAGACATGAACTTGTTGAGGGACTTTGAAGACCATGCAGCGATGAGCCAGCCTATCCCGAAGATTGCGATGGAAGCGATGATCTTTGGAAACAGCAGGATGCCTTCACCGATCAGTTCTGAGAGAAACTGAAGGCCCCAGCTGAGCAGGGCGTAGTAGAGAAAGAGAAGAAAAACGATGATGAAGACGATGTTCCCGAGGAAATTGTACAGCCCGTAGCGGACATCGGCCTTGGAAAATGCTTTTCCCCACTGGAACCTGGTCAGTGCGCGCTCGAACTTCAGGAGGATCAACATCTGGATGATCATGCGCTTGATGAACCAGGCAAGGATCCAACCGAGAATGATGAGGACAACCCCGACAACCAGAGAGGGCAGGAAGCCGAAGAATTTCTCCGCGAAATTTAAAAAGAGGTTGTGCAACTGCTCATTCATTGTGACCTCCTTTTCTCTTCTGAGGCAACAGGAGGGACTTCCAGAACGATACCCGCTCCTCGTACTCCTTTACCCACAAAACAGGGCATGCTACCTGCTCGGTGATCTCTCTGGTGAGAGACGTGGCAAACAGGAGTTCGACTAGGTCGCCTGTTCTCCCCCCCATCAGAACGAGGTCGGCCTCTTTCGAAAGCCTGAGAATCCCTTTCAGGACATCGCTCTCCTTCACCACGGCGATGTCGGCAACGAAGGAGTTTTCCCTCATGATCTGCTGGATGTCGTGTATGACCACATCTCTTTCACGCTTGGGCACGCCGTACTCAAACACCACCGCAATCTTGAGTTTTGCATCGAAGAACTCGGCCAATGCCGGGGCGATCTCCAGGGCAAGGCGGGTATGGATGTTGGCGCCATAGGGGATGAGGATGTTCCGGACCCCCTCCTGGGGGATCTCCCCGTGCAGGACGGCGGCTTCACTCGGCGATTTCTGGAGCACCGTGTATATGAGGGAAGAGAAGATCCTGTCGAAGAAGTTCGGGTTCTTCTGCCTTCCGATCACGACGAAGTTGCACTCTTCCTCGAGAGCGGTGTCCACGATGCCCTGAGAAATGCGGTGGGAGATCTTGACGATCGACCGCAAGGGGACCCCTGATTCTAGCGCCAGGGACTCGGCCTTTGCGAACAGCGGCTTCAAGTCCTCCGTCTCATCGAGTCCTGCCATGAGCACCTGTCCCTCATGCACCTCGACGACATGCAGGAAGATGATCTCCGCATTATGCTTCACTGCAATGGAAAGGGCCACCTTTGTCAAGCTTTCCAAGGTTTTCGGGCTGGCGATGTTCACCAGGATGCTGTACTCTTTCCTCTCGATCCTCTCCAGTGCCCTGACCTTCCGGATGTGTTCGACCTCCCTTTTCGACGCGTACACCTTGAAGATTCCCAGGCCCAGCGCGATCCAGACGGCAGTCACGATCCAGGCGATGACACTGTAATTGAACATGTACACGGCAAGGATCAGCAACAGCACGATTCCCGCAATCGTCACCCAGGGAAAGAGGGGGGTAATGAAGCCCCGATCGAGGTCCGGTCTCTTCTTCCTCAGGCGTATCATGGCGATGTTCACCTGCAGGAAGAGCAGGAGGAACATGATGTCCGCCGCGCTTGCCACATCCTCGACCGGAAGGGATACCGCCATGAATACGATGATGACAAGGGATACCAGGATCGCCCAGTGAGGGGTGAAGTTCTTGTGGTGCACCTTGCTGAAGAACTCGGGGAAATTGCGATCCCTCCCGAGGGCGAAGGCGACGCGGGATGAAGAGTAGACGGTCGCGTTCAGGGCCGACATCGTCGATATCAGGCCCCCCACCAGGATCATGACACCGCCGCCGTAAAAGAAATTGCGGGCAACAGCGACCAGTGCCAGCTCCTTGTTCTGGGCGAGATAATCCCACGGTGTCATGGTCCCCGGGTTGACCGACCCGAGGGCGGTTATCGCCACAAGGAGGTAGATCGGTACCACGATGATCAGGGAGAGGAAGGTTGCCCTGGGGATGTTTTTCCTGGGGTTCTGGATTTCCTCGGAGCTCTGGGCGATGACCTCGAAGCCCTGGAAAGCGATGAAGGTGAGCCCCATGGCCTTGAGGACTCCACCCCACCCGTTCGGCATGAAGGGGGTAAAGGCAGCCCACAAGTCAGTCTTTGCATACATGAGATGCAGGCCGAACCCTACGAAGACGGCAAGGATGACGATCTTGGCGACCGTGACGAAGTTCCCCACCTTGCCCGTCTCGGAAGCCCCCCGAAAATTGATGTAGGCAAAGAGAACCGCCGTGAGGGCAGCCAGCATTTTCTGAGGTGACAGAAAACCCCAGTGGGGAATGGTATACCCGAGTTCGTTGATGACGAAACCGAAATACGCACCGAAGCCTATGGCATAGAGACTGCATGCCACTGCGTGTGCGAACCAGCTCATCCACCCTGACAGAAAACCGTTCCATTTCGGCAGCCCCTCTTTCACCCACAGATAGCCGCCGCCGGCGTCATGGAAGCAGGATCCCAGCTCGGCATACGACATGGCGGTCAGAACGGCCACGAGACCGTTGAGCAGGAAGGTTACGATGAGGGCAGGGCCGGCTATCCCCGCAGCGATACCGATGAGGACGAAGATCCCGGCACCTATCATGGCGCCGACCCCGATGAGGGTGGCGTCCATCAATGTCATCTCTCGGCTGAGGCGTACCTCTGTCTCGAATTTTTTCATTTCATGTAGTGCCCATAATATCAGGGGAATCTTTCAATACTCTCATATAATAAAAGGCCGGATAATTCAAATCAAGCTGGCAAGAGGATAAAAGCCCGGTCGACACTTCGCATGATCAAGAAATGGGGTCAAGTCCCCAGTTTTCTGTAAAACGGCATCTCCGACATAAGCGTTAAGCGGCCAGAAGATACTTTGTCTTCTGCCGCCGCCACCGCATCTTCGAAGATGCGGTGGCGGATCATCCATTCTTCGCTTATTTCCATGGCAGTCACCAGCGGGAACGTCATGGTAGAAACGATCTTTTCCGGCAGGCACTATACTACAAATCACTTTGCGCCAGAGGCCTGAGCAGAGCCTCTTCGAGGTGGCGCCGGTTGAGGCGCCTGCCCGTCTATCTCGGCCTGCTCGCCCTTCGGTATCTCCTTTTCCCGTGACAAGGGTTCCGTAAGGCTGATGAGCACATGTCCCGGCCGGGGTGATGGCTTGTTGTCGTGGGTGAACACGGTGAGCTTGCCGGCATCATTGATCAGAAATAGGGCAACGGCAGCCTCGCCATGGAGAGCGAGATAGTCCGCATACGTGAACTGAGGGGTCAGTCTCGTGATTTTGATGCTCGCCCCCTGTGCAAACCTGATGCTGATTGCCGTATGACTCATCCCCTCTTTGAAAAGGATTCTCCCCCTGAGATTTTCCGAGATCGGTTCGTGGTAGGTCTTTTCATCACCCTGGAGGTCGAGCTGATATACCTCTGTCTTGCCGAAGAGTTCCATGAAGTTCAGGACTGCAAGCGAGTTCACCTTGTCGTTCGAGGTCAAGGCCATGATGCGGCCTATTCCTTCCAGATCCATCTCGTCCTTGATGTCCTCGGAGAGTATGTTGCCGAGATGGGCGGAAATCCCTGCCTGGCGAGCCTTTGTCACCTCTTTCCAGTTTGAGTCTATGATCTTCACGAGGATTCCCTGCTGACGGATCGCCTTGGCAATTGCCCGGGCCCAGTCATGGGCGCCCACTATGAGAACACCTTGCTGGTCCGCTTTCGCCACCTTGAGCATCAGGGCCAGGGGGTGGGCCAGCATGCTGTAGAAACCGACCGTGGCTATGATGACAAAGAACGCGATGGGGGCGATGATCTCAGCCTCCGGAAACCCGCCTGCGCTGAGGCGGGAGGCAAAGATCGTCGACACGGCAGCCGCCACGATACCTCGAGGGGCAAGCAGCGCAAGGTAGGCCCTCTCGTTCCATCTCATCCCCGACCTGATAGTGGAGAGGTACACGGCAATGGGCCGCACCAGCACAATGAGGACGACAATGAATACGAGGTGCTCCCAGCCCAGGCGCTTCATGTCCTCCATGCTGATCTGCGCCGCCAGGACGATGAATATGCTCGAGATGAGAAGCACCCTCAGATTTTCCTTGAATTCCTTTATCTGTCGGATCGGTACGTCTCTTTGATTTGCGAGGGATACGCCCATCACGGTCACTGTCAACAGACCGGACTCACTTTGGAAGAAGTTGGAAAAAACGAATGCTCCGAGGGCAGTCATGAGTGTCACCGGGCTCTGGAGAAAGTCGGGTATCCAGTAGCGCTTCATCATCAGGGACAGTCCCCAGGCGCATGCCATGCCGATGATCGCACCTATGGAAATAGTCCTGAACAAAGACAGGCCGATCGCTGCCAGGGCATCTCCAAAATACCTGGCCTGAATCACCTCGAACACGAGGACGGCCAGCACGGCTCCGATCGGGTCAATGACGATGCCCTCCCACCTCAGGAGAGAGGCGACATGCTCGATCGGTCTTATGTGCCGCAACAGTGGTCCGATGACCGTAGGGCCGGTAACGACGAGGATTGCACCGAGCAGTGTGGCGATCTGGAACTGGAGGCCCAAGATGGAATGGGCTGCCACGGTGATGAGCACCCAGGTGGCCGCGGTACCAATGGTAACGAGAGAGTAGAGATCCCGGCCGATAACCGGAAGCTCTCGAAGATTGAGGCTCAGTCCCCCTTCGAAGAGGATAATGGCAACCGAGAGAGCTATCGCAGGGTGCAGGAAAGGGCCGAAGACCCTGTCTGGGTCGAGTAACCCGGTCAAGGGCCCGGCGATAATGCCGGTGACCAGAAGCAGGAGTATTGCAGGCAGGTGAAGGCGCCAAGCCAACCACTGGGCCGTAACACCCAGCACCACGATCCCGGCGGCTGCAAGCATGAGATATTCCTGCATGGAGAAAGTATGCATGAAAGAAGCCGTCAATGCCAGCACCTCGTGTGTGAAGCATCACCAGGAGGTTGCATGAGGATACTTGCTCACGTTCCGCGAATCCTGCGCTGGTATGTGGAAGGAAGCCGCACCGGGGGAAGAATTTTGCCGCTTCGATTCCCGCCAGGTTCATGATCGATGTGCAGCATGAGAAGGCCTTTGAGACCGATGTCGCCAAGCGGATCACGGGGGCCTTCCGGCGTCATGGCACAGAACCGCCGGTCATTCTTTACCGGCAATAACGTGAGGATTCGAGCCTTCGGAATAATCCGGCGGGGTGACCCTGCTGCAAACCCGATGGCTGTTCGCGGGATCACTGGCTGGGTACGAAGAGCTCTGCCTGGGGAAAATCCCTCAAATCCTTGGAAATGCCTGCCCTGAGGAAGGTGTTGACCCAGTCGATGACATTGTGCCTCTGAATGGACCGCCTGAGCCTGCGCATCCGCGAGCGGCGCTGCTCCAAATCCATGACGAAGGCCGAATGGATCGCATCCGCTGTTCTCTGCCTGTCATACGGGTTCACCAGGATCACGTTCTGGTGGAGCTGGGAGGCTGCCCCTGCAAACTCGCTCAGGATGAGCACCCCTTTCTCCTCGATGTTGCTTGCGCAGTACTCCTTTGCAATGAGGTTCATTCCGTCTTTCAGCGGGGTGATGAGGGCTATCTCACATGTCTTGTAGTATGCAACGAGCTCGGTGCGGGAGAGTGAACGGTATATGTAGTGTATCGGGGTCCATCCGATATCGGTGTATCTGCCGTTGATCTCTCCGACAATCCGCTCGATCTCCTGCTTGAGCTTTTCGTATTCCTCCACGCCTGTGCGGCTGGGGACCACCACCTGGATCAGGGAGATATGTCCTCTCATGTCGGGGTAACATGCAAGGGCATGCCCGAATGCGCGCAGCCTCTCAGGTATCCCCTTCGTGTAGTCGAGGCGGTCAACCCCGAGGATCAGTTGCTGCTCCGGAATGTTCGCGTGGATGATCCATGCCTTCTCGGCCACTTCCTCGGTCCGGGCGAGATCGGCGAACTCACGGTAATCGATGCTGATGGGGAATGCCCCCACGATGACTTCCCTGTCGTGGTGGATGATGGAGTTCAGGTACTTGGTACCCTTCACCTGGTAATCGAGCAGCGCGCGAACGCATCCGATGAAATTCCGCAGGTCCCGCGTAGTCTGGAACCCGATCAGGTCGTATTCCATGAGGGCCTCGAGGATCTCGAATCTCCAGGGGAGCTTCAGGAAGATGTCCAGGGGAGGGAACGGGATGTGGAGGAAAAAGCCTGCCTGCCGCGTGATCCCCAGGCGTTTGAGCTCCCTGCCTACGAGGATGAGCTGATAGTCGTGAACCCACACGTAGTCGCTCTCCTGGGTGTTCTCGATCACGGCCCGGGCAAACTTGTTGTTCACCCCCTGGTATGCCTCCCAGTAGCAGGGGTCGAAGTTGCAGTGGGAGAAAAGGTCATGGAACAGTGGCCAGAGGATCTCGTTGGAGAAACCGTGATAGTACTTCCCGACTTCTTCTCTCGTGAGATTCACCGGTTTCAGCGAGTACCCTGTTTCCCTGGTGCCGCGGGAAAGAAGGTCGTTCAGAAGAGGCCCTGAGGGAGTCTCTTCTTCATTCGTCCCGACCCACCCGATCCATAGGCCCTCCCGGTTCCTGAGCACAGGACCGAGTGCCGTCACCAGCCCACCCGATCCCGGTTCGGTAACCCATTTCCCCCGTTTTTCTCTCTTGAGGACGATGGGCAACCGGTTTGATATCACCGCCAGTCTGCGTGATTCCATGAGATCTCTCCTGTCTGTCCGTACGGGGCATGATGCAGCCAGTCTTCGAGGAAGCAGCTTACCGACTGCACATCCGGGAGGAACCCTGTCGCACGGGTCGGTTCGCCCTCATGCCCCACCTTGATCCCGATCCCACGGTCCCTGATGGCATCGAAGGCGTCTTCGTCAGTCTCGTCATCGCCCAGGTAGACGGCAAACGCCCCCTCTTTCACGAGGGTAAGCAGCGTCCGCAGGGCATCGCCCTTGTTCATGCCTTTGCATCTGAGCTCCACCCCCCCGTCAAACCTTCTAACTTCAAGCTCATGCCCCGGGGCAATGTGCCACCAGTGTTCCATGATGCGGGCCTCCATGTTTTGTGCCTCATCGCCGGGGAGACCGCGCGTATGCATGGCAATGCCGGCAGGCTTCACCTCGGCCCGTGATCCGACACCCTCCCCGATGCAGGCCTTCCATGCCGCGTCAAGTCCCGCTGTCTGCCTGGGAGTCGGTTCTTTCCTGGCCAGGCACCCGTCGGGGTACCTGAACTCGTACCCATGGCTGCCGACGATCATGATCCCCCGGTCACCGAAGAGCTCCACGACTTGAGAAGCAGGCCTCCCGGAGATCAGCGCAACGGCGTTGCCCGTCTTGTCCCTGATCTTCGCGAGGAGCTCCGCGATGCCGGGCAGAGGGAAGGCCGCCATCCGGTCGGTTTCAAACGGCGCGATAGTCCCGTCATAGTCCAGGGAGAGAAAGCTGTGCCGTGCCGAACTCAGCCGATTCCAGAAGCCGGGAATGTCGTTGACCGGTATCGTTCCCTTCGAACCGGGATTCATGGCACCTCGATCCTCTCCCTGGTTTCGAACATCACGGCCAGCAGGAGGGTGAGGTGCTCCCGGAGATGCCGGGTGTTGAGGAAGTTCTCCAGCACGAACCTGTGCGCCTTTCTGCCCATCTCCTGGAGCTCTTCGCGGTGCTTCAGGAGATACCTGATGCGCAGCGCCGCCCCTTCCGGCGTGTTGACGAGAAACCCCGTGTGATGGTTTACGACCTGAAGCCGTATGCCGCCGGTGTCTCCCCCGATGACCGGTTTGCCCTTCCACATGGCCTCTGTCACCGTGAGCCCGAATCCCTCTCTGGTGGACTTCTGCATGACGATATCCGACACCCGCTGGAGTGCGTTGATAGTGCGATGGTCATCGCCCGGCAGCACGAACACGTGGATGTCCGCGTCGTCTCTGGCGCCCTGCCGTACCTGGCGCACCACCTCCTCTCCCTCGGGGTCGTCCGTCGCCCCTCCGCCGGCCAGCACGAGCTGAATGGGGATGAATTCCTTCACGAGCCGGTACGCCTGGATGACGCCGATGGGGTCCTTGAACCGGTCGAAACGCGAGATCTGGGTGATGATCGGCCTTTCAGGATCCAGGCCCCATTTGTCATAGGTGGCCATGATCTCGTCCCTGCCGAGCTCCATGTTCTTCTCGCTCAGAGGGTCGATGCTCGGGGCGACGAGATAGAGAGGGTGCGGCAACGGCTGCGCAAACTCCGAGATGGACCAGATGCTCGCATGGTACTGTTCCACATAGGTGCGGAGATATTTCCAGACCGGGCGGAAGGGGTGGCTGGCGTCTATGTGACAGCGCCATATCCATTTCCCCTTCCTCGAGGGGATGTGCTGTATGAGCGCGGCAGGCTGAGGATCGTGAATGATGACGAAATCCGCGTCCTGTAAAGTCTGCCTGAGCGTCTCTGCGTTCATTTCGTTGACCCGTTCATACTCTTTCAGCAGTTCGCCCGAGATCTCGATGCGGTCTCCCTGGAGCGCATTGTGCATGAGCTTCGTGCACTTGAAGAACTCGTCCGTGCCGGAGATGACCTCCCAGTGCGCATCAATCCCCAGCTCCTGCTTCAACGGGATGATCCTGTGGAGGATCTCGGCGACCCCGCCTCCTTCCTTGGTGGAATTGACGTGAACCACTTTCATGCCTTGGAGGTGAGTCCCCAGCTGCCTGAGTTGATCGATAACGTCCTCGCCCACGACTTGTGCATACTGTTCGAGCAGACCCATGATCAGCCCCGCCTTTCTCTTGTATAGCTCAGGAGGACCTTGGACAGATCGTCCCTGAGGTCGGTAAGGGTCGTGAAGTAGGGGTCGATGCATGTGATGCGATCGGAGAGCTCGCGATACTCTTCGCCGAACCCCATGAGCCATTCGGAGAAATCGTTATTCCCCTGCGGCGTCCTGCGCCGTGCATCGATGAGGTGGTAGAATACGGTCCCTTGAGACATGTGGGGAACCCGGGAGGTCAGCTCCTCCAGCGTCGTGATCCTCTTTCCGGTATCGAAAACCACGATCTGGGAACGGACGAAATAGAACCGGCCGGAAGCCGTCATCCACGCGAGCACCTCGCTCTCCTCGAGCCTCTCCTCGATCGTTTCCACAAGCTCCCGACGCAGGTCCTCGAGGTCAGGGTAGTGTGTGGGATCGATCAGGGCCAACCTTTCCGCCAGGGCCTTGTCGTGGAGACTTCTGGAACACCAGACGGCAAAATCGTTTTGGTATTCGGGATCATCGAACCGAGGTCTGAGCAACCCGCCCCAGAAGTGATAGTAGATACAGCTGGTGGATATGGTCTTCAGCTTGTCCCTCAGTTCGCGAAGGGTCTGTGCAAGTTCTCCCGTGGCAATGGCGATGAGGGCGCAGTCCTTTACGGCGAATGCGTCGCCCATGAGATTTCCTCCCCTTAAGGTTTGGATTTTGTCGGTGGTTCTCAGCCTTGCGAGCTGTCGGCAATTCAGTGAGAAAAGATTCCAATCACTTTCTGAATCATAGTCACCGCGGCATGATTATCAAGGCAACATCTTGATTATCTTTTAATTTTAACAGCAGAATGCATGATGTCAAGTCTGGGTGCTCTTTTTGTATGTCCCTTTCCATGCCTACGGAGTGTATCTTGCCGACACGAAGAGTTATTTCCCTTCGACGCTTGTCTCCCCCGGTTTTGTCGATCACGTCCTGTTATCCTCTTCCACTGCCTCGTTCATGCGGTCCTGGAAGTCGGGAAGGGCGGCACTGATCCTCACCCAGGCGCTCATCATGGGGATGCCCACCGGGTCGGAGACGAATTTCTTTGTGGCCTGCTTCAATGAATCCACGAAGGCCTCGGTGGCTTCGATCTCGCTGTGCCGGTCATAGGTGAGTCCGTTCAGGAGCGAGAGGGCATGGTACTTCTCGATCGCGATCCTCGATTCCTGGATGTACGAGGTGAACAGGGTCCGGAAGAATGCCTGGCTGAGGACGACCCCGTCCTGGCTCAAAACCCTCAGGAGTGCCTCGGCGATATCGGTAGCCATGCGGATGAGACCTGTGTCGGGTTTGTCCCTCTCCAGCACCTGATGCTTGTGCTCGTAGGTTTCAGCGATCTCCACCTGGCAGATGCGGCTGGTGGAGGTCTTGTGGTAGACCTCGTTGAGCAGGGAGACCTCGAGCCCCCAGGTGGGGGATATCCTGATGCCCCGGGCAAGGGGGCTGATCATGGCAAACTCTCCGGACAGGGCATACCGGAATGAACCGAGATACTCCAGAAAGGGATTGTGCCCCAGGATCTTCTTGAGGGTGTGAATCAGCGGCAGGTAGAACAGCCTGGTGACCCGGCCGTAGAGCTTGTCCGTGACCCGGGAATAGTAGCCTTTGCTGAACTCAAAATCGAGGGCCGGGTGCACCACGGGATAGAAAAGCCGTGCAAGGATTTCCCGGGAGTAGTTTATGATGTCGCAGTCATGGAGGGCAATGGCGTCCACATCCCTGTCGGCCAGGATGTACCCCATGGTCATCCAGACCGATCTGCCCTTGCCTGCGATGTCCAGCTTGAACTCGTTTGTCCTGAGTTCCTCGTAGAGGCCCTTCAGGCGGGGACCGTCATGCCAGACGATCTTTACCTCGGCAGGGAGCTCTGACATCTGCCGCTTCACCTGGCGGAACCGCCCTTCATCCGCCCTGTCCAGTGAGAGCACGATCTTGTTCAGATAGGTGACCTTCTTGAGCTCCTGGATGATCCCGGGCATGGATGGGGTGTCGAACTCGGTGACCAGGGCAGGCAGCAGAAGGACCATCCTGCGCTTCAGGCTGATGAGTCGGAGTTCCTCTTCGAGCTGCTCAACAGGCCGTTCTTTCAGTTTTTGCAGAGTGGCGATCATACCATGCTGAAAAAAGTCTGCCATGCGATACCTCCTTATTGCCTCTGTCTATGCTTAAAACCCGAGGGTGGTCAGCAAATCACTTATGGCCGCGCTCCACCCCTTGCTCCCCGGGTAGGGGGCCCGGATGAGGCCCGGCAGCGAGATGTCCTCATACCGGCCGTTTTCATGGGGAACGAGGATAGGGATGTCGGCCTGTTCGAGCATGGGAACGTCGTTGGGGCTGTCCCCGAGGGCGACACTCAACACGGGGATCTGCCAGTTTCTTGAAAAGATATCCTTCACCAGGCTCACCGCCTTCCCCTTGTCGTGTCCCGACCCGATGAAGTGGAAGAACCTCCCCCCTCGGGTGATCCGTATTCCCTCCAGCATGGCTGCCTGCTCGAGGGAATCCAGGTTCTCCTCCTGCTCGATCACAAAGGGTTCCGTGAACTCCCGGGCCTTTGCCAGGGCGGCCTTCTCGAGAGACAGTCCCGTACGCTGTGCAACCTCCCGGGCGTCCATGTCGCCGAAGCCCTTGATCGGGAATGCCGTGCGCATGTGCTCGATGAAGGATCTGATCCTGGGGTAGGGGATACCCAGGGGAAGGCACTGGTAGCCGTGGATGATGACGGCTTCCTCGATCGCAAAGTTCCCATAATTTCCAGGGAAGAAGACGCCGCCGCCGTTCTCGGAAATGAACGGGCCGGTGCAGCCGATCTCCTCCCGGATGACCTCGACCTCTCTGCGGGTCTTGCTCGTGCACAGGATCAGCGGGATGCCGAGTTTCTCGATCCTTCCGATCGTTGGGGACGCCTCGGCATGGGAGTAGTCCCGATGGTTCAGGAGGGTCCCGTCCAGGTCAGAGAAGATAATGATCCGTCTTGTCTTCATCCATGTATGCTTTCTTGTCGCAGGAATCGGATTTTGATCGTATGTCGCAAACTGAAGTATCTATCTTAAGCTTTGGGAGCGGATTTGTCAATCGGCCCGTGTGCTTGCTGCCATGCCGTCCCTTGTTTTGCCGGTCACGCGCCGGCCGGTCGTTACACCCTCACGCGGACAGGCTTTCGACCTTCGGTTCACCTGAAGAAGAGGAACCAGATCCCGATAAAGAGGGGGCCGAGTATGGGAAGAGAATAGTACACGACATACTCGACGAAACCGGGCATCTTCACCCGGGCATGCTCGGCGATCGACTTGACCATGAAGTTCGGCCCGTTTCCGATGTACGTCCCTGCCCCGAACAGCACGGCTGCCGCCGATATGGCCAGGATGTATTCCCAGGACAACGATGTCAGGGGCTGGGCAGGGTGAGCGGTCATCAGGTGCAGACCGGGAAGTTCGGATGCCTTGAGCAACCCGAGCATGGCCTGCATGTGCACCGGGTCGCCGAGGCTGAGCCCATGGAGACCAAACTCGGCACTCAAGAAGCTGAGATAGGTGGGGGCATTGTCGAGGGTGGTCGATAAAAGTCCGGTGTACCAGTAAAAGTGGGCCGGTTTCGTGATGCCGAGACTGCCCGCATTGAGCTCCAGCCAGTCGAGGGCAGGGACCATGGTGGCAAAGATCCCTGCGAAGAGGATCGCCACCTCCCGGATGGGGCGGAAATTGAAATGGTTTCGCTCGTGGATCACCCTTGGGGTTGAGAAGTAGCTCGCCACAGCGGCCATGATCATGATCGCCTCGCGCACAGGCTCATGGAGGAACACGGCGCCGATGATCACGAGGAGAAAGATTACATTGTGCAATCCCTCAACCATGGCATGCTCGCCCGCTTCCTCGATCTCGTGCTCCAGCGCGAGGGGGATCTTCTTATAGTTGTGGGCATCGATGAAGTAGAAGACGAGAAGGACGAATGCGACGGCAATGAGCCAGATGAGCCAGATGCGGGAGATGACCCAGAAGAAGGGGACGCCCTTGATATAGCCCAGGAAGAGCGGCGGGTCTCCGATGGGGGTCAGCATGCCCCCGATGTTGGAGACGATAAAGATGAAGAACACGATGTGGTAGCCCGAGACTCGGTACCTGTTGAGTCTGATGTAGGGTCTGATGAGGATCATGGATGCGCCGGTCGTACCGAGAATATTGGCCACGACTGCCCCTATTGCCAGGAGTACGACGTTTGCCAGCGGCGTCGAGCGGCCCTTTACCCGGATATGGATTCCGCCCGAGACCACGAAGAGCGACCCGATGAGCGCGATGAAGCTGGAGTATTCGATGGCGGTATTCATCATCCTGGGGGCGTTCTTGAGGACAAGCAGATAGTAAGCCACCGGGATGACCCCGAGGACGAGGGAGACGATCGGGTACCTGTGCTCCCACCACCGGAGATTGATGAACGGCATGAACGCAATGGCCAGGAGCAGCAAAACGAAGGGGGTCACCATGGAGGGGTGAACCGGCATAATGGCGTATTCCAGGGCGAAGACCTCCGATGCAGGCAGGAAGAAGGTCAAGCCTGAAAGGAGTATGATGAGGACCTTTCTCATTTTCATTCCACGTCCACGGACATACGATTCTATCCCGTTTGGGGTCAGGGTATTTTACTCCATACCCCATGCGAGGGGTTTCGCTCAAATACATTTCTGCCCGTGATCCGAGACTTGCAAGACGTTCCCTCCAACGAAAAGAGAGTGCCCGTCTCTGTAGCATGAGCCGTTGCCGCCGGTGCTCCCATGGGGATGTCAAGAGAGAATCCACTTTACAATTCGGCCCATTTCCTCCATACACTGATCCATATCAAACAGGGAAGGAAGCGCCGTGGTAAGAGATATCCTGCAGGGCATCATCGCGAACAACGGTTCATTCGTGGACTCTCATGAAGAGACGTTTTTCACCCCCCACATGTCGGCTCAGCATCCAAGGATTACCCTGGTATCCTGCTGTGACTCCCGGGTGCAGCCGCATGTCATCGAGCCCGACCCCATCGACAAGGTCTTCACGGTCGAAACCATCGGCAATCAGATGGCGTCAGCCCAGGGATCGGTGGACTACGGGGTCCTGCACCTTCATACACCGGTTCTCCTTATCATGGGGCATACGGACTGCGGTGCCGTCAAGGCCTTCATGAAGGGCTACGAGAAAGAGAACGACGCCATCAAAGGCGAGCTCGACAACCTCAAGGCTGCGTTGGAGCCTTCGGTAGGGACGAATGCCGCCTTCGATGAGCAGCTCATGGAGAACATCTGGAAAAACGTGGATCACCAGGTGAATGCAGCCCTGAAACGCTACCGATCGCTGGTCGCCGAGGGGAGTCTCACCGTGATAGGTGCGATCTACGATTTCCTGGGTGCCCTTGGGAAAGGGCGCGGGCGCGTGGTGATTGCAAGCATCAACGGCATAACGGATGCCGGAAAGATAAAGTCCATGCCTATCGCCCAGGGCCTGGCCATTGATCAGTGTCTGGGTGTATGATCCTGGCAGGCCGTATGGCCGATACCGTATGACACCATGACACGACGGAGCAGAATGTGACACTCGCAGAGATAAGAGACGTTCTTGATGCAGAAGTGATTGTAGGAGAAGACAAGCTCGACCACGAGATACGGACCGCCTTCGGCGCAGACCTGATGAGTGACGTGCTGGCATTTACCCGTGCCGGATGTCTCCTCATCACCGGGCTCTCCAATCCCCAGTCCGTGAGGGCTGCGTATGCCCTCGACATCGCGGCCATTGTCGTTTGCAGGGGCAAGCCCCTTTCG
>JAJFUP010000076.1 GCA_021372395.1 Deltaproteobacteria bacterium
GCAGACCTGATGAGTGACGTGCTGGCATTTACCCGTGCCGGATGTCTCCTCATCACCGGGCTCTCCAATCCCCAGTCCGTGAGGGCTGCGTATGCCCTCGACATCGCGGCCATTGTCGTTTGCAGGGGCAAGCCCCTTTCGGACAAGTTCATCGACATCGCCCGCGAGCTCGGCATCCCTGTCCTGTGGACCAGGTTCATCATGTTCGAGACCTGCGGCAGGCTTTTCGGGGCAGGCATCGTCGGGTGCATCCGCGAGGTGCACCAAGAGGAAAAGCAAAGTGCCAAGTGAGGGCTACGAAGAATACCTTGAAGGCATCTATGAAATTTTCGGAAGGGACTTTGTCGATGCAGGCATCGTATCGAGCCAGATCAAGAATGGCCTCAAATCGAGAGGCATCACCGAGAGCATCATCAGAAGGGTGGCGGTGATCACCTTCGAGGCCGAGGTGAACATCATCTCCTATGCCCACCAGGGGACCATCAGCTACTATGTCCTTCCCGACTCCATCATCATCGAAGCGATCGATGTGGGACCCGGCATCAATGACATCGAACTCGCCCTGCAGGAGGGATATTCCACCGCTGACGAGACGATCCGGGAGATGGGGTTCGGCGCAGGAATGGGTCTGGCGAACATCAAGAAGTCTTCGGACTCGTTCGAGATGTCCTCGGTGCCCGGCGAAGGCACCCGTGTCAAGAGTACGATATGGCTCAAGGGAAAACAACAAGGCGAGGATGTGACATGATGACACTAGAGACCATTGCGGAGAAGCTCTCTTTGAAATGCAAGTGCTGCTGGGAAAACCTGAACAGGGAGGTTACGGGAGGGTATGCCGGGGATCTCCTGAGCGATGTGATGGCCAACAGCGAGGGTGGTGATATCTGGGTCACCCGGCAGGTGCACCAGAACATCGTTGCCGTGGCAGCCCTGAAGGAGCATGCGGGGATCATCATCGTCCAGGGTGCCACCCCGGAGCAGGATACCATCGACAAGGCGCAGAAGGAGGGTATCCCCATCCTGATCAGCGCTCTACCCGAGTTCGAGGTGGTGGGAAGGATCCACCGTCTCCTTTACCCTGAGCAGGGATAGCCTCATTCAAGGCCATGCCCAGGGTCTTCCGCTGCAATCTCCACATGCATACCTGCCTCTCCCCCTGCGCGGAGCTCGACATGTACCCGGAGGCCCTCGTCCGGGAGGCGCTGGCGTGTTCGCTGGACATCATCGCCATATCGGACCACAACGCTTCGGAAAACGTGCGCTACGTGCAGTCGGCTGCACGTGATACTCCCCTGGTGATCATCCCCGGCATGGAAGTGGCAACCCGCGAGGAGGTCCATGTCCTGGCGCTCTTCGAGGGGCTCGATGAGCTCGCCTCCCTGCAGGAGTTCGTGTACGGCCGCCTGCAGGGGGTAAACGACGAGGATGCCTTCGGATGCCAGGCCATCGTCAACGAGCAGGGCGAAGTGGAGGGATTCAACGAGCACCTCCTCATCGGCGCCACCGATATCCCGCTGAACGACGTGGTGGACACGGTACACTCGCTCGGCGGTCTGGCCATCGCATCCCACATCGACCGGCCCGCCTTCGGCATCATCGGCCAGCTGGGGTTTGTACCCGACGATATCCCCTTCGATGCGCTGGAGATCTCCTGGGGACTCGGGATCGCCCGGGCCAGGCAGCGCTACCCGGAGCTGGGCAGGTTCCCGTTCATCACCTCCTCGGATGCACATTACCTGAAAGACATCGGGAAGGCATGCACCCGCATGTACCTTGAAAGCCCGTCGTTCGCCGAGATCAGGCTGGCACTTGCCTCTCGGGACGGCAGATACATCCTGGAGTAAGGCATGCTCGAACTCGCACTCCACGTCCTCGACATTGCGGAGAATTCATCCCGGGCGCACGCCACGCTCATCGAGATCACCATCAGCGAAGACCTTGGGCGCGACATCTTCTCCCTGGAGATCCGTGACAATGGAGACGGGATGGACCGCGAGACACTGGAGAGGGCCATGGACCCCTTTTTCACCACCAAGAAGGTGAGGCGTTTCGGGCTCGGCCTGCCCATGTTGTCTCAGGCAGCCAATGCCACGGGGGGGCGTTTCTCCATCGAGTCCGAGGTGGGAAAGGGTACCGTCGTGTACGCTGAGTTCAGGCATTCCCATATCGATCGGCAGCCGCTGGGAGACATTGCCGGATCCCTGGTCGCCCTCATCGTCGGTAATCCCGACATCGATATCCTGTACACGCACCGCAGGAACGGCCGCGACTATGTCCTGGACACCCGAGAGATCAGGGATGGCCTGGGCGGGGTTCCGCTCAACCACCGGGAGGTCATCGGCCTCATCAGAAACAATATCAGGGAGGGCATCAGCGAGCTGAATGGAGAGTAGCCGGGGACACGCAACGCTCCATCTGAACGATCCCGCCGGGTAGCGATCTGCCGGTCAATGCGGCATGGCATTTTCACGAATTTTCTGCTAGTGATCACGTTGTAATATCATAAGACCTTTCACCATGAATGGGAGCGTTTCATGAAAAAGAAAGATGCAGTTCGCGAACCTCTGAGGTTTGTCACCGCGACATCACTCTTCGACGGGCACGATGCTGCCATCAACATCATGAGGAGAATCCTCCAGGACGCAGGTGCCGAGGTGATCCACCTCGGGCACAACCGGGGCGTGGAGGAGGTGGTGAACGCGGCGGTGCAGGAAGGCGCCCACGGGATAGCCGTGAGCTCCTACCAGGGAGGTCACCTTGAGTTCTTCAAGTACCTCATCGATCTGCTGAACGAGCGGGGGTGCAGCTATGTGAAGGTCTTCGGCGGCGGTGGCGGGGTCATCGTTCCCGACGAGATCCGGGATCTCGAGGAGTACGGCGTGGCAAAGATCTACTCCCCGGAAGACGGCAAGGCCATGGGGCTCAAGGGGATGATCGGCCACATGATGGAGATCGCCTCCCGGGTGAGGTTCCCCGAAGTGGACCCGGGGCTTGGCACCTTGGGCTCCCGGGACCCGGTGCTCCTGGGAAGGCTCATCAGCATGGCGGAAAGGGCACGCCTGCATGGAGACGCAAGCTTCGGGAGGATCGGTGCCCTTCTCAGGGAGAGGAAGTCGAAAAGCCCTGTCGTCGGCATCACCGGCACCGGCGGCTCGGGCAAGAGCTCCCTCATAGACGAGCTGCTCCGGCGAATCCTCTCCCACTATCCGCAGGCGAGCGTGGCCGTCATCTCGGTGGACCCCACAAGGTCGCGCAGCGGCGGGGCGCTGCTCGGCGACAGGATCAGGATGAACCACATCGACGACGGCAGGGTCTACATGCGCTCCATGGCCACCCGGGCATCCAGCCACGAGCTCTCCGATGCCATCCATGACGCGATCGAGGTCGTGAATGCGGCCGGTTTCGACCTCGTGATCGTGGAGACGAGCGGCATCGGACAGGGCGATACGGCCATCACAAAAGTGAGCGACCTCTCCCTGTACGTCATGACCTCGGAGTTCGGCGCGCCCACGCAGCTGGAGAAGACCGACATGCTCGACTTCGCCGACATGGTGGTGATCAACAAGTACGAACAGGACAAGGCCCTCGATGCCTTGAAGCACGTACGCAAGCAGTTCGTCAGGAACCACGAGCTCTTCGATGCCGCACCCGAAGAGCTGCCCATATTCGGCACGGTGGCGAGCAGGTACGACGACCCGGGCATGGACAGGGTGTTTGCCTGCCTCGTGGAAAAGCTCAGGGGCAAGGGCCTGGTCGACTGGCAGGCACCCGGGCCGCCGAAGGAAGCCCAGGAAGAGACCCGCGAGGGCATCGTTCCCTCGGCCAGACAGAACTACCTGGCCGAGATCGCCCGGACCGTGAGGGGTTACCATGCCCGCACGAAGGAGATCAGCTCCCTGGTGAGGAAGATGTACGCCATCGAGGACATCCTGAACGACGGCCCCGACAAGGGGACCGCGGTCGAGCTCCGCAGCAGGCTGGCCGAAATCAGAGGCCGCATCGGCAAGGACAACCTGGAGCTCGTGAGGGACTGGGAGAAGCAGGCGCCCCGCTACCAGGCAAAGTCTTTCTCGTATACGGCCCGCGACAAGAAGATCCAGGTGTCGCTCAGGAAGGAATCCCTTTCCGGGCTCGAAATCCCCAAGCTCGCACTGCCCGCCTTCAACGACAGGGGGGAGCTCTATGCGTGGCTCAGGAGGGAGAATCTGCCGGGTTTCTTCCCGTACACCTCGGGTGTCTTCCCCTTCAAGAGGGAGTGGGAAGACCCCAAGAGGCAGTTTGCAGGCGAGGGCGGGCCCGAGAGGACCAACAGGCGGTTTCACTACCTGTGCCGCCATGACCAGGCGAAGCGTCTCAGCACGGCATTCGACAGCGTGACGCTCTACGGGGAAGATCCCCACGAGAAACCGGACATCTTCGGCAAGATCGGCGAGAGCGGGGTGAGCATCTGCACGCTTGCCGACATGAAGAAGCTCTATGCCGGGTTCGACCTGTGCGCGCCTTCCACGAGCGTCTCCATGACCATCAACGGCCCGGCGCCCATCATGACCGCCATGTTCTTCAACACGGCCATCGATCAGCAGGTCGACCTGTTCAGGAAGGCACACGGCAGGAAGCCCTCGGCAGGCGAGCTCGAAGAGATCAGGACCCGTGTCCTGAAGACCGTGCGGGGCACCGTGCAGGCGGACATCCTCAAGGAGGACCAGGGCCAGAACACCTGCATCTTCTCCACCGAGTTCGCCCTCAAGATGATGGGCGACATCCAGGAATACTTCATCAGTAACGACGTGGAGAACTTCTACTCGGTGAGCATCAGCGGGTACCATATCGCCGAGGCAGGGGCCAACCC
>JAJFUP010000082.1 GCA_021372395.1 Deltaproteobacteria bacterium
GATGGGGAAGATGGGCTCGGGAAAGGGCTCCGTGTTGGCGGAGATCAGGAGGATGCGCATGGAAACAGCGAAGGCTTCCCGCCTCCGGTGGATCGAACCGGGGGGAGCGCTCTTGCGTTCCCCCGCAGAAGCGCCGATCTCCAGGGATACCCAAAAGCTCCTCCTTGTTTCATTTTTTACGTGAAGATGATCTGGCCGCCTGCGGAGAGCGCGTAGAAGTCGCCCACGGTGAGGATGCTTTCCACCTCGTCGACAAAGTCTTCCTTGCTCAGACCGAACATGTCGACCGTTGCCTTGCAGGCGTAGAGCTTGCCGCCTGCCGCGCCGATCATCTCGATGAATTCGTCGATGGGCGGGATATCGAGTGCGTCCATCTTCTTCTGCATCATCCTGGTGGCAAAGGCGGACATGCCCGGCAGAGCACCGATCAGGGTCGGGATGCCCATGGCCGGGTTGCCGACCGTTGCGACCTTGATCTTTTTCACCTTTTTCTTGGTGATGGCGTCCATCCCGAAAAAGGTGAAGAAGAGGTTGACCTCTATCCCTTCCATGCGTGCGCCGTTGGCCATGATCAGGGCAGGATAGATGCCCTCGAGGGATCCCTTGGAACAGACAATCGAAACCTTCTTGATCTTTTCGTCAGCCATGGTATCCTCCCTCCTATACGCAGCTGGCCGGCCTTGGCAGGCCGGCTATGCGGGCTGCCTTCTTGAGCGGTCCGTCGGGGAACAGGGTATAGAAATCCTTGGTGGGTATGCCGCCGGTCTTGTTGATCCGCCGTATGGATGCCAGTGCACCGGTTGAGGCAAAATCTTTCTTCAGGAAGTCTATCACCTTCCAGTGCGCGTCGCTCAGGGCAATACCCTCTTCAGCGGCGATTGCCTGTGCTATCTCCCGTGTCCACTGGGACGGATCGGTGAGATACCCGTCTTCCGTAACATTGACCGTGATACCTGCAATCTCTTTTGTGGCCATATCGATCTCCTTGTTCAGCTGTTTTCCCTGCAAAGTTCGGTTCGGGTGCGATACCTGACTAGCTCGATTCCCTTGGAATTTTCTTGCCCGCCATCCCCATCTTCGAGGTAATGCCGGGCACGGGGATCCCCCTGAGCAGGATGTCCCAATACACATATTTCATGGAGAGCTTCCCCAGGTGGTTGAGCCGGGTGTTCTTCAGCAGGCTGAAGGGGCCCAGCACGGGAAACGGATAGGTGCCTTCCACCGGATCGAGGTCATAGTTGAAATCGATGAGAAAGGCCTTGCCGTAGCCCGCTTCGATGAAACAGTTTGAGTGACCGTCGAAAGCTGCTTTCAGCTCTTTCCCCCTGATGTAGCTCAGGATGTTGTCGGTGAGAATCTCGGACTGGAAGTGTGCCACCGAGCCTGCCTTGGAACTGGGCAGGTTGGTGGCGTCGCCCAGGGCAAAGATGTTGTCGTGGGCTTCGGACTGCAGGGTGAATTTGTCCGTGGGCACGAAGTTGAGATCGTCTCCCAGGCCGGAGCGTTCCAGGAGCGCATCCCCCATGTTGGTGGGGGTGGTTATCAGCAGATCGTATTCCACGCTCCGGTTATCGTAACTGACGAGTTTGCCGCTTTCGACCCGCTCGGTCCCGAAATCGGCGACCATGTTGATTTTGCGCTCGCCCAGCATGTGCCCCATGACCTTGGAGGTGAGGGGCTTGCTGAAGGCCCCGGACAACGGGGTGACAAAATCTATGTCCACGTTTTGCCGAACGCCTTTCTGGGTGAAGTACCAATCCGTCATGAACGCGATCTCCAGGGGTGCCACCGGGCACTTGATGGGCATCTCGGCCACGTGGATCGCGACTTTCCGGCCATGAAAATCACGCAGTTTTTTTGCCAGGGCCTCGGCTCCGTCGACAGTGTAGAAGTCAAAGATGTTCTCGCGCCAGCCGTTTTCCATCATGCCGTCCGTCTCTTCTGGATGGATGGTGGTGCCGGTGGCGATGATCAGGATGTCATAGGCAATCTCGCGAGCATCCTTCAGTTTTACCCGGTTCCGGTCGGCAACTATCTGCTCGGCTTCAGCCAGCATATATTCGACCCCGGCCGGGATATACCGTGCCCCTTTGCGGATCACATCACGTTTTGTATAGATTCCGAACGGGATAAAAAGATACCCGGGCTGGTAATAATGGTTCTCGTCCTTGTCCAAAACGGTGATGGTCCATTCCTTCCGGCTCAGCGTGCGAGACAGCCTCACTGCCATTATGGTGCCTGCTGTTCCGGCCCCCACGATCAGGATCTTTTTCATCATCACACCCCTTTGTTCTTATATGGTTCTCTTATGAGGGATTCCTTGCATGAATTTCATCAGACAGACTTTGACTTGGGTCAAGTTTTCCGAATGAAATCAATCAAATCCCTGTTTATCACCACAATTGCTTTTTTTGATTTCACAAAAACACGGAACGATTCATTTTCCCCTGCAGAAAGCTCGGGGCCGATTCTCAGACAATCAAACCATATCTCAATCGACAGGCCTGGCAAGGCGAAGGACCTCGGGCGGCAGCTTGATGCCGAAAGCCTGCATGAGTTTCGTGTCTACCATGACAGAGAGGGGTTGCTGCCGCAATATGGGCAGGGTTTCCGGCTTTGCACCATCCTTGAGGATCTTCACCGCCTGCCGGCCTGCGAGAGATCCGACTACCCCGAAGTCCGTACCCACGTACAGGATGGCACCGGGAATCTTGTCGATGACGAAGCTGAAGGCCGGTATCCTTGTAGCCTTCGAGAAGCCGTTCAGCTCACTGGCTTTCTCATGGTCATGCAACTCATAGTAGGGATCCGGGGGTACCGCAAAGGCCTGTGCCCCCTGCTTCTGAAGCTCCTGAAGTGCAGGCGTGAGGTGTTCCTTCATACCCACCTGCTTCGTTACGAAGGTGAAGCCATAAGCCGGGCCCTGCTTTCTCGCCTCTTCCACGTGGGCGATGCTGTTCGCATCGTTGC
Organism: Deltaproteobacteria bacterium; assembly: GCA_021372395.1. Lineage (GTDB taxonomy): Bacteria > Desulfobacterota > Desulfomonilia > UBA1062 > UBA1062 > MWEI01. The sequence goes on from JAJFUP010000082.1 coordinate 2,971, forward strand.
TGTGCACGATGCCCACGATCCTGATGTCGGGGAAGGCATTCCTCACGACCTTGAGCGCGTCCTTCATCTCCATGTAGGTAATCGAGCCGGTAAAGCCCGGGCCAGCCTCTGTGAGAGATTTGCTCCCAACTGCCTGGGGGAAGGCCAGTGCCGTGAACACCAGCGGTATGCCCGCGGCAATGACCTTGTCCTTTGCGTACTTCGTGGCAGGCGTTCCCATGGTGAGTACCAGGTCGGGCTTCTCTTTTGCAATGCGCGCCGCCTCGCTCCTGATCCGCAGATAGGCTTTTATCTGTTTCGTCATGGTCTTGTTCTCGATATCGAAATCGATGATGGTGCGTTTCACCGTGAGGTTCTTTCCCTGGACGATGCCGTCCTTCTCCAGTTCATTGAGAAAGCCTTCATACACCCACTGGAGCTCTTCCAGGGCCGTTATCTGGAGGATCTCCACCGTGTAGGCCTTCTCCTGTGCAAGGCATGGCAGCGCGAGGCCTGCCGCAAAGAATAGGGCATTGATGCACAAGATAGCCGATCTTCTCATGGTTTTGGTGTCCTCATTACACTATCCCTGACAGGTATTTGTCCGAACATTCTCTCCCCTTTACCCGTCTATGATCCGGGATCCATCCCATAAGAAGTAATCCCCAGTTTCTGAAAAAAAAGGGGATGATTCGTTTTCCTCGAGAAACCGGAATGTTCCGGATATATGGCGGCTTTCCCTTTGTCTCGCACCCCGTGTTTTCTTCAGATCTCGTTCCCGCGGCAAGGGGGTTGTATGTTCGATGTCTTCACTTAATTATTAAGGAATATCTGAAGGGAGGATCGATATGGCTCAAAATGCAAGGGAAGCAAAGAAGAAAAAGGTGATCGATGTGCTCAACAAGGCCCGGTCCATGGAGCTGCACGCGATTTATCAGTACATGAACCAGCACTACAACCTTGACAACATGGACTATGGAGACCTGGCATTAAAGGTGAAGCTCATCGCCATCGACGAGATGCGTCATGCGGAGATGTTCGCCGAGAGGATCAAGGAGCTGGGGGGAGAGCCTGCTGCCGAGGCGGCAGCCAAGACGGAAAAGGGACAGCGGGTCGAGGTGATCTTTCCCTTTGATGCAGGGCTCGAGGACGATACCGTCGATGTCTACAACCAGTTTCTCCTGGTGTGCCGGGACAATGGAGACAGCACGAGCATGAAGCTCTTCGAGGCCATCATCGATGAGGAGCAGGTGCATTTCAATTACTTCGACAACGTCGGGGAGCACATAACGAACCTCGGAGCGGCGTACCTCTCCCAGATTGCAGGCACCCCGGCCGACACCGGCGCGCCTGCCAAGGGCTTCATTGCAGCCAGGGCTGGGGCCGCCTGACCCGGGGCTTATAAGGAAGAAACGATCATATTCAAACCCTAAAAGATGAAGTTGAACAGGTAGCCGACGAGAACGATCCCTGTTGCCACAACACCGATGAAGACGGCGATGAGCGGCAGCTTGAGGACCTTGCGCAGGATGATCGTCTCCGGCAGTGACAGCCCGATGACCGCCATCATGAACGCCAGC
>JAJFUP010000087.1 GCA_021372395.1 Deltaproteobacteria bacterium
CCTGACGGTATGCCAAGGATGTCTTCCAGGGATTTCTGCAGGCCCTCGAGCTTATAGCCGGGCAGGGCAAAGGGCGACCGGCTCCCGGAGGACAGGGCAGGGACCTTCTCGCCGGTTTTTGCATAGACGAAGAGTTCATAATCCTGTGTACCCTTGAGCCTGAAAGCGATTACAGGTTTGGTAAGAGACCCCTTGATCGAATCATCGAGGTACCCCTCGCAGTAGACCTTGCTCAGCACCGCCAGCAGAGTGTCCACCGTGATCTTGTCCACCTGCTCGCCACGGTCGTTCTGCCAGGACACCTGCCGGGGTGCATCTTTAGTCTGGGCCTTTGCCGGCGATGCATCCCGGCGCGTGAGCGTCATGGCCCGACCGTTTCCCTCGATGCTGATCACGGTGATCTCGGATGGGGTGAACGAGAGCACGACCAGGTCCCGGAGCCCGGAAGGGGAGATGTCGAAGATGCGCCTAAGGTCGCCCCCTGCAAGGTAGACGTTGTCGTTGCCCTCCAGCCTGACGAAGGTGTGCTGGCTCGTAGGGGCCGCTTTGCCCACATCGAATCCCCTCTTCAGCGCAGTGCCCACGTATGCCCTCACCGAGACCTTGTTTGCGTCATCGAGCTGATAGCGGCCGTAGGCCTTTGCCTCGGAGGCCAGGTCGGTGGCCTTGAGACCGCCGATGGCAGCGAGCATGTCCGCAACCTTCTGCGGGTCTGCACGCCAGGATTGGGGGGAGAGGTACCAGGCCCCGCCCTTCTTGATGAGGACCGTGGTCACGGTGCCGCGTGAGATCTCCACCTTCGAGATCTCATTCGCCTCGATCTTTCCGGGGACAGGGAGATCGTAGTGAACGCGGTCCGAGCGCTTGAGCACGAGGTATCCTGCGAGCGCGACAATGACAACCGCAAGGATGATGTATTCTTTCTTCACCTTCATGCCTCACCTCTGTCCCTGGAACATGGCCTCGATCCGGCGTTTTCTCGTGAGCCTCCGGAACCAGACCAGAAGCCCCGCGATCACGACGATCACGGGCAGCCCCGCTATGTTGAAGCCCTTTGCAAGGATCTTTGCCTTTTCGTCCTTGACCGTGAGGGGGTTGAAGCTCTGGACCTTGCTCCTCATGAGCGCCGTGTCTTCGCGGTTGTTGAGCACGTCGATCACGTTCATGATGAACGTGGCATTGGGGTTGTCGCCCTGATCGCTGATGAGGTTGTCCGTGAGCATCTCGGCGGAGCCGATGAGGAAGATCTTGGCCGGCTTCGAGACCGATATGAAATCGCCTTGACGCTGGAGCTGCCTCGAGCCGGAAGCGGCAGTTTGGCCGGCGGCGGGAACCGCTGCTCCTGGGGCCTGGGCCGCGGTTTCCGCCTGCGGTTTCTCGGGGATCGGCTTTCCGGTGAAATAGCTCGGGAAGCTTCCTTCGAGGATGTAGGCCAGAGGCATGCTTTTCATGGCTTCCCCGCTGGAAGGCGGCTTGATGAGCATGGGGTTGAGGTTGATCATCCCCTTCATCTCCCAGGATCGGTCTGAAGAGGAGAAGAGGCGTGTCGCCTGGAGCCTGTTCGCCTTGATACGCTGCTCATCGAGCGCAAGCGGTGCGGTTTTCAGTGCGATGAGCCGCTTGATGTTCTTCATGAACGGCAAGGAGGTGTTGATGGATGCACTCTCGATGACAGGTGCATAGTAGAGGCTCTGTTCACCGCCGCCGAACTGCTCCGGGAGAGGCTGCTTGAAGCAGTTCTCGTCGAGCACATAAGACTGCTGCACCCGTATGCCGTAGTGGCCGAGAAGCTTCTCGATGCCGGTGCTGAAGGGGGCCAGCTGTCCCTGCTGCTGGTACGGGGAGCCGGAAGGGGGGGCTTCTCTGAAGGGATCGAGGAAGATGGCGAGGTTCGTCCCCTTCATGAGTGCCTGGTCGATCTGGAAGAGCTCGTAGGCGCTGAACTCCTCGGTGGGGCGCACGATGAGGAGGCTCCCGAGGCCCTCGGGGATACCGTCACGTTTCAGAGAGATGTCCTTGAACGAATAGCTCCGGGACACGAGGGTGGAGAAATTGGAAATGGACTGGGGTGAGCTGCCCTGGGCTCCGTAGGGATCGATGGTGCCCCTGTCCACGAGGTAGCCCAGCGTTTCGTTGATCCCGATGAGCGACTCGATGCTCTGCTCCATGGCATTCTCCACGGTGCCCAGCTCGGTGAGTTTGTACTGCGTCCCGAACAGAGGCACCTGGTAAGCCTGGAGCACCGGGATCATGAACGACTTGTCCCCGTGCTGGACGGTGAGCCCGATCGCTCCGCTGCCTGCCGGGATCTTGCCGCCTTCCAGGGCAGGCCACTTGAGCATGACGGCATTGTTCGCCTTGGAGAGATTTGTCATCTCCGCTTCCGTGGAAGGGTCGACAAAGGCATAATCGAGCTTCCCGTACATGCGGGTGTTCATGTCCTCCACGAGCTTTTTCACGTCGGAAGCCACCTTGGGGAGGTCCTTGATGCCCATGCGCGGGGCCACCTGCTCGAGCGAGGAGGAGAGGTAGAGCCTGACCGTTATCTTGTCCTTGAGCCCCAGAAGGGCGCTGATCTTGTTGTTGAGCCGCTGGATCGTGGTGGTGAGCTTGTACTCGAGGCCCTCGGTGGCGGTGATGGTGGGGATGCGCTCCACCATGTCGCCGTGGATGATGACGAGCCCCATGTAGGCCTTTTTGAACTTCATCTCGTCTTTTTCCACCACCTGGATCTGCACCGGGCTGATGCCGTAGTTGCCGGCGAGCTTGAGATTCTCCTGGGTCCGGGCGCTGCCTTCTCCCTCTGCACTCACGTCGTAGAACCGGTAGTTGAAGTAGGCGCCCGAGTTCATGGCATACTCCGCCAGAAGGTCTTTCAGGTACTGCTCCACGCCGTTGTACGGCGCCGGAAGGTTGCGTGTGAAGAAGACATTGATGGTGAGCGGCTCTTTGAGCGTGGAGACCACGGTGCGGCTCACCTCGGAGAGGGAGTACACCTTGCCCCTGGTGAGGTCGACCCGGAAGAACAGCGTCATGCCCACGAGGTTGATGAGCACGATCGCGACAAGGTACATGGCGAACTTTGCGTATCGCGGTGTTTTTTTCATCACAGGCTCCTTATCGCTTTTCCTGCATGACCAGGTGTGCGCCGTAGAGCGCGACGAAGATGGTGCTGAGGAAGTAGATGATATCCCGGGTGTCCACGATGCCCCGGGAGATGTTCTCGAAGTGGAACCCGGCGCCCAGGTAGTGGATGAGGGGCAGGATCGCGTTCGGGAAGAAGAAGAGCATCTTGTCGATGAGCGTGAGCGTAAAACAGATGACCATGCCCACGATGAACGCGATGATCTGGTTGCGCGTGGTGGCTGACGCGAAGATGCCCACCGCGCCGTAGGCGCTTCCCAGGAGGATGGCACCCAGGTAGCCGCCGACCACCGGGCCCCAGTCCAGATCGCCCATGAACGATATCCAGACGGCGTACGAGAGCGTGGGCACCAGCATGATGGCCACGAAGGCCACGCTGGCGAGGAACTTGCCCACGATGACGTCGCGCAGGCTTACGGGAAGCGTCATGAGCATCTCGTAGCTGCCGATGTTCAGCTCCTCGGAAAAAAGCCTCATGGTGACGGCCGGTATCACGAACGGGAAGATCAGCGGAAGCATGGAGAAGAAGGACCGCAGGTTCGCCTGATCCATGAGGAAGAAGGTAGCGAAGAAGAACCATCCGGTGATGAGCAGGAAGATGCAGATCACGATATAGGCGATGGGGGAGACGAAGTAGTCTTTGAGCTCCTTGGAAAAGATGTGCAGTGCCTGGGCCATGTCAGTCCTCCTGTGTCAGCTCTCTGAAGATCGTCTCCAGAGACTTGCCTTCCTGGCGGAATTCCAGGAGGGTCCAATCGGTTTCCCTGATGGTATGGTAGAGGGACGGCCTCGGGTCGTCCGGGCCTGCAACCGTGAGAAGCAGCCTGAGCTCTCCTTCGTGGTGGGGCTCTTCGCAGTCGATCCGGGAGACGCCCCGGATCGTTTCGAGCTTCTGGCGTGCCTCATCGAAGCCAGCGCCCACAAGGACGAGGCTTACGGTCTTCTCCTGGCCGGCACCCATCTTGAGCATCTCCGTGCTGCCGTCAGCCACGATCTTGCCTTTGTCGATGATGACGATCCTGTCGCAGGTCGCTTCGGCCTCGCTCAGGATGTGCGTGGACAAAATGATGGTCTTTTCCCTGCCGATGGCGCGGATGATGTCGCGGATCTCCACGATCTGGTTCGGGTCGAGGCCGGAGGTGGGTTCGTCCAGCACCAGGATCTCCGGGTCGTCGATCATGGCATGCGCGAGGCCCACCCGCTGCTTGAGGCCCTTGGAGAGCTCGCCCACGGTTTTGTGCATGATCCCGGACAGGCCGCAGAGCTCTGCCATGGATCGGATCCTGGACTCCTTCTCTTCCTTCTCCAGGCCCCGCACCTTTGCCACGTAGTCCAGGTAGTCGTACACGAGCATTCCGTGGTAGAGCGGTGCAGACTCGGGCAGGTACCCGATGAGCTTCTTGATCTCGAGCATATCCTCGGCAGTGTCATGCTCCTTGATGCGGATGCTGCCCGAGGTCGGCTCCAGGTAGCCCGTGATCATGCGCAGCGTCGTGGTCTTTCCCGCACCGTTGGGTCCGAGCAGCCCCAGGATCTCGCCCTTGCGGATATCGAGGTCGATGGCGTCGACCGCGCAGAGATCGCCATAGTACTTGGTGAGCTTTTCCACATGGATCATGTTTCATCCCCCTGTTTCATTCCAAGTGACGTGTCGGTCTTTAAGAGTAACGCACAGATGTCCTTGGTGATGTGATAAAGATTATTTTCAGGGTTTTGTCAACACCCGATGAATCCGGTCATGGCCGGGCATGACATGCGGGAGGGGTCCCGAAGGGGAGGGCTTTTGGGGGGAAGGCCGGGTCGTCTTCCGCAGGTGTGTGCCGAGAGTCCTGTGATTCAGGGCGGGAAGGACGTCGATGGAAAAGACATCCTTCCCGCCCTGCAGTTCCCTTGCCGGCACTCCCGCGGTCGTGCCGGGGAGAACCTCTCCCTGTCAGGGCTACGGCTCGGTGAAGATGATTGTGTACCCGCCGTTTATGGTGATTTCCGTCCCGATGTCGGGGGTGAAGACGCCCGGAGGGCCTTCCTCGACCTCGTACAGGGAGAAGTCGTGGAAAAACACCCCGCCGGGTCCTCCGTAGGGCTCGAAGCCGAGCCGGAACGGGGTTTCGTTCTCTGTGAAACTCAAGAGCTCGACAGTACCGTCTGCGATCTGGTCGATATCATCGGATGAGTCTTTCCCGTAGTCCGTGAAAGTCCAGGTGAAGTCGTCACCAGGACCGAGGTCGCCGTTCGCGCTGCTGTCCTCCCAGCCAAACGTTTGATTCCCGGCAGCTTCAATGATCGGAGGGAAGGGGTCGCCAGCGATCGTGATGTGTCCGGCACCCTCGAGGGAGGCTTCATTTGCGTCGTCCTCGATGATGATGAGGAACTCAGCGACAAAGGAGACCTGAGAGGTAACGAAGGAGAGAACGGATACGGCAAAGGAGGCCTGCTTCTCCCATTCTTCAGCCTCATCGTTCTCGAGCAGAGCCAGGAACTCATCCCAGGAGTAGATCGATGGCGGGTCCCCGCCGTTATACCGCAGCTCCACACCGGCATCCGTAATGGTGACAAGGATATTGTAGTCAAAATCAGGAACTTCTCCCACATAGACAACCATGGTTCCCTGGTCGGGATTGTCCCCATCGATCGATTCGATGTCCGTGTTCAGGTTTATGGACAGGATTCCCAAGGACCCTTCCCAGAGGCCCGTTTCGATCCTCACGGCCGGGCCTGAGTTCAAGGTTATGGATGCAGGTTCCGTGGCATATGTTCCACTGACTGCCCCGGAAATAGCTGCCTCGCCCATGGCCGTGCTTACGACGAACTGATTGTCCGGATCATCCAGGAACCCCAGTGTGAAATTATACACGCTCCGGGGTTCAACCCCGCCACCGTCGCCGTCCCCGCCGCCACCACCGCCCCCGCCGCAGGACGCACCCAGCAGCAAGAGGAGAATGCCGGTGGATACGATGAACAGCCGTTTGAGCAGAAAGATTGTCCCCATAAAACCCTCCTTTAAAAAATCTTGAGCTGCGCCTCTGCGAAGATATGTCAAAACGGATGGAATATCCTGAAGATGCAGTTTATCTCCCGCTAATATCAAAACATAATAATATTAAAAATGAGCGAGTCAATATTCCGCCTGCCCTTGAAACAGGGACTGAACTGTGATTGAAGGAAGGGAGAGAAAAATTCAGGGGTGAGAACATGAAGGCCATGGTGCTGAAAAGGATCTGTGACTTGAAGCAGACGGCAGACCCCCTAGAGCTCGTCGAGCTCCCCGAACCGGTCCCGAAAGAAAACGAGGTAAAGGTCCGGGTGAAGGCCTGCGGCGTCTGCCATACCGAGCTTGACGAGATCGAGGGCAGAACCCCCCCGCCGCGTTTTCCCGTCGTCCTCGGCCACCAGGTGGTGGGCGAGGTGGTGGGCTGGGGGAAATGCGTCACCCGGTTCCGCGGCGGCGAGCGGGTGGGGGTGGGATGGATCCACTCGGCCTGCGGGAAGTGTGCCTTCTGCCTCAGGGAGGAGGAGAACCTCTGCGGCAGCTTTCGCGCAACGGGCAGGGACGTGAACGGCGGCTACGCCGAGTACATGACCGTGCCGGAAGACTACGCGCACCCCATACCGGAAATCTTCACCGATGCCGAGGCTGCGCCGCTTTTGTGCGCAGGAGCCATCGGCTACCGGTCGCTCAGGCTCTCCGGACTGAAGGACGGGCAGAGCCTCGGGCTCACTGGCTTCGGCGCATCCGCACACCTCGTTCTCATGATGGTCCGCCACCGCTACCCCCTGACGAGGGTGTACGTCTTTGCCAGGAGTCCCAGCGAGCGGGAGTTTGCCCTGGAGCTGGGGGCAGTATGGGCGGGAGACACCGGCGAGAGGCCGCCGGAGAAGCTCCACACCGTCATCGACACCACCCCGGTGTGGAAGCCCATCGTGGATGCCCTGGCCTGCCTCGAACCGGGCGGCAGGCTCGTGATCAATGCCATTCGCAAGGAGGACATCGACAGGGACTACCTCCTGAAGCTCGACTACCCCGGCCACCTCTGGATGGAAAAGGAGATCAAGAGCGTGGCCAACGTCGCCAGGCGCGACATCGTGGAGTTCCTTACGCTTGCCGGCGAGATCCCCATCAGGCCCGAGGTGCAGGAATACCCCCTGGAGGATGCGAACCTGGCGCTCCTCGAGCTGAAACAGCGAAGGATCCGCGGCGCCAAGGTGCTGAAGATCGGCTGAACCGCTTTTCCCTCTGCCACCATGAACCTGTGAACAGCCCCCGGTGATCCTGGCCCCCGAACCCTGACGACCGCGGCCTGATACGGGCGCCCTATTACCTTTCCGCAGAAAGTCAATATTATATAGACAGAGGGGGGTGACGTCGTGAGGGATCTCGTCCGGTGGCTCGCCGAGATGGAATGTACCGCAGGTTCACTCTATGCCGATGCAGCCGGGCACTTCTGCGCGGATGAAGAGCTTTCCGGGTTCCTCAGGGAACTCGAGCAGGACGAGATCTATCACTACGACCTTATGAACCGCATCACCGATATGCTGGGAGAGGATCTCCAGCGATTCCGGCTGGCCATTTTCCTGGACAGGAAGACCCGGGAGAGGTTGGAAGACCCCCTGATCGTTTTCAGGGGGCATCTGTCCCAGGGATCACTGACCCGGGAGGAGTTCTTCGATTGTCTGGTGTCTCTCGAGTTCTCGGAGTGGAACGACATCTTCATCTACGTCGTCGAGTCGCTCAAAGATTTCAGCATGGACTTTCAGCGTAGCGCAGCGCAGGTCGAAGACCACGTGCGCAAGATCAGCCGGTTCATCGAGCGCAGGCCGGGTCTCGGGGAGTGTCTCCAAAGGATCAGAGAGATCGGTTCCGTGTGGACCCGCAGGGTGCTCATCATAGACGACGAGCCCGGACTGGTGAAGCTGCTGAAGTCATTTCTGGGCAGGAGATACGAGGTGGAATGTTCCGGGGACGGCAACGAAGCCCTCCGGAAGATCGGTTCTCGGTACTACGACATCATCATCAGCGACCTGCACCTTCCGGGCATGAGCGGTATGGAGGTGTTCAGGGAAGCACTCAGGGGAGACAGTACGATCAAGAGGCGGTACCTCTTCATGACCGGTGACCTCAACCCCGAATATAAACAGTTCTTCGAACAGAACGACCTCCCCTGTCTCTACAAGCCGTTTTCCCTTGAAGAGATCGATGAACGCATTCGGAGAATCCTGCATCCGTAGCATGACCGGGCCACGCAACGCGATTTTTATGAGCCCGTTGCATGAGGGCCCTGATCTGTCTATACATACGTATATCGGGTGCACGGCTGAAGAGCGCCCTGAACCATGTGTGCGAGGAGGAGACGCGATGTCCGCAACCGGAGAAAACCAGGATCGGAAGAATATCTGGAGAGTGGTCAAGGTGGTTCCCGAAAGCCACGACACCAACTCTGTGTATCTCGAAGGCTTAGATGAGGGTTTTGCCCGCAGAAGGGCCGGCCAGTATGCCTCCATCAGGATCATGAGACCCGACGGCTGGAGCGAACCGCATCCGTTCACCATCTCGGCCGCGCCTGAGGACCAGCTGCTCCGCTTTACCATCAAGAAGGCCGGGAAGTTCACCTCTGCAATTCCTGACCTGATGCCCGGTGCACCGGTGAAGTGCATGGGGCCGCTGGGGGTCTTCTGCAAGGACATCGACACCAGGCCGTCCATCGTCATGATCGCGGGCGGCGTCGGCATAACCCCGTTCCTGAGTGTGCTGCGGCATTTCAGGAACATCGGGGCAACCAACAAGGTGACGCTCTTCTGGTCGAACAAGACCATGGAGGACGTATTCGCATCGGACGAGCTCGCGGAGATGACGACTGCGCTCAACCTCCAGGTCGTTCACTGCCTGAGCCGCGAAGACGACGTGATACACTATGTCCGGCAGGAATACCCGAAGATTCTCCTCGAGGCAGGGCGCCTGAGCGGTGACGTCCTGAGCAGGCATGGAGTCACCCCCGAAGCAGCGGTCTATCTCTGCGGTCCGCCGCCCATGATGGAGTCGGCCCTTGAAGAGCTCCAGGCCCTGGGTGTGGATCCTGCTTTCGTGGAACAAGAGAAGTTCAGCTGGTAGGGAGGACATCCCCTGGAGGTGTGGGGGAAAGGGACGCAATGCGATGGTCGGGAAGAAGAAGGTCCTTTTCGTGTGCGTGCACAACACTGCCAGGAGCCAGATGGCCGAGGCGTGGATGAACGATCTGTGCAGCGGCATGTTCGCGGCCCAGAGCGCCGGAATCACCCCTGCGGAATCCGTCAACCCCCTCGCGGTGAAGGCGATGCAGGAGGTGGGCATAGACATCTCCGGCCAAAAGCCCCGGAGCGTCTTCGATGTCTACAAGTCAGGGGAGGTGTTCTCCTACATCATCACGGTGTGCGACCAGGCCAGTGCGGAACAGTGCCCGGTATTCCTCGGCCTGGTCAGGCAGCTTCACTGGAGCTTCCCCGATCCTGCAGCCCTTTCGGGGACCGAGGAGGAAAAGATGGCAGGGGTCCGGTCTATCCGCGACTCCATCCGGGAGAGGGTCCTCTCCTGGTGCCTGGAGGTGTCCGGTGCAGAGGAATCCCCGTAAACGCAGCCATGATCAGGCCGTGAGCATGATGCCCACGGGGCAGTGGTCTGAGCCCATGATGTCCTTGAGGATGAACGCGTCTTTGAGCAGGGGGCCAAGCGCCTTCGAGATGCAGAAATAGTCGATGCGCCACCCGATGTCCTTGGCCCGGGCGTGGAAACGGTAGCTCCACCAGGTGTAGTTGCCCGGCTCCTTGTTGAATTCCCGGAAGGTGTCGATGAACCCGTTCTCGAGGTATCTCTCGAAGCCGTCTCTCTCTTCCCGGGTGAACCCCGGATTGTGCACGTTGGCCTTGGGGTTTTTCAGGTCGATCTCCTTGTGCGCCACATTGAGGTCTCCGCAGAAGACCACGGGTTTTTTTTCTTCGAGCTTCTTCAGGTACGCCAGGAAGTCCTGGTCCCATTTCCGGCGGTAGTCCAGGCGGACGAGCTCGTGCTGGGCGTTTGGCGTGTACACGTTCACGAGGAAATACCCCTCGAACTCCAGGGTGATGATGCGCCCCTCGCCGTCGTGCTCGTCTATCCCCATGCCGTAGGTTACAAACGAAGGCTCGGTCCGGGTGAACACGGCAGTACCCGAGTATCCCTTCTTGCGGGCGCTGTTCCAGTACGGGAGGTATCCGTCGAGGGGCACCTCGATCTCGTGCGGAGAAACCCGGATCTCCTGCAGGCACAGGATGTCCGGCCCCATGGCGTTGGCGCTCTCCAGAAATCCGTTCTTGATGGCTGCCCTCAGGCCGTTCACGTTCCAGGAAACCAGCTTCATGTGTTCGTTCGTCCCTCCAGCGTGTCGATGAATGCCCTTATACCAGAAGTGAGGGCGCAAGGGGATACCGGTATGCAGGAGACCCGCTTTCGTCTCCACCGGGGGTTGACGGCACCTGCTCCCTGTCTATAATGGCAGAGAAAGGAGACGGTGCCCATGACCAAGGTTGCGCTCCTCAGGTGCGACTCGTACACCCTGCCGGTACTGAAGGAGAGAATCGGGCAGGCCATGACCTTGATCGGCTTTGAACCGTCGATCTTCAACGGGGCGAAAGTCGCCCTGAAGCCGAATCTGCTCTCGGCCGTGTCCGGCAACAGTGCGGTGGTCACGCACCCGCTTTTCTTCCGTGCGGCTTCAGAGATCGTCCTGGAGAATGGGGGGAGGCCCATACTCATCGAATCTCCTGCCGTTGCATCGCTGGACAACGCCCTCGACAAGACCGGGTACAGGACGATCGTGCAGGATCTCGCCATCGAAGTGGCATCTTCCGGCCGGGTCAAGAGCCTTTCCTTCCCTGAAGGCAGGGTGTTCCGGCACTTCGAGGTGGCAGGCGAGCTCCTGGATGCGGACTTTGTCCTGAACATGCCCAAGTTCAAGACCCACAACCTCACCTATGTGACCGGTGCGGTCAAGAACCTGTTCGGCTTCGTTCCCGGGATGAGAAAGTCGCAGATGCACATGCGGTTTCCGGACAATGACGAGTTCTCCGAACAGCTCCTGGACCTCTACGGCGCCGTCGTTTACGTCATGGGTCGAGCCCCCGTAGGCATCCTCCATGTCATGGATGCCGTGGTCGCCCTCGAGGGCCAGGGGCCAGGGTCGGCGGGAACCCCGAGGAAGATGGGCGCCATGCTCATGGGCAAGGATGGGGTAGCGCTCGATTACGTTGCCACCAGGGTTGCCGGGCTCGATGTGAGACGCGTCGAAACCATCACCAGGGGCTTTGACCGGGGATTTTCCGTTTCCGGCCCGGGAGAGATCGAGGTAGTGGGCGAAAGCATCGATCACCTGAAGATCGCAGGCTTTGTTCCGGCCGACAGCACGGGCGGCGCGCACCTCCTCCGGCGGTTGGCCGCATCGAAGGCGGTGAGGGATCTCTTCATCGCACGTCCCGAGCCAGAGGAAGACAGGTGCATCCTGTGCTACGAGTGCATGAACATATGTCCCGCAGGAGCAATCGGGCATGCCGGTCCCGGCACCAAAGTGCCCGTCTTCGACTACCGGAAGTGCATACGCTGTTTCTGCTGCTCCGAGATCTGTCCCGAGGCGGCGATATGTCTTCGCAGGGGAAAATTGCAGTGGATGCTCCGTCTCTGAACATTGAGACCGGCTTTCGGACCGCAAGTTAGAAAAGCGGGTGGAGGGCCCGGCCTTTTCCGGGAGAATATCTTTGACAGGAATGCCGTTATTCGGTTAGGTTTTCCCCCATGGCAAAAAAGAGACCCTTTGATGATTCGGAGCATGAAATCGAGAAGGTCTTTGCCCGAATCACGGATTACCGGGACATGATCTCATTTTTCGAAGAGATCTTCACTCCCAGGGAGATCAGCGATCTTGTCCTCAGGTGGCAGCTTCTCAAGGAGCTTCACGAGGGCAATACCCAGAGGAGTATCGCCGAGAAGCACCGGATCAGCCTCTGCAAGATCACCCGTGGTTCCCGGGTGCTCAAGAGACAGAACTCCTTCACGAAGAAGGTCCTTGACTCCCTCATTGAAAAAAAGGATTGACCCGGAATAGCGGGTGGCTGAGGCCCTTCGGTGATCCGGATTTTCCGCATGTCCCAAGGGCAGTATAGGGAAAAGCCTCGGGTACATTTCAAGCGAGGGTCTATGGGGATATATCCCTTTGAAATGTAGTCCCAAGGCTTGCCTCATTAAAATAAGGCCCGCCGGGGTCAAGTCAAGAGCATCCCATCGATGCATCTCATCGGTGTTCCCAAGGGCGCTGAAATACCCTGGTTGCAGGACGGCTTCTCCGGTGTGTCTCCCAAGATTCCTGCCAATGTGGCCGTATACGTGCACTCGTCCGGTAAACATGAAAAAGCCTTAAAGAATCAGACATATCGTCCCGATACGGTCATCAATTGAAATGGAGATGGCATCCCGGGGGGCTCACGATGCTGCTTGTGTGAAAAAGGAGGTATTTTCTTTGAGCAGCTGCACGCATGAAAGGGAACAGCACACCTCTTCTCCGCTATCCCGGGGCCATGCCCTGCGTATGCTCACGGCAACGGCATGGGAATATCTTTCCGGACACTCCAACCCGGTCTGCACTCAGGAGGAGAGATAGATGGGTGGGAGGCTTGCCCGAGGGAACGGTGAAACGAGGGTGACCGAGCGCGAAAATCGACGAGGTGATGATACGGACCGGTTTCATGAAATCTATCAGAATGTGACGGAATTCATCTTCGAGCACGACCTCGACGGGCACTTCCTCTGGATCTACCCGCGGTATGTAGGATTCCTGGGTCTCAGCAGGGACGAACTCCTTTCCATGAATGTTAGGGACCTCCTGCCCGAGACATACCAGAAGCAGTTCGACAGCTACATCGGCAGGGTCAGAGAAACGGGCAGGGATGAAGGGCTCATACAGCTCCAGACAAAGGCGGGGAGAAAGCGCATTGTCGAGCACAAGAACCTGCTCGCCGTTGGTCCGGACGGAAGAAAGACGGTCCAGGGCATTGCCCGGGACGTCACTGATGTCCTGGAAACCGACCAGGCCCTCATCGAGAGCGAGATGCGGTTCAGATCCATCCTCGATTCCATAGAAGATGGATATTTCGAAGTGGATCTCGCAGGGAATTTCACCTTCTTCAACGATCAGATCCCGAATCATCTCGGTTATGAACGGGAAGATCTTGTCGGGGTCAATTACACGAAATACATGGACAAGGAAAATGCGAAGCTTGTGTTCGAGACCTTTCACAACGTGTTCATGACCGGCATTTCCACCAAGACCGTCGACTGGGAGCTGATGAGGTTGGATGGCACCACGACCTTTGTCGAGGCGTCCGTGTCGCTCCAGAAGGACCGGAACGGCAATGCAACGGGGTTCTGCGGAATCATCCGCGACATTACGGACAGGAAGAGATCGGAGAGAAGGCTTGCATACCTTGCCTACCACGACACGCTGACCGGCCTGTACAACAGGAAGGCCTTTCTCGAGGAACTCGAGCATACCCTCGTTGAGGCAAAACGATTCGAGACCCGCAGATCCATCCTGTATATCGATCTCGATCACTTCAAACAGGTCAACGATGTCTACGGACATGAGGTCGGCGACAAGCTCCTCGTCCAGGTAGCCTCGCGCCTGAGAAAGATCGTCCGGAACGACGATTACATCAGCAGGCTCGGTGGAGACGAGTTCACCGTGGTCCTGGGGGGCTTCGGCAGGTCGAGGCCAGAGAATGTCGCACTGAGGATCCAGAAGGGTCTTTCGAAACCCTATTTCATCCAGGGGATACGGATCGATTTTGTGGCATCCAGCATCGGGGTGAGCACGTATCCGGATGACGGGCAGGATGCAGAGACACTGCTCAAGCAGGCCGACAGGGCCATGTACCTGGCAAAAGAAGAGGGGAACCGCTTCGTGTGCTCCGGTGCAGCCATCTCCCGTACCGGGCCACGACTGCTCAGAAAAGTCCGCTGAGGGTCTTCTTGTCGCCGGATGAGGCCCTTCGAAAGAAGACGCCGTCTGTACGTGCGGCAAAGTGATGATCCCCGGAAGCGGGGTGGAGAGCCAAGGAATCCTTTTCACGCTTTCTGGCATCGAAATAATAGATCGACGACACGATAAAACCAAAAAACCTCCTCAATGTAAGCATGGGTGGCGTACCTGAGAACGCCACCTTTTTTTTGTGTAAGCGATTGCCGGGAGAGGGAAAATCTGCTGATCACGGGTATGCATTCCGGGGAGAAACCCTGGCTGGGACCGTCGTGCGCCCCCCTTGAAATCTCCTTTGTTTTACGTTATGGTGCAGCGCCATGCAGCATGCAAAGTCGAGAATACGGAACACGAAAGTGAGCGCTGCTTGAACCTTGATCCCTGTATGAAGCACAAGCTGGTGCGCAAGTCCGTGCGGGAGTTCTCCGAGTCCGAACTCGGGCCCATCGCACACGAGATCGACCGGGATGCCCGTTTTCCCTGGGAGGTCATAGAGAAGATGCGGCCGCTCAACTTCTTCGGACTGCAGGTCCCCAAGAGATACGGCGGGGCCGGTCTCGACAGCATCAGCTATGCCATCGTCATCGAGGAACTGTCCCGGGTAAGCGGCGCGATCGGGCTGTGTGTCACGGTGCACAACAGCGTGGGTGTCCAACCGATCCTGAACTTCGGCACCGAAGAGCAGAAAGAGCGCTTCGTGCCTCTGCTCGCGAGCGGCGAGAGCATCGGCGCCTTCTGCCTGACCGAGGCGAACGCAGGCTCGGATGCCTCGGGCGTGGAGACACACGCCGTGCTCGAGGGGGAGAAATATCTCGTCAACGGCACCAAGATCTTCGTGACCAACGGGGGCGTGTGCTCCCTGCCGCTCATCTTCGCCGTGACCGGTGCCGGCGACCCGGCTCGCAATGCGAGCGTCTTCATCCTCGAGAAGGACATGCCCGGTTTTTCCGTGGGCGAGATCGAAGACCTGTGCGGCATGCGGGCGAACCCTGTTTCCTCGCTCTTCTTCGAGGACTGCCGTGTCCCGAGAGAAAATCTCCTGGGCAGCGAGGGCGACGGCATCAAGATCGCGCTTGCCACCCTGGACACCGGGCGCATCGGCATTGCAGCCCAGGCCGTAGGGATCGCCCAGGGTGCGTTCGAGGCATCCGTCAAGTACTCCAAGGAGCGCCAGCAGTTCAGAAAGCCCATCTCCTCCTTTCAATCCATACAGAACAAGCTTGCCGACATGGCCACCGAGATAGATGCCGCGAGACTCCTGGTGTACCGGGCATGCGCCCTGAAGGACTCGCACAAGCCCTTCAGCAAGGAGTCGGCCATGGCCAAGCTTTTCGGCAGCGCAACGTGTACGAGGGTGACCTCGGAGGCGGTGCAGATCCACGGGGGCTACGGGTACAGCAGGGAATACGACGTGGAACGGTATTTCCGGGATGCCAAGGTCACCGAGATCTACGAGGGGACCAGCGAGATACAGCGGACGGTTATTTCGAGATCGGTGCTTGCCGAGCTTATCTGAGACGGGTGCAGGATATGTTGAAGATGATCGTATGCCTGAAGCAGGTTCCCATGGCAACCGAACTGCCCTGGGACCCCAAGACGGGGACGTTGAGCAGGGACCGGGCCGAAGGTATGATGAACCCCGCCTGCAAGCATGCCCTCGAAGCAGCCCTGATGATCAGGCATCAGCATGGCGGCCACATCACCGCCATCACCATGGGACCTCCCATGACCGAGGAGATCCTGAGAGAGGCCCTCGCCATGGGCGCAGACCGCTGCCTGATGCTCTCGGACAAGGCCATGTCGGGCGCTGACACCTTTGTGACCTCCTACACGCTGGCACGCGCCATCGAGATCTTCTGCTCCGACTTCGACCTCGTTCTCTGCGGGTGCCACACAACCGACAGCGAGACGGCCCAGGTAGGCCCGCAGCTTGCCGAGGAACTCCATATCCCCGGGATCGCCAACGTGGAGCACCTGGAGATGAACTCGGACGCCATACGGATCCGGCGCATCTCCGACAGTTTCCTCGAGGTCCTGGAAGTGGACCCCCCCTGTCTCCTTACCGTGAGCTGTCAGCATTTCGTCCCGAGGTACGTGCCTCTCGCAGGACTCCAGGACGCATTCTCCGGGGCCAACATCCTTGCGGTGAGCGCGGAAGACCTCGGCATAGATCCTCGGCGTATCGGGTTGCAGGGATCGCCCACCAGGATCGTCGACATATACACACCACGGGCCGACAAGGAGAACATCGTGCTGAAAGGGGCTCCGAAGAAGATTGTGGAAGAGCTCTTCGAGCGTTTCGAAACCAAGCTCGGCGGCATTATCAGAAAAGACCTGAACAAGGAAGGGTAGGGCAGGAGTTTATGGCGGAAAAAACGCCCGAGATCTGGGTTTTCGGTGACTACCGCAACTACTTCCAGAACAGGGTCACCCTGCAGCTCCTCTCGCGGGCACACGACCTTGCCGGGAAGACGGGCGCCATCGTGTGTGCCGTCGTTTTCGGGCAGGGCGTGCAAGAGTGGGTGGGCGAGTACATCGCCCACGGCGCGAACCGGGTCTACGTGGTGGAGGATGCCTCGCTCGCGTACTATTCCACCGACCTGTACGTGGCGGTCATGGAATCCCTGGCCAGGCAGTGCAGCCCGGAGATCATCCTCGTGGGCGCCACGTCCTTCGGGAGAGAGTTTGCACCAAGGGTTGCAAAGAGGCTCGGCACGGGACTCACTGCCGACTGCGTGGGGCTCGACATCAACACGGAGGGACTGCTCGTCCAGACGGCCCCGGCCTTCGGGGGCAACCTGCTGTCCCGGATCATCACCCCGAGAACCAGGCCCCAGATGGCAACGGTGAGGCCGGGCACGTTTCAGGAGATCCCCCACAACTACCAGGCCGAAGGAGAGACCGTGAGGGTCCCGCTTCCGCAGAACCTCCCGAAGGACCGGGTGCGGCTCATCAGCTCGGAACGAAAGCCCGCGGGCAGCCAGAAGCTCGAGGATTCGCCCGTTGTCGTGTGCGGGGGCAGGGGCATGGGGAGCAAAAGCAGGTTCAGAAATCTCAACGAGCTTGCAAGGCTTTTGGGCGGCGAGGTGGGGGCGACGCGTCCGGTGGTGTACTCCAGATGGGCGGAAGAGGACTCGATGGTGGGCCAGGCCGACAAGCACATCAGGCCAAAGGTGCTTTTCTCCTTCGGAGTCAGCGGGGCCATCCAGCACACTGCCGGGATCATCGATGCCGGCTTTGTCATCGCCGTGAACAAGAATCCCAACGCTGCCATGATGAAGATGGCCGACGTCGCCATCGTGGCGGACGCCAACCAGGTATGCCTTGCACTCATCAAGGAGTTGAAGAAGCGTTTGAGGAGCTGATGTAAGGCCCCCGGTGCTCCTCGGGCGCGAGAGGTCAGCCGAAGAGCCTGGATGCGATCACGGCCACGTGCTTTATTTGTCAGGTATGTACGAACCCTCTAGAAATGACGGTAGATCTGTGATACAGAGGTGTCCTTTGCCTGCCCCGGAAGAGGGATGTTTCAGCCGGAATGGTTCAAGATATAACGTGAAAGGAGTAGCGATGGCGTCCAAGGCGAGGGAAGTCAGAGAGTCACAGAAGGTATACTGGGAGAAAAAACTCAACCAGCGGCTGGGTGTCCTGAGCACGCAGGGGATAAGCCCCGAAGAGAGCGAGAAGGACACGGCCATCCGCGGGATCAGGGCCAAGATCTCTGATACAAAGGCAAGGATCAGGGCGATTGCCGCGGCCGAGACAAAGCTGGTGGACATGGCCAGGATCAGGGAAGAGAAGAAGGCCGCACCCCCGAAAGAAAAGGGCAAGAAGGCTCCTGCCGAGGCCCCGGCCGCAAAGGAGAGCAAGAAGAAGGCAAAGGGTGCCGAGAAAAAGGAACCCAAGGAGCCTAAGGCCGAGAAGGTGAAGAAGGAAAAGGCCCCGAAAGAGGCGAAGACCGAAG
>JAJFUP010000115.1 GCA_021372395.1 Deltaproteobacteria bacterium
CACGACGGTATATTGGCGATAAAATATATAACTAACTGATATAATGAAATAATATTAAATGATCTAGACCTGGCACTTTCCATGCATTTCCCTGTTCGGCTTCAGAGACGCAAGCGGTTGTCCTCACCAGTGATGCATACACGAAACGCCGCGGATCTTCTCAGAGGAAGATGTGTCATGGGGGGTATGAAATGAAGAAGATACTGCTGGTGGAGGACGACAGGCATCTCCAGTTTCTCATCAAGGAAGAGCTCATGGAGGACGGGTACGAAGTCATGACCGCATCGAACGGTGTGGAGGCCCTGTCCATGATCCAGACCGAGATCAGCTACGAGCCGGATCTCATCATCCTCGACATCCGCATGCCGAAGATGGACGGGTTCGAGACCATGGGGCACATCCTGAAATCGCGCCTCGACTCACCCATCATCATCCACTCGGCATATTCCGGGTACAAGGAGCACCCGCTCACCATGGCTGCAGAGGCCTACATCGTCAAGTCGCACGACTTCACCACGCTGAAGGCCACCATCAGCGACGTGCTCGAAAAAAGGGATATGCCTCACGAAAGGCAGGCAGCCACGGCATAACGGCCCGTCCCGTTGCACAGGGGCTCCGGATCCTTTGAGCTCTGCCTGTAACCCTGTCTGACCCGCATTTTGGGTCTTGAACATTGAAGGCAACAAGTGCATTCTTACCCCTGGAAGGGGGTGGGTCAGGATGAAGCCTGGAGCCGTACCTCACGTCCTCGCCGCAATCATTCTGAGCATCACGCTGGTCATCCAGGCCGGGGTCGCATGCGCGCTCACCGTGACGAAACCCGCCCATGCCGGGACGTTCTGCGCCGCGTCTTCCCGGGAGTTCAAGGGCTCGATCGATCGATTCATCCAAACCGCCGCATTCTACGGAGACAAGCCAATGGAAAAGAACTACACCGAAGATCAGGGCAGGGCGCTCCTGGCGCTCGCACGGGCCGCCATCCGGGAGCACCTCGGCGTCAAGGCCGCAGTGAGCCCGACACTGAAGAAGGCGCTCATGGACGAGGCCTTCAAGGCAAAGACCGGGACGTTCGTGACGCTGACCATCGCAGGAGAGCTCAGGGGCTGCATCGGGAGCCTGGAAGGCCGGGAGCCCCTCGTCGAGGGGGTGGAGCACAATGCCGTCAATGCGGCGTTCGGCGACCCCCGCTTCAGGCCCCTCTCCAAAAAGGAGCTCGACAAGGTCCACATCGAGGTGAGCATCCTGACCGAGCCCGAGACGCTTGCGTACTCCGATGCCACCGACCTCCTGAACAAGCTCAGGCCGGGCATAGACGGGGTCATCATCCGGCAGGGGTATGCCGGAGCCACCTTCCTGCCTCAGGTGTGGGAACAGCTGCCCGACAAGGAGGAGTTCCTCGCCCACCTGTGCATGAAGGCGGGGCTCGGCGCCGATGCATGGAAGAGAGGCAAGCTCGAGGTCAAGACCTACCAGGTCCAGTACTTTGAAGAGGGTCGGCCCGGAGATCCGTCCTTCGGGTAGTCGTGGCCACGGGCGTCTCCTCGGTAGTGGCATAAGCTCATCTGACCTCCTGCCTTGCCCGGCAGGGCAAGATTCCCGCTTGACAGGGGATGCAGGGGGTGGCAGCTGGTTGTCATGACAACAGTATCGAGGCCGTGGAATGGGCATGCCGGGCTGAAGGGACAGAGATCACAATGAAGACGAAGGGTTTTTCCCTGGACGATTCGCTCGGGTTCTGGGTGTATCGCATGCATACCCAGTGGGTTGCCGCCCTGCGCCGGGCCTTCCTGGCTGCGGGGTACGACCTGACGCCCGAGCAGTGGGGGGTGCTGGTGCGAATCCGGGAGAACGAGGGCATGAACCAGAGCCGGCTCGGGGAGAAGGCCTTCAAGGACCGCCACAACATAACACGCATCATCGACCTGCTCGAGGGACGCGGATTCATCGAGCGCAGGCCCGACGATACCGACAGGCGTGCATGCCGTCTGTACCTGACAAAATCCGGTCGTGCCGTCCAGGAGGCATTGACCTCGGTCGTCCTGAGTAATTACGGAAGTGCCTTGAAGGGCCTCGCCTCTGAGGATCTCCTGACCATGCGCAGGATTCTCGAGCACGTGGTGAGCAACCTCGAGGAAAGGGTGCAGTGAACAGGGAGGGTAAGGTGGAGGGAAAATCCCATACCGTCATAACCATCTCGAGGCAGATGGGAAGCGGGGGTTCGTATACCGGCTACCTGCTGGCCAGAGAGCTGGGGTTCAAGTATGTGGACCGGGAGATCCTGCGCCTGGCTGCAAAGCACATGGGCACGGACGAGAAATGGCTGGGGCGTTACGATGAAAGGTCTTCGGGCATCATCGCGAACATCCTCAGGGGGTTCTCTTTCGGAACACCGGAAGCAGCCCTGGTTCCTCCTCTCCAGATGCCGGTCTACGACAGGGACCTGTTCGGCCTGGAGTGCAGGATCATGAACGATATCGCTGACCGGTACAGTGCCGTCATTGTGGGGAGGGGAGGATTTCATGCCTTGAGGGACCGGCCGTTCGTGGTCCGCGTGTTCATCCATGCCCCGCTGGAGTTCCGCGTCAAGCGCCTGATGAAGGTGCAGGGCCTCTCGAGTTTCGATGAGGCGCAGTCCATGGTGGATGAGTCGGACCGGAAGAGGGCCAGGTTCATAAAAGACATGGTGGGAGTCGACTGGACGGATGCAAAGAATTACCACCTGTGCATCGACATGAGCGCCGTCGGTTTTTCCGAGAGCGCGGAGATGATCGTCAGGCTCGTGAAAGGGCTCCCGGACCAACTGAAGCAGTGAGCCCCGGGTGCGCCCCGGCTCAAAGAGCCCCGCGATCCTTCCTCCAGATGTACAGGGCGATCGCCACCATGGCGGGCCCCGCTATGATGCTCACCGTATCGGACCTCACGATCCCGTAAACCAGGTCCATGATCCCGACGACGGCAAAGACCGCGGGAAGAAATCTGCTCATGGATCGTGTCCGTCCTTTGTCCTCGCGCTGATCGATCATGTGAATCCCCTTCCCAATCTTTCCCTGCAGGAGTGACCCGGTTCTTGTTCCCCTGGTGCGTCTAGCCTCCCGTTGCCGTGCTGTTGAGCCTCCTTCAGCTGACCTGGTCGCCCTTTATGATCCCGCAGAGTTCTTTCGCGATCTTCTGCTTCTGCTTCATGTTCACGAGCCGGGCGATCATGATCCGCTGGGCCTGGGGGGAGCCTGCCCCGTGCATGGACTCGGTGAGATAGCCCACGGCAGCCGTGCCCAGGGTGATGTTCTCGATGAGCCTCAGGATCCTCATCCGGTACTCGGTGGGGACATCGGCCTTTGTCCGGTAGTATTTCTTCACCCACTTGCCCACCTCGGGCGAGTTCAGGTCCGCCTCCGACGGGCAGGTCACCACGAGTCCGCCCGCGATATCCTGGGCCAGGCGGGCGATCTCGTAGGGAAAGCGGGTGATGTTCTGCTTGTGCACGTTGGCGAGCAGCACATCCACGAGGAACGTCCCGCCGGACTCCCGGTGACCTTCGGATGCGCATGCGAGGCAGCCGCAGAAGAGCGTCTCGTTCAGATGGTTCATCTCGATGATCTTGTCCTTCACGTGGGAGGCCCTCTCGGCCCCGTTGTACTCGGCTATGGTCTGGGCCGCGCCGATGAGGACATCACCCACACCCACCTTGCATGCGTAGCTCTGGCGGTGGTATGCGGCGAAGTTTTCCACGAGCTGCGTGGTGAACGCGTATTCCTTGTACATGAAGACGCGTTCCCAGGGCACGAACACGTCATCGAAGACCACCAGGGCCTCGTGCCCGCCGTAGAACAGGTTGCCCCGGTCGAAGGTGGGGCCTTCGAGCTTGCGTGTGTCACAGGACTGGCGGCCGAGGATGTAGGTGATGCCCTGCGCGTCGCTGGGCAGGGCAAAGGCGACTGCGTAATCCCGGTCCTCCTCCCTCATGGTGATGGTGGGCATCACGATGATCTCGTGGGAGTTGACCGCGCCGGTCTGGTGGGCCTTTGCGCCCCTGACCACGATGCCGTCCTTTCTTTCCTCCACCACATGGAGGAACAGGTCGGGGTCGGGCTGCCTGCCGGGGGGTAGCGACCTGTCGCCCTTGGGGTCGGTCATGGCGCCGTCGCAGGTAAGGTCGTTCTCCTGGACATGTTCGAGAAATTTCAGGAACCGCCGGTTGTACTCCGTGCCGTATTCTTTGTCCATGGCATGGGTCGTGATGGACAGCGCATTCATGGCGTCCATGCCCACGCATCGCTGGAAGCAGCAGGCGGTGAGCGATCCCATGAGCCTGCCCATCTTGCTCTTCTTCACCAGGTCGTCCACGCTCTGGTGGATGTGGGTGAAGCGGTTGATCTTTTTGCCCGTGAGGTGGGACCTGGTGGTCAGCAGGTCTTCATATTCCGGCCTGTGGGCGTACTCATAGGTGGCTGCCACGGCCTTCATGGATGGCCGTATGATGGGGTCGTCCACGACGTTTTCGACCTTCCTGCCGAAGAGGTACACGTTCAGATTCAGCTTTCTCAAACTCTCTTCATACTCCTGCGCATTCATGAGCTTACCCATAGATTTCCCCCCTTCGTTCACCTTCCTTGAGTCGCCCTCGTGTCAGGGAAAGGCATGACAGGATTCCGGAGGCGCTCTTCCTTTTCCCGTTCACGGGATGAAAACGCGGTGCCATGAGCCCTCCTTTACGTGAATTGCACAAATAACAAGTGGTCACAAATAGATGGAGCTGCCATCGACAGCCGGTATCCAGAGACAGGATATCATGAGGCCCTCCCCCGATGCAATATCGTACCAGGGGAGGAATGTGTGTTGACACTGCGGGAAGGCTTCAGGTACCCATTTGCGCACCATGCTGAACTTCTTCATCATAACGGCCTATCTTGCGTGTATGCTCGGAGTAGGCTTCACGAACTCGCGCCGCATCAGGGGCATTGCCGGCTTCTATGTGAGCGACAGGTCCGGATCCGCGCTCCTCATCTCCGGGTCCCTTCTCGCCACGATCGTCGGCGCCTCCCAGACGCTCGGCCTGGCAGGTCTCGGATACGCCAGGGGCCTCGTGGGTGCGTGGTGGATGCTGGTGGGCTCCGTGGGGTTGTTCATCCTGACGTTCCGGCTTGCGGAAAAGGTGAGGGCCGCCGAGGTCTACACCCTGCCGGAACTCCTCAAGAGGCAGTATGG
>JAJFUP010000120.1 GCA_021372395.1 Deltaproteobacteria bacterium
ACGTTTCTTCCGCCCTTGGTGCGCATACGAACCAGGAATCCGTGCGTATGTTTACGCCTGGTATTATGTGGTTGAAAAGTGCGCTTCATATCGTGACCTCAATTCATGTGTTTTTGAGCGAAAAGTAATTACATGCCGGGCTGTTTATTGTCAAGCAACAAAAGATTCAAGGGGTCCGACCCGTCCGGCTGCCGGGGAGAGGCAAGTCCTTGTCAGAGGGGTGTCCTGTGGGGTATACCTCTCCTTGGTATGTCAGGTGTGTTCTGTTCCAGAGGTGTGACCGAGGGTCTCGACGGTAGCCCGCAGGCCGTTGCTGCAAGGCTCCGGCAGCTTTTGCCTTCGAATGATATCTTCTGCCTCACGCAGGTGCATGCGGACAGGATCGTCTGGGCCGGAGAGGTTTCTCCCGAGGACTTTCCCAAGGCTGACGGGATCATGTCCCGCGATCCGGTCAACGTCCTGTGCATAAGGACCGCTGACTGCGTACCCGTGCTCTTGTGGGCGGATGATTCCCCCATGATCGGTGCGGTTCACGCCGGGTGGAGGGGGCTCTCCCTGGGCATCGTTCACAAGGCGGTCGGCCTCATGCGCGTAAGCGGTGCAAGGCTCATTCATGTGAGCATGGGACCTTCTATCGGGCCGTGCTGTTATGCCGTGGGGACGGACGTGATCGACGCCCTGGATGCACAACCGAATCTGACCCTCGATGGAAGGCTCTCCGTGGACCTGCACCGCGTCGCCACCTGCCAGGCCCATGCTGCAGGCGTGCCTGCGGACATGATCCACTGCGTGCAGGTTTGCACACAGTGCAACAGGGAAACCTTCTTTTCCTACCGGAGGGACAGTGGAAACGCCGGAAGGAACATTTCTCTCATAGGGGGTGCGTCATGCTCGTTGCCGGGCTTACAGGTTCCATAGCAACCGGGAAATCCACGGTCGCGACCATCCTGAAAGACTTGGGCGCGTTCATCGTCGATGCCGATGCGGCAGCGCGCGAGGTGGTCGCCCCCGGCATGAAGGCCTGGGACGCCATCGTGCGGATCTTCGGGCATGAGATCCTGCAGAAAACCGGCGAGATCGACCGGCAGGCCCTTGCACGGATCGTTTTCAACGATGCTGCCATGCGGAGCATCCTCGAAGAGGCCGTCCATCCCGAGGTCATGCGGTCCATGGATGACCAGGTACGTTCGATCCATGCCCGCACACCCGATGCAGTCGTCATCCTCGATGTGCCGCTGCTCATAGAGACCGGCATGCACTCAGGAGTAAGCGAGGTCATCGTGGTGTACTGCCCCGAAGTCATGCAGATCGAAAGGCTCATGATACGCGACAGGATAAGGCGGGAAGAGGCCCTGGCACGTGTCCGCGCCCAGATATCCATAGAGGAGAAAAGGCGATATGCGAGCCTCCTCATCGACAACAGCGCATCAGAGGACGAGACCCGCAAGCAGGTGATAGACGTCTATGGCCTGCTCAAAGACAAGGCTGCGGCGGACAAGCGGTGAGGAAAGAAAAGATGAGGATTTTTTTTGCGGTATCGCCGGTTTTTCTGAGACGAAACCCTCTTTCCTGGCTACAACAGGAGGGCCTTCTTCACCTGGGGGTACCTGCCGGTTCCTCCGGGTCAGCGGCTTGTTCCACCTTCGAGGCGCCGGGGGTGAGGTGGAGTTCCTTCATCTCCTTGAGGATGAGCGCCTCGAACTGACGGGCGTCCCTGAAGTGGGGGTTGATCTCGAGCGCCTTCTGGAGCCACTCGAGGGCATTGTCCCAATCCTTCCTGTCATAGTGGATGCGGGCCACGTTGAAGTGGAGGTGCTCATCGGCGGGAGAGATCGTGATGGCCTTCAGGTAGTTTGCAAGGGCCTCGTCGACCATATGTACCTTTCTCAGCTCGATCCCGAATTCATTGAAGATGTGCTTGTTGTCCTCTTCGAAGATGGCCTCGACCTCGGAGAGCTTCTTGAAGACATCCTTGGCTTTCCGGGTGTCGCCCATCTCCATGTACAGGGTGCCGATGCCGAAATTGGCGCGGATGCTTTCCGGGTCTATCTTCAATGCCGTGGTGTACTCGTATTCCGCAGAGTAAAGCTCGCCCCTGGCCCTTTGTTTTTCTGCTGTAGCCACATGCCGGTCGTGCTCCGCCTCCTCCTTGGTCTTGACGTGGTAGTTGGGGTCCAGGGTGTAGCGTTTCATAAAATCTTCACACGGCATCTCGATGACGATCCCGGTGGGCTGGCCTGCGTTGCCAAGGAAAGAGAGCTTTACCTTCTCGTCGTCCACCTGCTCGGCCTGGCAGTAGTTCTTCACCTTCTGGACCTTCTGCGTATGACCGGTTCCCAGGGTGATCGTGGATTCCTCGTAGAAGATTCCTGCTATTTTTCTCTGATACGGTGAGTGATCCATGGAGAGCATATCGGAAGCTTGGCAGGCGAAGTTTACCGGAAGATCGGCTCCGGGGAAATCATGTCCTGTCTGGTGGAATGTGCCCTTTTCAGCTCGATCTCATACTCGCTGCAGGATATCTCCCGGACGCTGTCTTTTATCTGAAAATGGTTCACGTGATTGCAGAGAGGGCACAGGTCACAGACCGGGGCCATGTCATCGCTCAGTTCCCCGAGTTCTTTCTTCATGAGGAAGATGCAGTCGCATGAGGTGTTCAGCGATAAACGGAATTCCACAGGGATAACGCCCTCGCATCCTGGATAACGGCAGTTGAAGAGGTAGAACCTGGTTGGTGCATCCTCACCCGTGATCGTGCAAACGACTACGCCGGCTTTTGGGTGTGCCATGATGTGTGCCTCTTTCAGGGCATGGTCCGCCCATGTTAGATTTTCCGGGAATCATACAGCCAAAGAATGGGTTCATGAATCAGGTGAACACCCCATATTGGCGTCAGTTTATCCATATTTTTGCCGATTGCAGCCTTTCATGCCATGATCCCATGGTTGACGCATGCACCGGGAATGTGGCACGCCTATACCATGTCTGTGGCATTTCGGGGGGAGGTTATGAGATCACTTGGCTTTATCGGTGCGGGAAACATGGCGGAGGCGATCATATCCGGGGTGCTCAGAAAAGGCCTTATGCCGCCTCAGGATATCAGGGTGTTCGACATCAGGCCCGAGCGCATGGAGGTCCTCGTCTCTTCCCTGGGGGTCGGTGGTGCACCCACGGTCCACGACCTCGTTTCATCCAGGGATACCGTGGTCATCGCGGTCAAGCCCGCCCAGGTGGAGCCGCTCCTGCGGGACATCAAGGACCTGATCAAGGGCAAGCTCCTCATCAGCATCGCCGCAGGCGTCCCTTTGAAGACGATGCTCGATGCCCTGGGAAGTGACGCTCACGTCGTGCGGGTGATGCCCAACACGCCTGCACTCGTGCTCGAGGGGGCATCGGTGATCGCGGCATCTCCAGGGTGCAGCCCGCTGGACATCGAGGCTGCAAAGTCGGTGTTCGGTGCCGTGGGCCTCTGCCTGGAGATGGAGGAAAAATTCCTGAATGCGGTCACGGCCCTGTCGGGCTCGAGCCCGGCGTTCTGCTTTCTGTTCCTGGAGGCGCTCAGCGATGGAGCCGTGAGGGCCGGCTTGCCGAGAGACTTATCGACGCGCCTTGCCGCCGCGACCATGCGCGGTGCAGCAACCATGGCCCTCCAGATGGAGAAGCACCCGGGCCAGCTCAAGGACATGGTTGCCTCCCCGTCGGGGACCACCATCGAGGGCATTGCGGTCCTGGAATCCCGCGGCTTCAGGTCTGCGGTCATGGATGCTGTGTGGGCCGCCTTCCAGAGGGCAGAGGACCTGTCCGGGAAGTGAGACGCTGCGTGCCGGGGGACGTTCCTGCCGCGGAGAAGCTCGCCTGGGCATCCCCCTATAGTCGCAGTGCCTCACACCTTGGAGTTCTTGATGATCTCCACCGCATCCCGCGGTGTGTCCACGATGGTGTAGATCCACCGGTCTTCCGGTGAGATCATCTCCTCTTTCAGCATGGTGTCATTGATCCAGTTGAGGAACCCCGACCAGTAGTGTGAACCGATGAGGATCACGGGGAACGGCTTGAGCTTGTCTGTCTGGATGAGGGTCAGCGCCTCGAAGAGCTCATCCAGGGTGCCGAACCCGCCGGGGAAGATCACGTAGCTGAGGGCGTACTTGACGAACATGACCTTCCTCACGAAGAAATACCGGAAGTTGATGTGAACATTGGCGTACGGGTTGAGCTTCTGTTCGAAGGGCAGCACGATGTTCAGCCCCACGGATTGGCCGCCCGCCTCCTTCGCCCCCTTGTTGGCAGCCTCCATGATGCCGGGGCCTCCGCCGGTGATGACGGCGAATCCTTCCTTCGCAAGCATGCCCCCGAGTTCTTCGGCCATGGTGTAGTACTTGTCGCCCGGCTTCGACCGGGCAGACCCGAATATGGTGACCGCCGGCTCCAGCGACGACAGCGTCTCGATCCCGTCGACGAACTCCGCCATGATGCGGAAGATCCTCCAGGACTCCTGGGGATTGATCTGATCGATGATGTACTGCTCACCCTTCATATCAAGGCTCCTTTGGAATGCTCGCAATCAGTTGCCTTATCGACATTCACAATGATATGATTTATACCCGCAATGTTCGACCTCCACATTCATACATCACATTCATCCGACGGGCAACACAGCCCTCAGGAAATCATGCGCATGGCGAAGAGACGAGGGCTCACCGGTCTTGCCTTCGCCGATCACATGGATATCTCCGCCATACCCAAGGGCATACAGCTGGCCGGCCCCTGCGGCCTGCAGTTCTTCACCGGGGTGGAGATCTCGGTCACCTCGCATGCGCAGGAATACCACCTCCTCTTCTACGGCTTCGACCCGGACCATGCCTTTCTGAGAGATTTTCTTGCAGAGCACTGCGCTGCGCTCTGGGACAAGGCCTTTTCGGCGCTCGATTCCTTCTCCGGCATGGGGTTCGCGATCGAGAAGGACGACGTCGACGGGTGGGGGAGGTCGGTCCCCACCGGGGTGACGTTCCTCAATGCCCTCAAAAAGAAGAACTCGCGGGATGCACGGCTGCACGCCTATATCTCCGGCAGCAAGTCGGCTTCACCCTACCTGAATTTCTACCAGGATTTCGCCCACACGGACATCGGGAACCTTCTGAGGTCGACCCTGCCCGATCTGCACGAGACCATCAGCCTGCTCAAAGGCAGCGGGCTTCTCGTGCTCGCTCACCCCGGAAACCTGGGTCGGGATTTCCTTGCAGATCTGAAACGCCGGGGTGTCGAAGGGATCGAGGCATACAGCTCCCATCATACCCGGGGCACTACCCGGTATCTCGTGGACGCTGCACATTCTCTGGGCCTCCTCATCAGCGCCGGCTCTGACTTTCACGGCGAGCTCATCAAGCCGGGCATCGCCTTGGGCGAGGTAACAGGCTTGAACGATGACGCCCTGATTCGGGAACTCACGGACAGGTCCGCCCTGTACTGATCCCTTTCACGAAAGAAGCGCTTCACCCTCCTTGCCGCAGTATCCGCCTACCCGCCGGGCGCCAGGTGATCCCCGTCATGCCGGAGATGTCCTCTTCAAGAGCCTGAGAGCTCCAGGAGATGAACACCATCCGTTTGCCCGATAGATCGATCGTGGGGCCGAAGGCCTTTCCCGCGCACAGGGTTTTCACCCCGGAGCGCTCACCGGTCAGGGCATCGAGGGAGATGAGCACGGAGGTCCCCGTGTCGATGCCCGTACACGGGGCTCCTTCCTGCCAGGCGTTCACATAGGCCTTGGCATCCATGACGGTGCACC
The DNA here is from genome assembly GCA_021372395.1 of Deltaproteobacteria bacterium. Classification (GTDB taxonomy): domain Bacteria; phylum Desulfobacterota; class Desulfomonilia; order UBA1062; family UBA1062; genus MWEI01. The sequence goes on from JAJFUP010000120.1 coordinate 5,783, forward strand.
CCACCGGGACCCCTTCGTCAAGCGAGACAGACCACACAGGTCCTTGGTCCGTGCAGCAGGCTATTGATGATCTGCTTACGACCAGGAGGTGGAGCTTCTTGCGCCAGGTAAACGGCCTGATCTCCCTGATGGGGTCGCTGATCCCCGTTACCACGATGCCCTGCTGTTCGAGGCCCTGGGAGAGAAAACAGATGAGCCCATCCTGGGTGCCGGCCAAAAGCACCCCGGTGTATGCATCGTACTGCAGAGTGGTGATGGTGTGGCCGGTGTCGAACTCTGTGATGAAGGCACCGGTATCGAGGCGATGGGCTGCGATCGATGACCCCATGGTGATGTATGCGGTTGATCCCGATGCAGCGGCAAGGTCTGCCTTCCGGGTCCAGATGATGGAGGGCTGCTGTGAGATGCAGGTGATCATGCCGCGGCTGTCCGGGCCGGCAATGACCCGGTCTCCCCTGGCGAGAACGGCCCCTCCTATGCCTGCGATCAGCCAGGAGAGCTCTCCGGTCGGCAGGGCGATCTTCAGGATCTGGTCCTGGGTCGTGCTCAGGAACATGCTCGAACCGCACGTGGCCATGTGCTGTGCCAGGCCCGTGACGGGCAGGGTTGGGTATGCCACGAGGGCGAGCGGGTCGAGCACTCCGGTCCTGACCGGGGTGCAGGTGTCGGTTTGAAGCCAGGGCGGGTCGAAGCGTGCCGTCCGGTGCAGGGACATGAGCTCACGGGCCGCAAACGTGACCATGGGCTGGCACACGAAGGACAGGCCGGGCACGAAGGCATCGCGGGCAGGCATGTATAGCCCGGCGCCTTTTGCTGCAACGCCCTGAAGGAATGGTACATCAGGGCCCATGACATGGACCCTGATGCCCAGGGACCGGGCATAGGCGGCCACATCGTCGAGACAGTGGGAACCGGCCTCCCGGATTGAGGTGTCCCGCGTGTTACCGTCGCAATCGAAATCCTGGAGCCATCCCGGCAGGTTCCCGTCGTT
>JAJFUP010000139.1 GCA_021372395.1 Deltaproteobacteria bacterium
ATGGCCTCGGGCAGGATCGACGGCGTTGTGTGCGATACGCCGGTGGCTGCCGACTATGCGCTCCAGAGGGCCGAATACAAGGCCAAGTTCATGATCGTGGGCGAACCGTTCACCAAGGAGCAGTACGGCGTCGTGGTGAAGAAGGGCAATAAGCAGCTTCTCGTCCTCCTCAACAAGGGCATCAAGGCTGTCCAGAAAAAGGGCATCGATAAAGAGCTTGAGAAGAAGTGGCTGAGATAGGGACAAAAGACAAGAAGACATTAGAGCCGAAGAAGAAGAAAGTTTCCATAGAGGTCAGCGACGGGGCCGCCATCCCCAGCAAAGAAGATGTCGGCCTCTTTTCTGCCTGGAAAGTCGCCTTCTTCGGCTCCATAGGTCTCATTACATACCTCGTCGTTTTCAAGAGGGACCCGTATCTCGAGATCCTGCAGTTCGTGCCGGACGGGATTCTCATCACCTTTGAGGTCACCGTGATGTCCATCCTGCTGGCGCTGGTGATCGGGCTTTTCACCGGGCTGGGCAGGATAGCGAAGAACCCCCTCATCAACGGCATAGCCTCGCTGTACGTGGAGGTGATCAGGGGCATCCCGCTGCTGGTCCAGCTGTTCTACATCTACTTCGCGCTGGGCCGACTCGTGCAGATGCCGCCCATGACGAGCGCCGTGCTCGCCATGTCCATATGTTACGGCGCCTACATGGGGGAGATCTTCAGGGCCGGCATCCAGTCCATCCCCAAGGGGCAGACGGAAGCCGCCCGGTCGCTGGGAATGTCTCCGGCGCAGTCCATGTACCACATCATCCTGCCGCAGGCCTTCAAGACCATCCTGCCGCCGGTGGGAAACGAGTTCGTGGCCCTGCTCAAGGACTCGTCCCTCGTATCCATCCTCGCGGTCTCCGACCTCCTGAGGCGGGGCAGGGAGTATGCGTCCCAGAGTTTCGCCTACTTCGAGACCTACACCATGGTCGCCCTGGTATACCTCATCATCACCCTGTTCTTTTCAAAGCTGATCAGCATCATGGAGGAGAGGATCGGTGCAGAATAACGACAACCGGCGCAAGATGGTCGAGATGAGCGGGGTCGTCAAGCACTTCGGCTCGCTCAAGGCTCTGGACGGAGTATCCCTGGACGTGTACGACGGCGAGAAGGTCGTCATCATCGGGCCTTCCGGATCGGGGAAGAGCACGCTGCTGCGCTCCATCAACCGGCTCGAAGAGGTGAACGCCGGCACCATCATCGTGGACGGCTTCGACATCTACGACCCGCAGGTGAACATCAACAAGGTCCGCGAAGAGGTGGGCATGGTGTTCCAGTCGTTCAACGTGTTCCCGCACAAGACCGTGCTCCAGAACATCATGCTGGCCCAGCTCGTGGTGCGCAAGCGCTCCAAGGCCGAGGCGGAGAAGATCGCCTACGACCTGCTGGACAAGGTGGGCATCCGCGAGAAGGCCAACGTCCACCCCACCAAGCTCTCAGGGGGACAGCAGCAGCGCGTGGCCATTGCCCGGGCGCTTGCCATGCAGCCCAAGCTCATGCTCTTCGACGAGCCCACGTCCGCGCTCGACCCCGAGATGATCGGGGAGGTGCTCGAGGTCATGGTGAACCTTGCCAAGGAAGGCATGACCATGATCGTGGTCACCCATGAGATGGGCTTTGCCCGAGAGGTGGCCGACCGGGTCATCTTCATGGACTTCGGCCAGATTCTCGAGGAGGGCACGCCCGAGCATTTCTTCAGCGCCCCCACTCACGAGCGCGCCAAGCAGTTCATGAGGCAGATCCT
>JAJFUP010000142.1 GCA_021372395.1 Deltaproteobacteria bacterium
CACAACCGGATCCTGGGGGAAAAGATCGAGGACCAGCTTCCCCTGTATTCCCGCATCAGGGACTGCCTGGTTACCGATGCGGTCAAGAGCCTCTTTCTCATCCGTCATACCGAGACCTACTTCAATGTGGAGGACCGCATCGGCGGCGATCCCGATCTCACCGGGCGCGGCATAGAGCAGGCGAGCGCTCTGGCGCGATTCTTCAGGAACAAGAAGATCCCGTATATCTTCACCAGCGAGAAGAGCCGGACGGTCCAGACAGCGGAGCTCATCAAGACCTTCCAGGATGACTGCACCGTCGTTCCCCTGAAGGAATTCAACGAGATCCATGCGGGCATCTGCGAGGGGATGACCTACGACGATATCCAGCGCGGGATGCCTGACGTCTACTCGGCCCGAAAGGCCGACAAGTACAACTACATCTATCCGGGCGGGGAAGGCTACGCAACCATGAAGGAACGGATCCAGATCGGGATAAAGAAGGCCTTCTACCTGAACCGGCGGCCGGATAACATCATGATCATCGGACACCGAGCGGTCAACCGCATGATCCTCTCCCACTTCCTCTACCGCAGGGAGGAGGATGTCCCCTACATCTATGTGCCGCAGGACAAGTTCTACCACATTGTCGCCACTCAGGATAAGAAGGTGTTCGAACTCAAGAAGTACACGTAGCGCCCTGATGTACGGGGGTGTGATCCTTCTCGATTCGCGTGCCCAGCGCCTGAGGGCTAGAAACGATACACGGCCCCGATGCTCGCCCGGAACGTTTTCTGGTCTATCTCTGCAGAGATGTTTGTGAGCCGCTGACCGGTATCGTTGATGGAGCTGGCAGGGTCGTCTCCATACCAGTACTGCTCATGGTCCCCGTATGTATGGATCCTGCTCAGGGCACACTCGGTAGAAATGAAGCATTTTTTCGAGACCTTGAACAGGGTCGACAGTGCAGTCTGGTAACCTGACCCCGAGCACGACGACGTGGAGAGCCGTGAACGCCTCAGATGATCGTCTTCATCCGTTACCCTGACCGCGGGGAGGATCGAGGCATCAAGGGTCAGTATCAGGACGTTTTCTATGGAAGATCTCGCAACAAGCCCTACCGAGAAGATGTCGTATTCCGCGGCATAGGTGGAAACCGGGCCCGATGCGCTGCTCGTCTGGTCGATCCAGGGGCCGAAACCCACCTGCCGTGTGTCGTATGCCCGGTAGTCGAACTCCTGATACTCGTATCCTGCCGAGACCCCGACCGAGACATATCTGTAGCGTAACGGCAGAACGCGTGAACGCACACTGCAGATCAGGGCCCGTGAATCGAGGCCGCTCTGCGAGAAGATGTCGACCCCGCTGTGCGCTGTCCTGCCTGGGTAGCGCGATTCATCGATGTAGTCGTAGTCCTTCATGTGTCCGGAGCTCTTGCCCCAGGGATCGGAGGCGAGGCCAAGCTCGAGCTCGAGGAGATCGTCGGCGGAAAGGGTGAGTGTGATACCGGCGGTTTTTACGTCGATGGGCCATTTCAGCTTGCTCTGTCCACTGGCGAAGGTGGTGGTGTAGGAGTTCTCCCCGGTCATGGAAAAGGCCTTCAGCGTGGCTCCGCCCGTGACGTCGAAGGCATGTGCAGGAGGAAACGCCCAGAGAAGCAGGATGGAGAGGAACGGGAAAAACGAAGCATGGATCGGGGATGGAGGGCATGTACAGGTCCGACCCTTCATGGTCCCGGTCGAAGTTGCTCCCGCACCCCTGGTGCGGTTCCCTGATGAGTGCCTGCCGGAAACGCTGTCCATTGACCTTGAGACTATCATGATACGCAATAAACATGCAACAAGATGAATGAAATAGATCTTTTATCTCACGATAAATTTTCACGGGAAGGGTGTGGACCCTCTCGATCTCCACGCATTTCACCCTGAGGAATACACCGTCAAGGGTGTCGGGAAGCAGGGTAAGCTCACGGGCAAAGACCCTGAAATTCTCGCTATCAATGGAAATAAACTTAATTTTTATTCAATGAATTCCGAAAATAGCCATGTGAGCACAGGTCGGTCGGAACGCATGTCAACAGAGGATCTCTGGAAGCTGCTTCGCAGCTCTCAAGGACAGGGATGCAACACACCCGAAGGACTGTCTCTTCTGAACGATCCGGAGAGACTCCTGCTCCAGCTTGTCGATTTTCAGCCCGATGCCACCTTTGCCATCGACACCGAAGGCAGGGTGACGGTGTGGAACAGGGCCATGGAAGACCTCTCCGGCCTGAGTGCTTCCGCCATCATCGGGAAAGCCGGGTACGAGTATGCGGTGCCTTTCTGCGGGAAAAGGCGGCCCATGCTTGTCGACTACGTGCTGAGCAGGGATGAGGAGATCTTAAGGCACTATCCCTCCATAGTGGTGGAAAGGGATGCCGTGTATGCGGAAACAGAGGTCATGCTTCGCCAGGATGCCCCTTCGGTGCTGTGGGTCAAGGCTCAGCCGGTGCGTGACGAAGAGGGGAAAATCATCGGCGCCATCGCGTCGATCAGGGACATCTCCGGCTACAGGAAGATCGAGAAAGAGCTCCGGGAGGTGAGTGATCGCTACCGTGCCCTGTTCGATCGCTCGCTCTACTATGTCTACATCCATGACCTCGAGGGGAAATATCTGGACGCAAACGAGGCAACCCTCGAAGCCCTGGGATGCACCCGGGAAGAGCTCGTCGACATGAACTTCACCTCTCTCATACCGGCAGAGCAGGTATCCCTTGCCGTGAAGGTTCGGGACGAGATCCTCGCCCATGGCTATCAGAAGAGCGTGAGCGAGTTCACCATCAGGAAGAAGGACGGCACGACCCGTGCCATTGAATCCAACGGGGCCCTCATTTTTCGTGACGACAAGCCTTATGCGATCCAGGGGGTGGCCCGTGATGTCACAGAGCGCAAGCATGCGGAGGAGGCAATACGCGAGAGTGAGAGCCGGTATCGCTCCGTGTTCGAGAATGTCAGCGACTTCCTCATCATCCATGATCTGGACGGCACCATCATGGAGACCAACATCGCATCTATGAAGAGCAGCGGGTACACTCAGGACGATTTCAAGGGCATGAACATTCAAGACCTCATCCCGGGGAAGTACCGCGAAGAATTCAGCGAATATCTGCGCAGGATTCTTGAAAAAGGTCTGGACGAAGGGCTCCTGCGCATCAAGAAGAAAGACGGAGACGACCGGATCGTCGAGTACAAGAACGTCCTCATCCGCCATCCAGACGGCAGCCCCCGGTACATCCAGGGATCGGCCAGGGACATCACCGAGCGCCTGAAGGCGGAAAAGGCCCTGAAGCTCCAGACGGAGAAGTTCCTGAACCTCCTCGACAACATCGAAGAGGCGTACTTCGAAGTGGACCTTGCCGGGAACTTCACCTTTTTCAATCCGTTGGCGATAAGTGCCCTGGGGTATACCAAGGACGATATGCAGGGCATGAACTACCGCACGTACATGGACGAGAAAAACGCTCAGAAGGTGTTCAAGACGTTTCATGATGTTTTCATCACAGGCAAACCGGCCAAGGCCTTTGGCTGGGAGTTGATGAAAAAGGACGGCACCAGGGTGCATGTCGAGGCGTCGATAGCCCCTCTGAGAGGCCCCAAGGGCACTATTGTGGGGTTCCAGGGGATCGCGGCAGACATCACGGACAGGAAGGAGGCCGAGAGGGAGAGGGACCGCTACGAGATGCGGCTCTTCCAGGCCCAGAAGATGGAGGCCATCGGGACACTGGCCAGTGGCGTTGCCCACGACTTCAACAATATGCTTTCAGGCATCCTGGGGTACGGCGAGCTGATCAAACGGGAACTCCCGGAAGGGAGCCGGTCCCTTGCCTACTGCGAACAGATCATTGGCGCCGGGATGCGCGCCCGGGAACTCGTCCAGCAGATCCTCTCGTTCAGCCGCGTGTACCAGGCACAGCGGGAACACATCCGGGTTCACCTGGTGGTGGAAGAGGCCCTCAAGCTGTTGCGTGCAACCATACCCACGACCATAGAGATACAGAGCACAGTCGATGCCGCCCCGTGTATGGTTTATTGCGATCCCACCGAGATCCACCAGATTGTGATGAATCTCTGCACGAATGCCTACCAGGCCATGGAGGCATCGGGGGGAACCTTGAGTGTGCAGCTGCGCAACGCTGTGCTCGACAAGCATTTGACGGACAGTTACCCGGCGTTACAGCCGGGCCCGCACGTAGTACTCTCCGTGAGCGATTCCGGGTGCGGCATGGATGAAGAGACCAGGAAGCACATCTTCGACCCGTTCTTCACCACCAAGGAGAGAGGGAAGGGGACAGGGCTCGGCCTGGCGACCGTCAGGCGCATCGTCAACTCCCTCAAGGGCGAGATCGTCATCAGCTCGCTTGTGAGCAGGGGCAGCACCTTCACCATATATCTGCCGTCCACCAAGCCTGAATAACGACGAACAACAGACGTCAGGCACGGATGATCACGGTCATCCTGCTTGAACCGGGCATACCCTTGTGCTCATTCCTCATGGCATGGCAGGGGGAATGAACAGGTCAGCAAGGAAAGCCCCAGGTACGACTCGATTGCAGGAAACAATCGCGACCGCTCTTTACTTCAGTCCGCACACCGGGCAGCCCTGCATGGACAGGGGCTTTTCCATGCGGCACTCCCGGAGGAGCTCATCGTCACGGAAAATCCTGAGTGTGGGGCCGTCCGCCATGATCCGGCCCTCGTGGAGCACGATGGTCCTCTCGCAGAGGTCCAGTACGAGGTCGAGATCATGGGTGGCGATGATCTTGGTATGCGTGAACTCTTTGAGGATCCCGATGAGCTGCCTTCGGCCCAGGGGATCAAGGCCGGTAGTGGGCTCGTCCATGACCAGGATGTCGGGTATCATGGAAAGAACCGTGGCAATGGCGGCCCTTCGCTTCTCGCCTGCGGAAAGTCGGTACGGCGGCTTGTCCTTGAGGTGTGCGATGCCCACCTGGGAGAGCGCCTGCACGACCCTCCTGTCGATCTCGTCAAGAGGGATGCCCAGGTTGTGCGGGCCGAACGCCACGTCATCGTAGACAGTGGGCATGAAGAGCTGGTCGTCCGGGTCCTGGAAGATCATGCCCACGGTGCGCCTGATCTCCCGGAGGGTTCCCCGGGTGAGCGGCAGGTCGCCTATCCTCACCGATCCCGATGACGGGGTGAGATAGCCGTTGAGATGGAGCAGGAGCGTCGATTTTCCTGCACCGTTGGGGCCGATGATGGCCACGGACTCGCCGTGAACGATGCGGAAGGAGACGTTCTGGATCCCGGGGGACCCATCGGGATAGACATGCCTGAGGTCTCTTACCTCCACGATGTGGTGGCTCAAAGGCTCACCCCCACGATCAGCCGGCCCACCATGAGGGGCAGATTCACGAAGCGAAGCAGGATGAACAGCGAGCACCAGATGAGGGTGAAGGCGACATCCGTGCGGTGTATGGCAAGCGGCCTCTTTGGAGGAAACTCACCGTGAAAACCCCGGGAGAGCATGGCCAGATGAACCCTCTGCGCCCTTCCCCATGTCCTCATGAGGAGGTGCCCGATCATGGAGCCATATACCCTTATCTCCATTCCTTTTTTTCCTACGGAGCGCATCTCCCGCGCTTTTGCCATCCGGACAGCCTCGCCCGTGAGCACGAAGATGTACCGGTAGAGCATCATGAGCTGGACGGTGAAGGCCCTGGGGACCCTGAAGCGCTCCAGGGCCGTGCACACACCGTCGAACCCGGTGACGGCGATGAGGATGAAGGCCGCAAGCACCGTGAGCGTGAACCGGATGATGATGGAGGCAAACGAGACCCAGCCTCCGGTGAGGGAGACCGCGCCTATGGTGAGCATGGGCGTGCGGTCGAAGAGGGGGTTGAAGATCCCGATGAGGACGGCAAACGGCAGCAGGAAGAGATACTTTTTCGAGAGGTATCGTGCGGGGATCCCGGCCAGCGGGATTATGACGGCCGGGAAGAAGAAGTAAGGCAGCAGGGACGAGACCTCGTACCGGCCGAAGGAAACGATGCTCACGATGAAGACCGTCACCGTGAGCAGCTTCGCCCTCGGGTCGAGCCTGTGGATTGGGCTGTCCCTCGTGGAGAGGTAGTCGAGGTAGTTCAGGTCGTTCACCGTGCTGATGATCTCAGCCATGATTCGCGTGCCTCTCCTCCACCCTGGGGTGCTTTTCTTTTGCTGTACCTGAACCCTTGAAGGTCCCTCACGTGTCTTTGATCGAGCGTCTCTTCAGGATGAGACCCAGGAGAAGGGCCAGGCCGAGGGTGAACAGGCCGCCGACGACTCCCGACACGGACGTTCCGACCCTCCCGCCCCTGTTTGGCGGTTCTTCCGATGCAATGCCCTCGGGTGTGCCGAACGAGTAATCCGGGAGGAAAGCGGTCTTTCCCTGGAGAGAGGCCAGGAAACGGTGGATGCTGTCCTGGCGAGTGAGTTCCTCCTTGCCTGTCACCTTCGCGATGGACCACTCGAGCCCGTCAGGGTTTTCCGATGCATACCAGGACAAAAACCCGCCGGTGATCATGGCGGCGAGGAGCAGGAAGGTGACCAGGTATTTCACGGGCATGGTCGCTGAAGGTGTTGCTGCCGCAGAACCTTCCAGGATCTGGGGGCTCGCCTTCCAGACAAAGGATACCACGGAGGCGGTGACGATCCCTTCCACGAGTCCGATGGCCAGGTGAATGGGCTGCATGAGCAGGACAAAGGTGGTGAAGGGAAGCTCCGATATGCCTGACATGAGCGTCTCGAGCACTACGCTGAAGGCGCCGAGCTGGAGGCCTGCGATAGCGGCAATGGTTGCGCCCAAAGTCATTCGCGCCGGGGTGACCTTCCCCTGTACGATCTTCTTGTAGATGAAGGGGTAGGCGATGAATGCCGGGAAGAACCCGAGGTTGAAGATGTTACAGCCGAGGGCCAGCAGACCGCCGTCGGCGAAGAAGAGTGCCTGGACCACCAGGACCGACGCAATCACGAGAAAGGCCGCGTGCGGGCCGAGCAGGATCGCGAGCATCAACCCTCCTCCCAGGTGGCCGCTGGAGCCCGTGCCGGGGATGGTAAAGTTGATCATCATGGCCGCGAACACGAAGGCGCCCAGCACCCCCATGAGCGGGACCTTGCGGTCATCCAGATCCTCGCTTACCCTCTTCGAGCAGTAGGCGATGGTTGCAGCCGATACTGCCCACATGGCCCCGCCCACGGCGGGGGAAATGAGTGCGTCAGCCATGTGCATAGTGAATATCCCCTTTCCCGTACGTGATGTGTTCAATGGTTCAGTACAGCTGTGAATGATGGTCATTTGGTAACACAGAAAATATAATTGTGCCATCAAAAAATAATGAAAATGAGAATCGTGCCACGCGCCGACGTGTTCTCTTGTGAAGGGATCTTTATGACCTGATCAGGGGAGTTCTGCGCTACTCGATGGACTTGCCCGTGCTCGTCATGCCCAGGGTCCCGTGGCGGACGCCCTTGATGGATTGCAGCTCATGGGCCAGCTTCTGCACTTCCTGTGCATGGCCTTTCACGGCAACGATCTCGAGGCAGTTGTCGTGGTCCAGGTGGATGTGCTGGGTGGAGATGATGATCTCCTGGTGGTCATGCTGGATGTCCGTGATCTGGCTCATCAGGCCTCTCTTGTGGTGGTCGTAGACAAAGGTGATGGCACCTGCGACCTCCTGGTCTTCCTCCCACTCCTTCTTGACCAGTTCCTGGCGGATGAGGTCGCGCAGCGCCTCGGACCGGGTGGTGTACCCTTTCTTCTTTATGAGCCGGTCATACTTTTCCAGCAGGCTGTTTTCCAGGGAGACCCCGAATCTCACAATTTCCGACATGTTCATCTGATATCACATTCTGTGCGATCCATGCCACACGCAAAGGGTCGCATCGACTCAAATGATCTCCACCAGGGGGAGGATGAACCCCTTCACCCCTGCCCGGGGGTGCTCCTCCTTGAGCCTGCGTATAAGGCCGGTGACGGTTGCCATGTCGGCATCATCGACGGCAAGGAAGAGCACGTGGTTCTCTCCGGGCCACGTGTGCGTGTGAAGCTTCGGCTCGGTCTCGGTCCCCTCGCCGCAGGCCCGCTCCACCTTGGTGTACGCCCTGATGCCGGCGTGTTTCAGTGCCGTGATCACGGTGTCATCAGCCACATGTGAATAGACAAGGAAGACCATCTTCATACAGGCTCCTCCTGCAGCGGGTCAGCTTCGCTGCGCCCCGGCGGCGGGGTTTCTTTCTTTCTCCGGCCCTTGAACCATCCCTGCCAGTCATCGAAGAGGTCGTAGGCTGCGGGAACCACGGCAAGCGTCAACAGGAGCGAGGTCAGAAGGCCGCCGATGACGATGACACCCATGGGTGACCTGACATCGGAGCCTTCGCCGATGCCGAGCGCCACGGGCAACATGCCCAGGATCATGGCAAAGGTGGTCATGAGGATAGGCCGCAGCCTCACGGGACCTGCCTCGAGAATGGCATCGCGCCTCGACATCCCCCTCTCCCGGAGAGTGTTCGTGTAGTCCACGAGCAGGATGGAGTTCTTCTTCACCAGGCCCATGAGGAGGATGAGTCCGATGAGGCTCACGATGCTGATGGTCTTGCCGGTGATCAGCAGCGCCCCGAAGGCCCCGATGAAGGACAGCGGCATGGCGAGCAGCACGGTGAACGGGTGGATGAAGCTCTCGAACTGGGACGCCAGGACCATGTAGGCGAGCAGGATGCCGAGGAAGAGGGCAAACAGCAGGTACTTGAAAGACTCGGCCATGGTCTCGGCCTGCCCCACGTATGCGGTGTTGTATCCCGGCGGCAGGATCGATGCCGAAATGGAATCGAGGGTGCCCATGGCTTCGGCCAGGGGTTTGTTCTCGAGGTTTGCAAAGATCCACACAGAGCGCTGCCTGTTATGGCGGCTGATGCTGCTCGGGCCCCCTCCTTCCACCACACGGATGACATTGGCCAGTTCCACCAGCTTCCCGTCCCCTGCGCGCACGGAGATTCTCCCGAGATCCTCGGGGTTCATCCTGTCCTGAGGGTTCAGCCTCATGCGCACATCGTAGCGCCTGGACCGGGTCTCGTCCTTGAATTTGGTTATCTCAACCTCTCCGCTGATGAGCAGGTTCACTGCCTGGGCAATGGAGGAGACACTCACCCCCAGGTCGGCCGCCTTTTCCCGGTCGATGTACACGGAAAGCTCCGGCTTGCCCGTCTCCAGCGAGGTATCCACGTCCACGATCCCCGGAACCTTTTTCAGCTCCCCCATCACCTGCCGGGTGTATTTCTGCAGGTTCTCCATGTCCCCGCTGCTGATGATGTACTGAATGGGCACCTCCCGGATACCGCCGCCCAGCATGGAGATCTGTTCGGTGGTCCCCTTGAGGCCGGGGATCCTGGTGAACTCCTTTCTCACCTCCGCCATGATCTCGTGCTGGGTCTTGTCCCTCTTGGCCCTGGGCACGAGATTGGTGAAGATGATGGCCTTGTTCACCTGACCCGATCCGCCCTGTCCGAGTCCCTGGGCATAGAAGGCCCCGATGACCTCCGGCCTTTTCCTGACATAGTTTTCCGCCTGTCTGAACATGTTGTCGGCCTGCTGGAGGGAGTAATCGATGGGGGCCTCCAGCCTGACGATGAACTGTGCCTGGTCCTCGGGAGGCATGAATTCCTTTCCGATGAATCGCGTCATGTACATGCTGAAGATGAAGATGAGCAGGGCACCGATGAGAACGGCCCCGCGGTGGTCCAGGGAAAACGCGAGGATGGGGCGGTATGCCTTCTCGATCTTTTTATATCCTCTCTCCAGGGTGCCGGACATCCGGGAGAACAGAGACGAACGCTTTTTTGCCCCGGAGTCTTTCTGCAGGGGCTTGAGGAAGAGGGATGAGAGCATGGGCGTCAACGTGAGCGACACGAGGAGCGAGACCATCACGGAGAAGACCACGGTGAGGGCGAACTGCAGGAAGAACCGTCCGATGATGCCCTTCATGAAGGCCACGGGAAGGAAGATGGCTACGATGGCCAGCGTGGTGGCCATGACGGCGAGCCCTATCTCGGACGTGGCGAAGCTCGCTGCCTCCCGGGGGTGCATCCCTTCCTCGATGTGGCGGTAAATGTTCTCGATGACGATGATGGCATCGTCGATGAGGATGCCCACGGACAATGTCAGGGCAAGCATGGTCAGGTTGTTGAAGGTGAAGCCGAAGGCGCGGATCAGGGCAAAGGTGGAGATGATGGACACGGGCAGGGCAACCGCGCAGATGAGGGTTGTCCGCAGGTTTCTCAGGAAGAGGAAGACGGCCACCACGGCGAGCAATGCACCGATGATCAGGTGGTGCTGCACCTGGTTGATGGACTGCCTGATGAAGGTCGACTGGTCAAAGGCGATGTTCAGCTTCATGCCCGGGGGCAGGGTCTGGTTGATGCGCTGCATCTCCTTCTTCACCCGGTCTATGACCGCTACCGTGTTGCTTCCCGTCTGTTTCCGGATGCCGATGCCCACGGACGGCAGGCCATTGTACTGGGTGTAGGAGCGTTTTTCCTCCACCGAGTCCTCGGCCCTGCCGATGTCCCGGATCCTCACCGGGGTGCCCTGGTATGAGGCCACGATGAGGTCGTTGAAATCCGAGACGTTTCTGAGGCTCCCCTTCACCTTGACGGAGAATTCCTTTGTCGTGCTCTCGATGCGGCCTCCGGGAAGCTCCACGTTCTCCCGGACGAGGATCGACGCCACATCGTTCGGGGATATTCCGTAGGCATTGAGCTTGTCCCGATCGAGCCAGATGCGTATCTGCCTTCGCTGCAGGCCCCCGAGCCACAGGGCCCCCACGCCGTCGATCCTCTGGAGCTGCTCTTTGAGGACCTCGTCCGCATAGGTGGACAGCTCGGGTATGGTCCGTTTGCCCGTGAGGTTGAGCCACATGATGGGTGTCGAATCCGGGTCCACCTTCTGGATCACGGGTTCGTCGATGTCTTCGGGAAGTCGGGACCGCACCGCAGAGATCTGCTCCCTCACATCCTGGATTGCGAGGTCGATGTCCCGCTCGAGCTCGAACTCCACGATAATGCTCGACACGCTCTCCGAGCTCGTGGAGTTGATGGTCTTCACCCCGTTGATGGTGTTGACTGCCTCCTCGATCTTGTCCGTGACATCGATGTCCATGATCTCCGGGCTGGCCCCGATGAGCCGGGTGGAGATGCTCACGATGGGGAAATCCACCTTGGGGAAGAGATCGACCCCGATCTCGGGGTAACTCACGAGCCCCATGACCACCAGGGCCATGATGAACATGGTGGCAAAGACCGGCCGCTTGATGGACGTATCAGAGATCCACACGGCCCGTCATCCTTTCCGGGGGGCATTCGTGGGAGGAGGGTGCGCCCTTATTTGACCGCATGGACCTTGACCCCTTCCAGCAGGTTGTTCTGCCCGACCACGATCAGCTGTTCGCCTGCCTTCAGCCCTTCGGTGACCTCTATCATCTCTCCGTATTTCTTGCCGATGTTGATGGTCCTCTCCCGGGCGGTGTTCGCTTCCATGAGAAAGACCTTCACCCTGGTGCCCTCATAGAGGATCGAGGTGATGGGGATGACCACGGAATTCCTGGGGGCTGCGGTATACACCTTCACCCGGGTAAAGAGGCCTGACTTCAGCGCCAGGGAGGGGTTCGCGACGAGCGCCTCGACCTGGAGCGTCCGCGAGCGTTCGTCCAGACCCGGGTAGATGACACTCAGGCGGCCCGTGAATTCTTTGCCGGGAAAGGGGTCCACGGTGAAGACGACATCCTGGCCTTCCTTCATGGCGCCCATGTCCTTTTCCGCGATGCTGAAGGAGAGCTTCAAGGGGTCGATCTGAACGATGCGCATGATGGGTGCGCTGGCCCTGGCAAAGTCGCCTGCGGAGGCAATCTTTTCCTTCACAACCCCTGTGAGCGGCGAGCGGATGACGGTCTTTCCAAGCTTCTCCCCGGCGAGCGACAACACGGCCTTCGCGCGGTCGAGGTCCCGGGATGCGATGGTCAGCCTCGTGGACACATCGTCGAACTGCTGCCTGGTCACGAGCTCTTCCTTGAGCAGGGTTTCTTTCCGCCGGTACTCGATCCTGATGTTGGCGAGGCTCGCCTCTGCCTGTTTGACCGCTGCCCGGGCACTCTCGGCATTGAGCCGGTAATCCGTGTCGCTGATCACGGCAAGGACTGTCCCTTTTGTCACCTGCGTGCCCTCGTCCACACGGATGTCCTTCAGGATCCCGTCCACCTCGGGGCTTATGATCACCTCTTCATTGGGCTTCAGGCTCCCTACAGCCTCGATGTACGGTCGGACGGCCTGTTTCTCCGTTGTCCAGACCTTGACATTGATGATCTTCTCGACCTTGACGTCCTTTTTCTTCGAGCAGCCAAAACCCATGGCCGCTGCGAAGAGAAACACGACCAGAGAGAGGATGAAGCCGATCCTCACCGATTTCCCATACCCTCTGGAGCCTTCCGAGCGAGGTGTTTTTCGTCCGAACATCAATAGGTTCCCCTTTCCGTCTTGCGACGGTGTGTCTTTGTTACCTGCCCGTGGTGATCTCTTTCAGAAACATTCCAATGGCCCTCTTCACCCTGAGGATGGACATCTGGTACGTGTAGGTCGCCTCGGAGAGCTGCCTCTCGGATGAGACCAGGAGGGTGTTGGCGTCCATGACGTCGAGGCTGCTTGCCAGACCGAGCTCGAACTGCTTTGACACGGCGTAGTAATTGTCGCGCGCAAAGGTGAGCTGATCCGCGAGATAGGTCAGAACGCTCTTTGCGGTAGTGAGTTCCAGGTAGGCGTTCTCCACCTCCATACCGATGCCCTTTTTCGTTTCGTCGTACAGCAGGTCCGCCTGCCGCTGCTTTGCCTTTGCCTCCTCGAGTTCGGCCTTCCTGAGCCCACCCTCGAAGAAGGGGAAGTTGAGCGAGAGCGCTCCGTAGACGCTTTCCCTGTTCAGCGTTGCCGGTTGCGGGTCCTGGTCGGAGCGCTGATACACGCCCGATACCGCGATGTTCGGCCAGAAGGCCCCGGAAGCATAGGTCACCTCCTGCCGGGCCATCTTCTTCTGGGAGTCAAGGCTCTTCAGCTCTGTCCGCTCGGTATACGCAGTATCCTTCAGCTCGGGCAAAGGGGCGATCTGCAGATCCTCCACCCGGGTCTCCCTGAGGGTGAAGCCTCTGTCGATGCCCGTGGTCCGTGCCAGGACTGCCCGGGAAAGAGCGAGGAGGTTCTCCGCCTTCACCTTGTCCGACCTGGCACCGGAGAGCTCGCTCAGGGCGCGCAGGACTACCGTTTTCGTCACCTCACCCACCTTCAGCCGCTTCTCGGCGGCGTCCCGGTACTTCGAGAGCCTACCCAGATTGGCCTGGGCGATGTCGAGGGACTTCTTTGCCCTCAGGACGTCGAAATACGCCAGAGCCACCTGGAGGAGGTACCCTTCCTTCACGGTCGAGAGATCCTGCCGGCTCTTCTCGATGTTGTTGCCCGCTATGCTGAGCGCGGTCAACTCCCTGAAGGAAAGGGAGAACTGCTGGTCCATCCGGAAGCCCCACTGCTGGGCCGAATCTGGCTGCACGAGCAGGTTGTTGTTGTACTTGTCCTCGCTGTACTTGAGATAACTGGTGTAGGCGGACAGCTTGGGCAGGATGACCGACAGGGCCTGGTTCTTCTGTATCCGTGCAATAGTCAGGTCTTCCTCGGAGATGCGGATTTGCTCCGAGCGCTCGAGGGCTATGCGGTACAGGTCATCCAGGGTATATTCCGCTGCACGGATCGAAGGCGCCAGGAAAAGCGCAGCGGCCAGAACCGCACCAAGGATGCCGAGCCGGGATTTCATTTCATTCACCCCCCGGTTGCAACGGATACCCAAGAGATCCCAGGGAGAAGCGCGGTACTCTACCGCCGGTTTCCTGTGCCCGGGTTTCCCTTTCAGAGAGGAAAGACGCGATCATGACACCACCTCCAACCCTGCAAAGAATATGCTCCCCATTCTTATGATTGCCTCGATGATCTCATTCTTGTCTGTGAAGCAGGAATACGGGGAGGTCTTCGCCATCTTTGGCCCTCATGGCGATGCCCTCGAGGGCCTTCTTTCGGGGGCCGTACTCAGGCAGCGCCTCGAAGGCCGCTTCCTGTATGACTTTCCCCTTTTCATCCCTGGTAAGACCCATGACATTCAAGCTTTCGAACAAATGTTCTGATATTCCATGTCTTTTTTTGAAATAGACGTCAAGCGGAATGTTGGGGCTCGTGCCGGTGAATGGACAATCGTCTTGTATCACCGAATGACCCCGCTCTGGTTATTCCTCAAAGAATATCCATGTATTCTTGTGTTCCAGGGTATCCAGGCCTTTTTAAGGCTGCGCGAACAGCAGACCAGAGAACTGACCAGAAGAACTCGAGGGTATCCCCCAGGGACAATTTCCTGCAGGGCTTTCGTGTTGACAACCCATTCTGATCCAGTATAACTCTTTGTGCAAGGATAGACATAAGAATGCCTGTAGCCTTCAACTGAAGGTAGCATCTTATATACAAAGAGCGCGTCTTCGTAAAACGAGTTTCTCTTTGTTCCGTCTATACGTACGTTCATTTTTTAAAATACGGATCCTGGATGAAATAGTGGAAAATGGATGCTATCATTCGGCTCAATGACTATTCCTCTGCATATCCCGAAGCCGATGACGTTGTCGTAAGGGACATCGATCTCGAGATCAGGGCTGGAGAATGCCACTGCCTCAGCGGACCTTCCGGCAGCGGAAAGACCCCCCCGGCATACGCCCTTGCCCCTTCGAGATGGACGGAGGTATTTCTTGTCCTGCCGGTTCTATGAAAGCTGAATGCCTTTGAGGTCATATGATCTCATACGGAAGGAGATACTCATGAAAGTTCTTGTCAGCATCGACGATACGGATAACCTCGAAAGCAGAGGTACCGGACATCTGGCCTCGGATCTGGTTGTGGATATTGAGAAGAAGGGCTGGGGAAAGGGCAGTTTTGTAACCCGCCATCAGCTGTTCGTCCATCCCGATGTGCCGTATACCTCGCACAACAGCTCCATGTGCTTCATTGCCGACATTGGCCATCAGTACCTGGACTCTCTGGTAGAGCATGCCTCGATGTTTCTCGAGAAGGAAAGCGCCACGGGATCTGACCCGGGCCTGTGCGTTGCGGTGCTCGATAGGCTTCAACATCCCACTGAGATCATAGACTACGGGAAGCGTGCGAAAAGGCAGATCATCACCAAGGCTGAGGCCAGGGAAATGGCTTCCCGGAACGGTATCCACCTCTCTGAACACGGCGGAACCGGCGGCGGCATCATCGGCGCCCTGGCCGGCATAGGCCTGAGACTGTCCGGGAATGACGGGCGCGTGAAGGGCAAGCTTTTTAGGGAAGCCGCAGGCAAGGTGTTACGCGTCGGCGAGATTCTCACTCAAAGCCATGTGGACATGGTGAAAAGCATCGGTGGAGACCCGATGCACAGTGATGAGTTCATCAGGCTGGGCGAGAAGGTGAAGGCTGTCTTCCTGGATGGCCGGTCCGTGTTGCTGGTGGTGCCGGAGAAGGCTCCCAGTGATGGTGTGTACTGGAGGACCATCCCGAGACAGGATCTGAATGGATACTGAGAGGTCTGCCCTTCAAGGAATGGCTCTGTGAAAATATCCCGATAGACCGTGGCATAGGTGCTGTCAGCATGCCTCCCGGCAATGTTGTCGGCTCCATGTTCTCGATGCAGACCGTGCATGCATGAGTCGCCGATGTCTTTGAGGCCAAGCTTGGACATCTTCCGCCTGGATGACAGAACGAAGGGGAATAACGCTCATGATCGCCCATGCATCACAGAAAATCCCCAGGTTCCTCCTCCCCTGCTGATCCGTGTATCAGACCAGAATTAAAAGGTATATTGCAAGCCCATCCCGACTTTTCAGCACATCGAGCATTGACGGGATGGACAGGAGAAACCATGCAAAAACCGCAAGCCAGACGCAACTGAGAACAGGGCTTTATCTGATGATTGCGGGAGAATGGCAAAAAACTGGAGGCGGCAACCGGATTTGAACCGGTGAATAACGGTTTTGCAGACCGTCGCCTTACCACTTGGCTATGCCGCCGTTCCCCTTTTTTGAAGCCTGATAGATATACCGGGGAGAGCCGGTAAAAGTCAAGACTCAGTATGTGCGACTGCGTGCCGATTTCATCCCCCGGCTGCCTTTTGGGACACGTACTCTCTGAAGTCAAGGCCCTGCCGGAGGACCCTGCGCATGTCCGGGCGGGTGAGCCACCTGCTGTACAGCCAGAACCACTGGTCCGGGTACTGCCTCACCACGGAGGCCACCCAGGACTGCATGAAGTCGCTCAGGGCCTGGATCCCCTCTTTCCCTTCGCCGAACCCGGCGGCATCCACGGCCCGGGAGAAACAGATGTGGTAGGCCTTGTTTCTCTTCACCACGTACACCGGCAGCACCAGGGCATTCCCCCTGATGGCGATGAAGGCCGGCGCGGGGTTGGTGACGGCAGGCATGCCGAAGACCGTGCAGTAGAGACCGCCCTTGGGCTTACCCCGCTTGTCCACGACCATGCCGATGGTCCGGCCCTTCTTCAACTCCCGGATGAGCATGCGGGCTTTGCCTGTGGGGGGCAGGATGGTGGCGCCGGAACGGGACCTGATTTCGTCCACGATGGATTCGAGCAGCGGGTCGTTCCTCTTGTCCGCCATGACGCAGAACCGGGTGCCCAGTATGCGGGGGACATGGGAGAGGATCTCCCAGTTTCCGATGTGTCCCGTGAATATCATGAGGCCCCTGCCGCTTGCCAGGGCCTCGTCCAGGTGTTCTTTGCCCTCCACCACGATCCTTTCCCTGATCTCGGAATCGCTGAGAAAGGCGTACCTCACCGAGTCCACAAGGAGCTCTCCCTCATTCATGAAGACCTTCATCACGAGGCGGTCGACATTCGGCACATCGAGGGCGGCATGTATCTGGGTCCTGGCGATCCTCCGGTGAAA
>JAJFUP010000163.1 GCA_021372395.1 Deltaproteobacteria bacterium
GTATTTCCGGAGACGCACGAAATTTTCTGCAATACATTGGCCTGTGCATTTTGGTCATATCGCAGGCGATATGACCAAAATGCACAGGTAAGGTTTTCCCTGCCTTGATATGAGAGAGAATCAGGAAGGGAGACTCCTCCAGTCCGTTGTGAAGCTCCGGGAAGAATACGGGTCCTATTCTTCCTTCCTGTCCATCTTGCGGTACAGCGTCCGGGTGGAGATGCCCAGCAGCTTGGAGGCGAGCCCCTTGTCTCCCTTGGTGCGCTTGAGGGTCTCTTCCATGAGGATCCGCTCCACCTCTTCCATGGGCGTGCCCAGCGGGATGGTGACCGAGTCGCTGGAAGGCAGGCACCCATGCTCTATGGTGGAAGGGAGGTCGTCCGCGCCGATGACGCAGTCCTTGTCCAGCACCACGCTGCGCTCGATGACGTTCTCCAGCTCCCGGACGTTGCCGGGCCACTCGTAGCTGAGCAGGATCTCCATGGCCTTGGACTCGATGCCCTTGATGGCCTTGGCGTTCTTGTGGGAGAAGCGGTTGATGAAGTGCTGGACGAGCGAGGGGATGTCTTCCCTGCGCTCCTTGAGGCACGGCAGCTTCAGCGAGATGACGTTGAGTCGCCAGTAGAGGTCCTCGCGGAAGAGGCCCTGCTTCACCGTGGCCGCGAGATCCCTGTTGGTGGCAGCGATGATGCGGGTGTCCACCTTGATGGTACGGTTGCTCCCGAGCCGCTCGAAGGTCCCCTCCTGGAGGATCCGCAGCAGCTTCACCTGGACCGACTGTGGCACGTCGCCGATCTCGTCGAGGAAGATGGACGATTTGTCCGCGGCCTCGAAACGGCCCTCCCTCCTGCCTGCTGCACCGGTGAAGGCCCCCCTCTCGTAGCCGAACAGCTCCGATTCGATGAGGGTCTCGGGGATCGCGGCGCAGTTCACCTTGACCATGGGACGCTCGGCCCGGGGGGAGAGCGTGTGGATCATGTCCGCGATAACCTCCTTGCCCGTGCCCGACTCCCCCATGATGAGGACCGTAGCCTGGCTCGGCGCCACCTGATGCACGATCTCCACGATCTTCTTCATGCCGGGGCTCGCGGTCTCCACCATGGGGCCAGATTCCAGCGCCTCGAGGCGAGCCTTCATCCGGATGTTGTCCATGGTGAGGATCTGCTTCTCGATGGCCTTCTGCACTGCCTTGAGGATATCCGCCTTCTTGAAGGGCTTGGTGATGTAGTCGTAGGCCCCCTGCTTCATGGAGTCCACGGCCGTGTCCACAGAGGCATACCCGGTGATCATGATCACCTCGGTGTAGGGGGAGACCGACTTGCACACCCCCAGCAGCTCGAGGCCGTCCATGCCGGCCATGCGGATGTCCGTGATGAGGAGGTCGATATCGCCTCCCCGGATCTCCCGGAACGCCTCCTCGCCATTGGAGGCCGTGAGCACGGTGTACCCCTCTTTCTCGAGGATCTTCTTGAGCGACTGGCGGATACCGATCTCGTCATCCACCACGAGGATCGTCTTGTTCATGGTCGTCACGGCGTAAATGGGTCCTTTCCCAGGGTTTCGATCCTGATCCTGTTCGTTCTGTCCCGGACGGTGGTCGGAACGAAGACTGCTCCGCCGGAGGCATGGACTGCATACAGGTAGTACGAGCCGGGCTTTATAGACACGAAGGCCCCCTTGTTCTTCCCGGGGTCCACGGGTGCTTTGTAGCGCACCGACGACTCCTCGAGATCCCTGATCTTGCCGGCGAAGACATTCCTGATCACACTGGTCTCGCTCTCGAAGAGCTTCCTGGCACTCGTGAGCTCGGAGGTCTTGGAGAGGTACAGGTCCCGTGCCTGCCTGGAGGCTGCCTGGTAGGGCGCGAGGCGCCCCGCAAAGGCCTCCTTCACCCCCATCACCTTTGACTGGCCCTTGTACCCTTTCTGGGCGACGAAGTTGATGTCCAGGACCTCTATGGTGAACCCGCCGGGCAGGGAGGACTGAATCTCGTGGACGTTCTTGCTCGAGACCTCGCCGAGGAAGAAGGAGAAGTGCTCCGGGTCCTTGGCGGTGTTCGCCATACTCTCGCCGGGGGCCAGCCCGTACACGAGGGAGGTCGGGTGGATGAATTCCAGGACCAGCGAAGACGTCATGGGAAGGGGGGCTTTGTTGAACAGAGGCCGGTACACGATGTCGCTCACGATCCGGTCCGTGTTGTTCCTCACCGTGTAGGTAAAGGTGATGTCGCCCATGGCGGATTCAGGAGTGATCTGCGCGGCGGCTGAGTGGATGGTGATGGCGATCCTCGAGCCGTACTGTTTCCTGATGGTCTCGATCTCCTGGGTATATGCCTTGTCCGACCTGCCCACGCGGGCCGATGCCTCTTTCGTCTCGGCCTCGAGCCTGGCTACCTGGTATTTCTCGTCGACGGCCTTCAGCTGCCCCCTGAGCAGTGCCTTCATGTGGTCGAGCACGGCACCGGTTCCCGGGGAGAGGAGCCTGACCTCGGTAATGCCCGGGGGGACCTTGAAGGCAAGGCGGGCGCCTTCGGCGTGCACCGGGAGGATCAGGGAAAAACAGGTAACGATCCACAGCAGTCTCATCTCATGCCCTCGCCTTTTCCTCTTCCCCGTGGAACGGGACGGAGAAGATGAAGGTGGACCCGGTCCCTTTCTGGCTCTCCACGTCCACCCACCCGTCGTGGACGTTGGCGATGTACTGGACCAGTGCCAGCCCGAGCCCGGTTCCGTTGTCCTTGGTGGTGAAGTAGGGGTCGAAGATCCTCCGGGTGAGCTCGGAGGGGATGCCGTACCCAGAGTCCTTGACCAGGAGCAGGAAGTTGTCCTTTATCCCCATGAGGGAGATCTCCAGGCTGCCGCCCGATGGCATGGCATCTTCAGCATTCTTGAGGAGGTTTATCAAAAGCTGCTTGAATTGTCCACGGTCTATCATGATGGCCGGAAGTTTTTCCGGGCAGGTGATCTTGGTCACAATCTCCCTGCGGGTGAACTCCGGCATCAGCATGGACACCACGGAGGTTACCTCCGCCCGGGGGTCCACGAGCTGCTTTTTGGGGTGCGGGAGCCGGGCATAGGACAGGTACTCGTCCGTGATCTGCGAGAGCCGGTCGATCTCCGCCTTGATGATCCTCACGAGATCCAGGGCCTCGTCTTTGTTGTGATGCTCCTCCTTGAGCTCATCCTCCAGGAGCTCCGAGTGGAGCAGCACCGAGGTGAGCGGGTTGCGGATTTCATGTGCCACGTGGGCCGACATCTGGCCCACCGCGGCGAGCTTTTCAGCCTGGATGAGCTTCTCGGTGAGCCCCTTCTTCTCGCTGATGTCCACCGCGTACTGGACCACGTAGTCCACGTCGCCCCGGGAGCCGAACAGCGGGATGGCGCTGATGTCGAAGAAGTAGGGCTTGCCGCCGATCTCTATCCGGGTGTCGCGCTCGGTCACGAGGCTTCCCGACTTGAAGCACTTCTCCACGAGCCCCAGCCGGCAGATGCGCTCCGTCTCGGGAAAGTCCAGTTCGCAGTGCTTGTCGATGACGTCTTCCCGCCTCTTTTCGTAAAGGTCGCACAGGCGCTGGTTGATGTCGGTGATGGTGAAGGCGTCGTCGATCATCATCAGGTAGTGGGGCACGCCGTTGAAGATGGTCTCCAGCCTCTTGTGGGCCACCAGGACCTCGTCGGCCCACTTGCTGCGTTCCGAGGCCTGGGCGCGTGCCCGGTTGATTCTGAGCATGGTGATGGTGGCCAGCAGTACGAACCCGATGCTCACCGAGCCTAAGACCAGGGTGTTGCGGAATGTTCCGGACATGAGCGAGATGACCTCGCTGTAGGGGGAGGTGGCGATGGTGACCCACCTCCGGTTCAGGAAGTGCACCGACGAGAAGGCCAAAAGCTTCCTGACCGACTCGTTGTCCGGGAAGTGGGGGAAGACGAACTCGTACCTCCCGTCGTTCTTCAGCTCCATGGCCTGCTGGAGAGTCTCCACGCCCGATACCCTGATGTTCTCTTTCTTGAGGCGCAGGATGATGTCCTTGAGGTTCAGGCCGATCCACTGGGGGTTGGGGTGGTAGAGGACCATGCCCGTCTCATCCAGGAGCCACATGTACCCGGTCTCCGAAGGCCGGATGGGGGCTACGTAGTGGGCGGTGATGTTCGAGAGGTCGATGGCGCAGGCGATGACCCCGTTGAACTTCCCGTCAGCCCCCTTGAGCGGGAACGAGATGACGAAAGTCTCGAAGCGTCCCGGGATGTCGTAGTACTGCTCGCCGCCGAACATGATGATGTCGGAGACGAAGGGGACGTTCAGCTCCTTGCCCACGCGGAAGTACGTGCGGAAGCTGAAGTCCTTCCCGTCGAGGCCCGGCAGGAGCTGCCGGGGGTAGTGGTAGCGCATGACGCCAGTTGCGTCTTCCCAGAACACCACCTCGACCTTGCTCTTGAGCGAGTTGTAGGCGTTCTGGATGGCCACCCTGATGGCCTCCTCGTTGCCGTCCGAGACGTTCTTTATGTGGGTGGTGAGGCTCAGGATGTTCGTGATGTCGTGCATGTACTGCTCGATGCCCATGGCTGTCTGCTGAGAGAGCAGCCCCTGCTCGCGGTTGAACTGCGCCGCCATCTCCCGCTCCACGCCGTGGTACGAGTACAGGGCGAAGAGGATCACGAACCCGAGCACGATGAAGGAGCCTGCCCAGATGAAGATGTCCCACTTCGTTTCCTTCAGGTCGATGGTGTGTCGCTTCGAGCTCTTCAGCGGCATGCAGCCTCACCCCAGGTACGTGTCACGGTCGATGGTGCGGGGGATCCTGTCTGCCTTCGATGCGAGGTCTTCCCGGTCGAGGGCGAAGAGCGGGCCGATCTCGACCTTTACGCCTTTCTTCACCTCGAAACCGGCCTGTTTGAGCCACGAGGAGAAAAGCGCGTTCTGAAGCATGATGGAGGTGTCGAGCGAGTCGATGCCCGTGCGGTTCTTCACCGGGGCGAACTCCTCCTCTCTGAGCACCTCGAGGGTGACGGTCTTTGCGGCTGAAGGCAGTGCGTCGAAGAGGAAGGTCTCGAACTTGATGCCCTCGATCCCGATAGGCTTGCCGTCGGGTCCCAGCGCCACGATCATCTTCTTCGCGCGGTGGAAGGGCAGGGATGCGCCCTCTTTGGTGATGGCCTCTGCGAAGTCGCGCCTGATCGCGTGGATGGCGATGGACCCCGCCCAGTGGAGCAGTTCCCCGTCTGTGCTCCTGGCGAGGCGCACGTCGTCGCCCATGTCGCTGTACTCCACGAGGACGGTCTTGTTGCCGAGCCTCGTCACCACGCCCACCTTCTCGTCCGGGTCCGCCTTTTTCACCACCTTGGAGGACATCTGCGCCCCCGTCATGCGGTGGAGGCCCAGGAACAGCGGATCGCACACCTTCACCAGCGGGTTGTCCACCTGGAAGTAGAAGATCTCCTCGATGCCGAGGTCGTCCATCGCCTCGAGGGAGCCGCTCGCGCGCAGCGCGTTGAAGGTGCCCCCGTGTCCGTCCGGGTTCATGCAGAGGCTGCCGTCCGGGCCGATCAGGAAGCGCCCCTCTTCCGTGACGGACGGGAGCATGCCCTGGGTGAAGAAGAACACGTTGCCCGGAACCAGGCCGAAATGGGCATTTCTGCGGAAGTAGTCCCGGGTGTTCTGGTCGTTCTCCCGGGAGGTCATGATGAACCACGGTATGGTGCAGGCGTACCTGCGTTCGAGGGCGAGGATCTTCTCTGCGAACAGGCGGAACAGGCTCTTGCGGCGCACCGGGGTGACGGCCACGGCGCCCTTGGGTGCATCGATCCCCAGGCGGGAGGCCTGGCCGCCGGCCACTACCAGCGCCGCCACCTTGCCCGACCTGAGCAGATCGATGCCGCCTGCCCTGTACGGCCTTGCCTCGTCTGATGCAGCGAACGATGCGGGGATTACCTCCGCCGGCTCGATTACCCCCCCCGGCGGCTCATAGAGGTGCTTGCCCCGGGTGAGCCGGATAACGAACTCCAGGTCGAAGGTCTCCAGGTCCTGCGCAATGCGCTCCCTCGTAATGGGGTCGGCCTCATCGCTTAGAAGTCGTGCGATATGGTCCTGGCCCAGTTCTCTTAGCCTTTTCTCGAGCATCAAGGATCTCCCGTATACGTTTTTCGACACCTGTATCTTTTGGTATATACAGCTTCACCTGGGGCAGGCCCTCCGGCAGGTAGGAAAGGGAGAGCGCCCCGATGGGGTCGTCATGTGCGTATATGTATCCTTTGGCGTAGCCGATCTCCTTCATGAGCCTGGTGGGTGCGTTCCTCAGGTAGAGGGGGATCTGCGGCGAGCCGGTGTTTCGGATGAGGCCCTCCACCTTTTTCTCCGCCAGGTAGACGGCGTTGCTCTTGGGTGCGCAGGCCAGGTAGATGGCCGCCTCGTACAGGGCGATCTCGCCCTCGGGGCTGCCCACGAAGGTGAAGGCGTCCTTGGCGCTCACTGCCATGCGCAGCGCGTTCGGGTCGGCCATGCCGATGTCCTCGGAGGCGATGCGGATCATCCTCCTGATGAGGAAGAGCCTGTCCTCGCCAGCTTCCAGCATTCTTCCCAGCCAGTAGACGCTCGCGTCCACGTCGCTCGCCCGCACGCTCTTGTGGAAGGCGGAGATGAGGTCGTAGTGGTTCTCGCCCGAGCGGTCGTGGTAGAGGGGCCGCTCCATGAGGCCCTTGAGGTCGTCTGTCTCGATGCTTTCCTTGTCGATGTTTGTGATCGCGAGCTCCAGCAGGTTGAGCCCCGCCCTGGCGTCGCCGTCCGCGGCTCGTGCCATGGCGGAGATGCACTCGGGCGAGAGGGCCTTGTTCATGGAGGCCAGGGCCTCGTCTCTCTCCAGTGCCCGTGAGAGGATCCGCTCGATGATCTCGGGCATGAGGGGCTTGAGCACGATCACCTGCGTGCGTGAGATGAGCGGCGAGGTGACGGCGAAGGAGGGGTTCTCGGTGGTGGCGCCGATGAGGATGATGGACCCGTTCTCCACGAAGGGAAGAAGCGCGTCCTGCTGCACCCGGGTGAACCGGTGGATCTCGTCGATGAACACGATGGGCCGCGAAGCGCCCTCGCCGAGGTTTCCCGTGACGCGGCGGATCTCCTGGACCCCGGAGGTCACGGCGCTGATGGCGAAGAAGGAGTCGGGGTAGAGGTTCTCGATGAGGCTCGCCACGCTTGTCTTGCCCGAGCCCGGAGGCCCCCAGAGCATGACGGAGCGAAGGGCTCCCCTGGCAAAGTCCCTGACCAGCTGTCCGGCGTCGTCCTGCCCGAGGAGGTCGTCCACGACAGTGGGTCGTACCCTGTATGCAAGGGGGGGCGCTTGCTTCGGCATGACATCACGTATACCACAAAAAGGCTGTTCCCGTAAAAAATAAAGAATTCCCATTCCTTGTTGTCCCTGCGAGGCACGGAGCACGCATGGAAAGGGCGGTCCGGGCTTCCCTTGTCTTTTTATGACGCTACGCAACACTGGGAGAGAAAAATGCAAGGGCACGAAAAAAACCTTCAAGTCGCGGCGCGTGCGGTCGATAGGAAACAATAGGTTCTTCAAGATTCATTCCCCGTAGAACCTCCTCATATTGCAGGCCTTACGGCCTGCATTTTTTTTGTCCCCGTTCCGGCAGACGTCCGCTCTCCCCCTCCCGACCCCCTGCGCAAGACGAGATGTTCCCTGCAGAACCCCCTGGGCGGTTTCGGAGAGAATATTCACCGTGGTGACCGGGGGTTATTGCCCCGGACCCCCTGCTCCTGGGGGTGCACCTTATGCCTTGACAAACCTTTCGCAATGATTGTAGAAGACTCAAAGTTCAAAGGTGACGCGGGGTGGAGCAGTCCGGTAGCTCGTTGGGCTCATAACCCAAAGGTCGCAGGTTCAAATCCTGCCCCCGCTACCACATTTTTTTCCAAGCTCTCCAGACGGTTTTCTCGGTACATCGACTGAACTATACTTCTGAGGTTATCACCCCATGTTCCGTGGCGGTCTTCACCGCCCTTGCAGCTCCAGGTAGGCCTTCCACCCCGTGCTGAGCTCCTCGAAAGGCCCACCCCTGGCCAGGCAGTCGGGCCTGCCGTTCACGTGTGCGGCAGCGCTGCTCCACGCATACTCCTCGGGGCTCCGGGCGAGGTAGGCCCTGACCGGGTTCATCTCGATGTAGCGGGCCGTGGCCAGCAGCGAGTCGTCCTCCACCACCATCGACGAGAACCTCCCCTGCCACAGGTGCCCCTTCCACCCCTGCCGGGCGTTCACCATGCGGGTGTACCTGCGGTTCACCTGGCCGAAGGCCCGGGAGAGGGCATCCGCTGAGCAGGGCACGGCCAGGAAGTGCACGTGGTTCGGCATGAGGCAGTAGCACCACACCTCGACCCCGTAGAAGTAGCACCAGTGGGCCGTCAGGTCCCGGTATGCCCGGTAGTCGCCCTCACAGAAGAACACCCGTTGCCGCCTGTTCCCCCGCTGCGTTACGTGGTGCGGCACGCCGGGCACGATGGCACGTGCGGATCCGGCCATGGCTTGTTCAGACCTCCTTATCGCATAGCAAATACAACCAAGGCCGAATTATAACCGAAAACGAAGTCCGGCGCCAGGGACAGTGAGACCCCTGTCACCGCGAGCCGGGTCTCGATGCGTACCCGCCCGTGTTGTTCAAGAACGGTTGAACAAGGCCCTGTTCCGGTTCCCCCTGTTCAACAATACATGAACAACGGGTGCACGGCAGAGACCCTCACGGGCCGTTGCCATTCTGTCAACAAGGAGGAGCGGGGGAGCGACCTGTTTTGACAATTTGTACCAGCCAGGCCCCCTCCGTGCGGTGAGCGTGACATTCTGGCAAAGCCGGATTTCCCAGAGATAAATAAATAACATACAATCAGTATGTTGAAGAATTGCCGCGCCTGGCACGACCCTTGCCTATAGAGGGATAGAAAGAAAAAAACCCCAGGGAGGGAAAGACCATGACGACAGTATGGATTGTTCTCGGCACAATGTTCATGACCGGCATCGGCATCAGGTTCACCTACCGTGTCCTGGGACTCACCCGGGTGGAAGCGGCCATCGTGTTCGTCATGATCGTGACCCTCGTCGGCATCAATACCGCCCCGGCCCGTCAGTTTCTCATGGCCCTCATGGGTTGAGGAAAGGAGGACAAGGCCATGACAGCCATCTTCGTCACCATGGGCATCGCGGCATTTTTCGCCATCGCAGCCAGGTTCCCCCGGAATACGGGGCATGAAACCAGAGAGGCCCGCACCCGCTGAACCTCGAGGGACACACCCGGCGCTCCTCTCCCTGCAGGAACGATCGATGAGAAAACCACGGCCCCGAACGGGTCGTGGTTTTTTGTTTCAGCGCATGACACCGTATGCCACCGGCCGAGGCCTTGGGCCGCGTACCCCGCACATCCTTCACCGCTCCTTCACTTCTTGTTCCGCATGGTTCTTCCCCTCAGGACCCGATTTTATGTTCAGGATACGGGATCTCGGGCCCTGCCCAGGGGTCGGGCGGCCCCATGAGCACGAACGGCATGGGGTTCACCTTGCCGAGCGTGATGGTGAGCCTCCCGATGCCGAGATACAGGTGGTCGTTCACCTTGCGCACCTCGTCCGTCATGGTGCTGGTGTAGAAGGTGTTGTAGTCCCGGTAGCTGAGCTGGAACGCAGGTCTGCCGTCGAAAACCGAGGGTATCATGGAGGTCTTGTTCAGCATGATGCGGGCCATGCGCTGGGGGAAGCTCGGGCGAAAGAGCGAGCCCACGATGTGCACGATCTTCATGAAGACCGCCGCGAAGCAGTTTTCAAAGAGCCTTGGTTGCGTCGTGATGAAGGTGTTGTAGCCGTGGCCGTGCCGGTCGTCCAGGGGCTCGAAGGCCTTATGCTGCCACGTCCCCCAGGTGAAATACAGGTAGAGCCAAGCGAGGAAGCTGTTGATGACGTGCCCGCTGTCAAGCAGGGCGGCCCGGTATTCACCGTGCATCTCGGTCAGGGCAGGGGCATCGAGCCCGGAGAACAGCTCCATGAGCTGCGGGCGCCTGAGCTTCATGAGGTCCTCGTAGGTGTAGTCCTTCAGGGGCTTTCCCGGGTACCGGTCGATCTGCATCGGTTTCCTCCTTCAGTGCCGGTCGGCTTCCCCGGCGGATCGAAAAGAAATCATACGTAGTATATAGCAGATCCGGACGAAATAATCTTGTATTACGAGCATACCGGATCACCATAAACCGGATTTTCGACTGGCCCGGGCAGGCTCTCAGTAGTGATGAGCGGCAGGGAGATGGGGTGGTGCTGCAGGCGCAGAAGTCACACAGCTGAGAATCGGCGTATGGAAAAAACGGGAACGGTTACTGCGTACGTATTACATGCTCATAGAGATATATTTCCCTACTTGTAAATGTGAGAAAGAAAAGGTTGGTCTCCTGTGCATGAATTCAATCAGGTATTGAAAATTACGTTCATGCCCTATCGCAGATCAATCAATCAAAATGACACTGCAGTTCGGAATCTCGCTCTTAGCACCCTTCATCCGATAACTGCACAGGAGACAATCCTTTTATACCCACGATCCGCAGAAAAAGCAA
>JAJFUP010000174.1 GCA_021372395.1 Deltaproteobacteria bacterium
TCGGACTCCTTCTCCCATGGCTTCGCGGTGATGGTTTTGAGCGTAATGAAGATGAATCCCCTGACCCATCTGTCTTTGTGCAGATCCGCATTCCCTTCTGCAGCATGATCCAGCAGGCGGAAACCCAGGGAGCCCGGAATATCCGATATGCCCGGGTCGCTTCCCGTGCCCGTGCATTCGTCCAGGATCTTCTGCGCGTTCGTTTTCAGCAACACCTTGTCGTCCGTCATTGACTCGTCACTCCTTCGGATCTTTGGGAAACATGATATCAGAGAGACGCCTGACCGGGAAAGTCATCTTTCACGGTATCAGGCTTATTCACCGGGGTTCCTGCCCGTAACCATAAAATTCGGGCTTTCTTTCACCATTCATGCCGTCTTGTTCATCGTGTGCTTGACATCACCCCTGTGATTGCCTACAAGGGCGAGTGAAGAACAGGCGGTTTGCTGGTAAGACGTGAAGAGTTATCTGTCTATGAGCAGGGTCTTTTTATGCAATTTCATCGTTCCGATGACCATTGGATGATCGATTTAAGACACAACACCGGCCCAATGAAGGCCCGGGCCTTATCCTGAAAGGATTCGAACCATGGAAGATGCCAAGGTAGCACCCAACCTCTACCAGTGTCTCTTCAATCTCTATGCCGATGCCATGTTCCTCGAAACTCAGGAGGGCAGGGTCCTCGAGTGCAACGAGGCGGCACTGAAGATGTACGGCTATACCAAGAAAGAGATGCTCTCCCTGTACGTCAAGGACCTGGTGCCGGCAGAGATGGTCGATGCCATCCCGGATCTCTGGCATGAGTCGAACACCTCCGGCGGGATGTTCATATGGATAAGCAGCAAAAAGAAGGACGGCACCGTTTTTCCCATCCAGTACAGTACGCGGATCATCACCCTGGAAGGGAAGAAGATGGTGATGGCCGTGGTCCGGGATGTCACCAGTCTATACTGGCGAAAGCACTATACACACAAAGGGGAGGGTGCAGAAGAAGAGACGCAAATCCAAGGTGTACCCTTCTTCAGCCTCACCTGGCAGAGACGTGCGGGGGATTTTGTCCTCATCGGGTATGACCAGAAGGCTATCGTTGCCACAAAAGGGCTCATCAAGAACTATATCGGCAAAACCACCACGCGCATCTATGGCGACAGGCCGGACCTGCGCGATGACTTCGAACGGTGCTACAAAGACAAGGCCCTCATCCGGAGAAAGACACTCTACAAGATGTTCACCACAGGACAGGACCGCATTGCAGATATAACGTTCGTCGCTATCCCGCCCGACATGGTAATCACGCACATCGAGGACAACACCGAGAGGGAAGAAACCGAGGCCCTGAATCAGAGTCTGGTGAGCAGCTCGCCTGTCGGGCTGTGCCTGGTTCAGGACAACCGTGTGCTGTTCGTGAATTCGCGGTTCATCGATTATGCGGGATATGACGAGGCCGAGATTCTGGGAAAGGATGTTGCCGATTTCATTCACCCGGATGACAGGCTTCTCCTGAAAGAGATCTTGGACTGCTCAGGACTGGAAGATGCCGCCCAGCGGAACGTCTACAACCTCAGGATCCAGGGCAGGAAAGGGCTTCGGTGGACCATGGTCACATCAGCCTGTATTTTCTATCGCAACAAGGTGGCTGTCCTGTTCAATTTTCTCGACTTCTCCGAGCTCAAGCAGGCAAGGGAAAAACTCGATGAGCTGGCATTGCTCCACGCATCCATCATGGATGCCATCCCCCATGCGGTCATCGGCCTGGACAACAGGAAGATCATGTTCGCGAACCATGCGGTGAGATCCGTTTTCGGGTGGAACCCCGAGGAACTCATCGGCAAGAGCATGCGGCTCCTCTTCCACAACAAGAAAGAGTATGAGGAGGAGGGGAACAGGTTCTATTCCATTCTGAAGCAGAAACGCACGCACAGCATGGAGTTCACCTACAGGAACAGGAACGGGAATGATGTCACCTGTCTCACCAGCGTATCCCGGATCGGCAATGGGGAAAACTACAACCGGCTTGTGGCCACCCATACCGATATCACGGAGAAGAAACAAGCGGAAGACCGCCTGAGTGAAAGGCAGCGGTTTCTGTCCACCCTCATGGGAAATTTGCCGGGCATGGCCTATCGTTGTAAGAACGATAAGGATTACACTATGGAATTCGTCAGCGAGGGGGTCTACGACCTCACGGGGTACAAGTCAGCGGATCTCATCGGAAACACGGTCGTGAGCTTCAGCGAGCTGATCCACCCGGAAGATCGCGTCATGGTCTGGGACTCCATCCAGAAAGCACTGAAGAGGCGCAGTCATTTCCAGATCACCTACCGTATCGTCACTTCCGGGCACAAGGTTCGCTGGGCCTACGAAAAGGGCCTGGGGGTCTACTCGCCCCAGGGAGATGTCATTGCCCTTGAAGGTTTTATCTCGGACATAACACCCCACAAGCTTGCCGAAGAGCAGCTGGAGCACTCCAGGAACCAGCTGAGCATCCATGCCGAGCACCTGCACGTCGTACTCGAAGGAGAACGCACCGAGATCGCCCGCGAGATTCATGATGAACTGGGCCAGATCCTGACCGCCCTGAAACTCGATCTCTTCGGACTGAGCAAGAGCCTCCCCGTGGATGACGCCCCGGTGCAGGCGAAGATCGGTTCCATGATGGAGCTCATCGATGCCACCATAAAGACGGTTGAGAGAATCCTCGTGGAGCTGAGGCCCGGTATGCTGGACGACCTCGGGTTGACGTCGGCGCTGGAATGGCTGGTGGAAGAGTTTCAGAACCGTACAGGGATCATCTGCGAGGCCATCCTCGATCCTACCCCGGGCACACTGATTACCGACGACAAGGTGTCTACCGCCCTCTACCGCATCTGCCAGGAGGCCCTCACGAATATTCTCCGGCATTCGCGTGCCACCAGGGCCGAGATCAATCTCAGGATGTCGGGCAGAAACGTGGAGCTCATGATCAGCGACAACGGGGTGGGCATTACGAAAAAGGATATCAGCAAGTCCGACTCGTTCGGTATTCTCGGCATCAAGGAGAGGATCAATCTTCTGGGTGGAAAGGTGAGCATCGTGGGGAGGATGAACAAAGGCACGGTGCTCAGGCTGCGCATTCCCCTGGGCGATGGCGCGAGCCCCATCCCTGATTTCCGGGACAGTTTCTGACGACACCCTTTGGAGGTACACCTTTTCCAGGGGCAGTGACTGTCAGCGGGAAAATCAGGCTCGTGATGCCGTAAAAGGCGATTCCTTGATGCCATTGACCGGGGTGGCCTGTTTTTCCTGAAGAGTTCTCCCGCAGGCCTCTTTCGTTGCTGAAGCACTTGGCGAGAAACGGTTTGAGCTGACCTGCCCCGTGTCGGTTTCTGTCTTACACGCAAATCGATAAATCCCACACGACCCTTGCCAGATTACCTATGCCGATCGAGGGTCTTATCTTACCCCATAACCGGTTAAGGTCTGAGAAAAAGTTCAGGGCAGCACTGATAGATTATGCCCCCCATGTATGGTTAATGAACAATAAAAGAATGCAAACTGGGGGGTAATATATGGCACGTGCAGCAGACATTATCGAACAGAGAGAAATATCAGGAGCCCCGACAACGTCCCGCGTGGAAAAACGT
>JAJFUP010000202.1 GCA_021372395.1 Deltaproteobacteria bacterium
TGCCTGTGCCGATGCGATCTCCTGAGCGATGAGCGGCATGCGCAGGAACCTGGTCTGCTCCCTCTGCCCGGCACCGGCCCAGGCGAGGTTCAGGTTCCTGAGCGAGTTCAGGTGGTAAAAACTTCCCCCTCCGGGCACGCCTATGTTGCCCGAGATCATGGCGAGCGCATTAATGAAACGTACGTTCTCCCCGCCATGGCTGTACCGCTGCACCCCCGCGCCGATGATGGTGGCTGCCGGGCGCTTGCGCGCATAGAGATCGCAAACGAGCTCTGCCTGTTCACGGGACACCCCACAGGCATGCAGCAGTTCGTCCATGCCCCTGCCCGAGACGAGAGATCTGAAGGCATCCCAGTTGCCCGCGCAGGAGATGATCTCCTCGCTGATGGTGCCGCGTTCCATGAAGAGACGGATCGCGGCTGCAGCCAGGAAGCGGTCCGTCCCGGGCCTGATGCAGATCCGGTGATCCGAAAGAGCAGTGTTCAGGTCGCCCCCGGGGGATATGGTGAGAACCTCTGCCCCCTTCTGCCTCGCCTTATACACCAGGGAAGCCATATGCACCGAACTCCGTGGCAGATCCTTGCCCCAGTTCACGATGGCCCGGGCATCCAGGAGTGTCTCCAGGGCATTGCTCTCCCTCGAGCCGAAATCCTTCCTGCATGCGCTGTAGCCCGCCGAGTCGCAGAACGACCCGCTGACCATGGTGGCCCCGAGGAGGCCGAAGAACAGGGTGCCCGCCTGCATGAGAACGCCCTTGGCCCCCTCACCGTGAAAGTACAGGATCGAGGACGGCTCTTCGCAGTACCCCCGGATCTTCCCGGCACAGATTTTCAGCGCCTCTTCCCAGTCGATACGCTTCCACGCATCACCGGACCTCAGCAGGGGATGCACGATCCGCTCGAGGCTCGCTCTCCTCTTCAGAAAACCCTGGACCTTGGCGCAGGTGAATCCCCTGGTCACCGGGTGTTCCGGGTTTCCCCTGACACGCACCTGCCCGTTCTCTTCCTTCGACACGATGAGAGAGCACGCATCGGGACAATCCATGGTACAGGCGGTGACAATGCCGATCCTTCTCATACCTACATGGATAGAGGGCAAACTCTGAACAAGCAAGGGGGAATGTATCCGACGCCTACATTTTCCGGATCATAGGGCCTTCGCGTACTCCTATACCCGGCGGATCCGGCGAATGTGACTCCCTATTGCCTCAGGCTCCTCGGCGAACAGAGCACATGAGGATAGACAGGAACCCGGTAGAGCATCACGGTGATGCCCTGGCTTGGGTTTATCTCCATGGCAACATATCGATTCGCGAGATCTTTTTTCAACCTTGTCACGGACTCGTGAAGATGCCACGGCCTGTCATCATCCGGCAGGACGAGCAGACGCTTGACCTCTGCCGGGGGAAGGATGAAACCCTGGCACTGGAGCTTCAGGACTTCCAGGATGGTGGATACGGCCCGCTGACATCGGTTCTTTTCACTGACATCGCCCTTCTTGACCTGCATACCTGCCTCCCCTCGCATTTCAAGGGAATCTGCCGGAGTTTTCTGTTCGTTCCGCACATGATTGAGCAACGTCCATGCCATGTTGAAAACTCTCAGAATATCATGAAATTAAGGTTTTTTCAGAAAATCCGGCCCTGAAATATGGGGAAAACAATTTCTCTAAAAGGGCGCAGTGAATTCCCTTGGCAGGTGCATTGTCAAGCTTTGTTCAACCTCCGGGGAGTATCGGGTTCCCTGAGCCTCAGCCGGCGACCCTGTTCCGCCCCTGTTTCTTGGCCCGGTAGAGTGCCTTGTCGGCCTCCTTGAGCACCTCGTTCGGTGTGGTGCTGCGGCTGCCGGGCCAGGCTGCACCGATGCTTATGGTGACAGAGACCCGCTTCCCCCCGGACCCACGAGCCTTCGGCTTCCGGGGCTTTTCCTTCGGACGGAAGCCGGAGCGTATCATGAAGGCGGAGGATGCCACCTCTTTGCGGATCTCCTCGAGGTGATCCAGGGCGTCGTCTGCATACCTGCCAGGAAATATCACGGTGAATTCCTCTCCGCCGTAGCGGAACGCCTTGCCTCCGCCCGTGATCCGGTCAAGCTTCGAGGCCACCATGCGGAGCACCTGGTCGCCTACGTCATGCCCGTACCGGTCGTTGAATTTCTTGAAATGATCGATGTCGAGCATGGCCAGACAGTATTGGCCCGGAAGCTTCAGAAGGTCCTCCTTGAGAGCCCTTCGGGCAGGCAGGCCCGTGAGTTCGTCCCGGAAGGCCATGGTGTGGGACACCTCCACCACGCTGACGAGCAGGATGAGCGATGCGGTGGCAAAGTGGAAGGACATGACCGGACCCTGACCGGCTGCACTGAGGGCTGCGAAACATGCCGCAGCAGCCCAGAAGAAACCGCTTTCCTTTGCCCCGCAGCTTCGCACCGAACGAAAACCCAGCAGCGCGAGGGTTGCGATGCACACCGCAATGCCGGTCTGGGAAACCGGCTGCAGCGAGAGAAAGCCCCAGGGGAGGTATTCGTACTCGAGCAGGGCTGCAAACCGCCAGGGGTCTGGTCCGACAATGAGCCCTACCATGAGGGGCTGACCCAGGATGAGGGAAAGCCGGCCGATACCCCATGGGGTGATGAACCCCCTCTCCTTCACGAGCGACAGCACGAGGAGGTTCAGCGGGAGGAGCAGCGTCACGGCGTCGTAGGCGATGCGGGAGGTGATCTCTGCCCCGGGCATCCCCGGGGTGAACAGGGCCAGGCACCAGTGGGCAAGGGCGATGCTGACAGTCCCGAATACCAGGGCGGAGCGGTTGAACCGCCATCCGAGGAGCATGGCGCCGATGTAGACGACATACGGGTAGACGCCTGCGATGGTGTCCAGATGAGCCTTGACGCCCCCCAGGTGGACGAGGAAGAGGGACGCCAGCACGAGGAGCCCGCCTGGCAGGAAAAGGGAAATGATCGCCTTCATGTACCCGAGCCTCCCTACCTGGATATATTACGGCTGATCGCCCGGAGAACTTGAAGGTGTCCGTGAGCGGTGGCGACCATGTCAGGAGGTAACCCGGGTCTCGACAAGGGGCCCACCTGCACCTTTTCTGGGTTTGTCGGGCAGTTGCGAGGCTTTTTCTCCCGGGGTATTCGAGACTTGCATCGCACCCCTGGGCAAGGGTAGAATGTATGCGTTGAATACCATATGTTCATGGACAAAAGGGGGTGTGCATGGATCAGCCGGATGTGTACCGGGAGCTGTCGAAGAAGCTCATGATGGAAAACTCGGTCGTGCTCCCGAAGATATGGAAGGTCGTGTGCTCGGAGGAAGAGGCCCGGATCGTGAACAGCCTTCCCGATACCATCGCGGGTCTTGCGGCAGTGTTCGACAGGGACTTCGAGGAGATGCGCCGGATCATCGGGGGCCTCTACCACCGGGGCGTGGTTTTCGATTACGAGAAGGACGGCACCACCTTGTACCGGTTGGCCCGGCACGTGGTGCAGTTCCACGATTCCACCATCGCATGGGAGGAAGCGCCTGCCGAGTTGCTGGCGCTCTGGGAGGAGTTCGGTGAAAGCGACTACCCGGAACTGCTCGCCCTCGTGACCGCCGCAAAACTGCCGGCCTTCATGAGGGTGATCCCGGTAGGCGAGACCATCGAGGCGAAGAACCAGGTGCTCGCTTTCGAGGACGCCGCCCTTTTGCTCCGGAATGCACGGTCCCTCGCTGTGACCGCATGCGTGTGCAGGAAACTCCTCAAGCGCTGCGATGGGCCACTGGACGTATGCCTTCAGCTCGACCGCGGGGCCGATTACCACATCAAGCGGGGCACGGGCCGGAAGATCGAATACGAGGAGGCGCTCGACATCCTCAAGCGCTCCGAGGAGGCAGGTCTCGTACACCTGACGGAAAACACGCCCGGCAGGTCGAACGTCCTGTGCAACTGCTGCAGCTGCTGCTGCGAGATGCTCCGCTTCGCCACGGACACGAAGACCAAAGGCGTGCTGGCACCGAGCCGGTTTCAGGCCCGTGTG